>CAMBNY010000042.1 GCA_945869165.1 Comamonas sp. lk | reverse complement strand
CGCCAGTGGCCCAGGCGGGTGATTTCAAAGCGCCCGGCCATGCTCTCACTCAGGCCACGGGCAATCAGCAGCGGGGCCGAACCGAGGATGACCACGCGCACATCGCGCCCGGCGGCGGTGTCTTCGTCCCACAAGCGTTTGACTTCTTCAGTCCATTGGGACACTTTCTGAATTTCGTCCAGCACCAGCACGCAACTGCCCGCTTGATCGGCGAGCGCACGTGCGACTTGCCATTGCGTACCCAGCCAGATTTGGCCTTGCAGGCCGGGGCCGTCGGCGCTGGCGCTGTGCTGAGCTAATGGGGCAGTCGTGGGGCCGGTGGCGATCCTGGCCTGCGCATCGCGCTGCAAGTGCTCTAGCGCCTGGCGCACCAGCGTGGTTTTGCCCACTTGGCGTGGACCGGCCACCATTTGTAAAAAGCGCCGGGGTTCTTTGAGCCGAGCCACCAGAGGGGAAAGTGCTTCGCGTTCGATGGGCATTTTGTATTTGCTCAGTACATTGAGTAATTTATCTCATTGTAATGAGTAAATTAATTTACGTCAAAAAATATCAATTAAATCAATGCTTTAGCGTACTGGATACGGGTTGATCCCCGACCATCGTTGGGGACTGCGGGGGCGTAGAACCTTTACGCCAAGCGCCCCAACTGCCCCCGCACCTTTTCCAAAGTACTTTCAAAATCCGCCATGCGTTGACGTTCCTGGGTGATCACAGTGGGCGGCGCTTTCGCCACAAAGGCTTCATTAGACAGCTTGCCCTGGGCTTTGATGATTTCCCCTTCCAGGCGCGCGATTTCTTTAGACAGCCGCACCTTCTCTGCCGCCACATCCACTTCGATAAACAAACACATGCGCATATCGCCCACCACGGCCACCGGTGCGGATTGGGCTGCGCTTTGCCAGGCGGCTTCGTCGTCAAAGACCTTCACATCGCTGAGCTTGGCGAGTGCTTGCAGGACCTTGGCGTTAGCGCGCATAAAGTCGGCGTTGCCCAGCGCGAACAGCGGCATTTTGGTGGCAGGCGACACATTCATCTCGCCGCGCAAATTGCGGCAGGCATCGACCAGGGCTTTGAGCTGGTTGACATTGGCAATCGCTTGCGGGTCCACCTTGCTCAGTTGCGCTTCGGGGTAGCGCGCAATGCTGACCGACGCGCCAGCCATGCCGGCCACGGGTGCCACTTTTTGCCAGAGTTCTTCGGTGATAAACGGAATGACCGGATGCGCCAGGCGCAAGATCGCTTCTAGAGTGCGAATTAGCGTGCGCCGGGTGGCGCGCTGCTGCGCTGGGTCGCCGTTTTGGATTTGCACTTTGGCAATTTCCAGGTACCAATCGCAGTATTCGTTCCACACAAATTCATAGATGGACGTGGCCACGTTGTCCAACCGGTATTCGGCAAAGCCTTTGGCTACCTGGTCTTCGGTTTGCTGTAGCACCGAGCTGATCCAGCGGTCGGCCTGGCTGAATTTCAGGTACTGGTAGAAAGGCCCGGCAGGGATCTCTTGCCCATCTGCGCCCACGCGCGGGGGCGTGCATTGTTCTTTGGTGTGTTCCTGCAAGCCGCAGTCCTGGCCTTCGCAGTTCATTAGCACAAAGCGGGTGGCGTTCCACAGTTTGTTGCAAAAGTTGCGATAGCCTTCGCAGCGTTTGCTGTCAAAGTTGATGTTGCGGCCTAGGCTGGCCAAGGCGGCGAAGGTAAAACGTAATGCGTCTGCGCCGTAGGCCGGGATGCCATCGGGGAATTCTTTTTCCGTGTTCTTGCGCACTTGCGGCGCGGTCTCGGGTTTGCGCAAGCCTTGGCTGCGTTTGTCGAGCAAAGGCGCCAACGCAATGCCGTCGATCAGGTCCACTGGGTCGAGCACATTGCCTTCTGATTTGCTCATTTTTTTGCCTTGGGCGTCGCGCACCAAGCCGTGGATGTACACGTCTTTGAAAGGCACTCGACCGGTGAAGTGCGTGGTCATCATGATCATGCGGGCGACCCAGAAGAAGATGATGTCGTAGCCGGTTACCAATACGCTGCTGGGGAGGTAGAGGTCGTAGTCACTTGTGGCGTTTTCGCTATCGCTTCGGAACGCACCGGGCTCGGTCTTGCTCATACGCGCTTCGCGCGCCAAATCGCTGCGTCCAAGCCCGCTGCGCTCCTGCGGGTTATTGGTATCGCCGGTCCCCGTAGCGCTGTCCGGCCAGCCCATGGTGCTAAAGGGGACTAAGGCGCTGGAGTACCAGGTGTCTAGTACGTCTTCATCGCGCCTAAGAGAACCTTGGTAACCGGCTGCGCGCGCTTTGCTTCGTGCGTCTTCTTCGCTGGTCGCCACAACGAAATCAGCGCCATTGACCAAGGTGCCATCGGTGTACCAAGCCGGAATCTGATGGCCCCACCACAGTTGGCGGCTGATGCACCAGTCCTGGATGTTGTTCATCCATTGGTTGTAAGTGTTCACCCAGTTCTCGGGCACAAATTTCACCTCGCCCGACTGCACCGCGTCGATAGCCTTTTGCGCGATGCTTTTGCCCGTGGGGTCTTTATCGCTGACCTTGGTCATGGCCACAAACCATTGGTCGGTCAGCATGGGCTCGACCACTTGGCCAGTGCGGGCGCAAATCGGGAGCATCATTTTGTGGGGCTTGATTTCCAGCATCAAGCCTTGCGCTTGCAGGTCGCGGTTCACCGCCTTACGCGCTTCGAAGCGGTCCAGGCCTTGGTAGGCGGTGGGGCCGTTGGCGTTGACTTTGGCGTCCAGAGTAAAGATGGTGATGAGCGGCAGATCGTGCCGTTGGGCGCAGGCGTAGTCGTTGAAATCGTGCGCGCCGGTGATCTTGACGCAGCCTGAGCCAAAAGCGCGGTCCACAAAGTCGTCGGCGATGATGGGAATTTGCCGGTCGCACAAAGGCAAATCGACCAGTTTGCCGACTAGGTGTTGGTAGCGTTCATCTTCTGGATGTACTGCCAGCGCGCCATCGGCCATCATGGTTTCTGGGCGGGTGGTGGCAATCGTCATGCCTTGTTGCAGCACGCCCTCGATTAGCTGCGGGCCGTCGGCAAAGGGGTAGCAGATGTAGTGCATCTTGCCTTCGGACTCGGTGGCTTCCACTTCTAGGTCTGACACCGCACTCATGAGCACCGGGTCCCAATTGACCAAGCGCTTGCCCCGGTAAATCAGGCCTTGTTCGTACAAGCGCACAAAGGTTTCTGTCACGACGCCCGACAGCTTGGCGTCCATGGTGAAGTACTCGCGGCTCCAGTCCACACTGTCGCCCATGCGGCGCATCTGGCGGGTTATGGTGTTGCCCGATTCTTCTTTCCATTCCCACACCTTTGCGATAAAGTTTTTGCGCGCCTCGGGGGGCGTAGCGCCCATGGCGTGGCGGCTGATGCCTTTGTCTTGCAATTGGCGCTCCACCACGATTTGGGTGGCGATGCCCGCATGGTCTGTGCCCGGCACCCAAGCGGTGTTGTGGCCGCGCATGCGGTGGTAGCGGGTCAGGCTGTCCATGATGGTTTGGTTAAACGCATGGCCCATGTGCAGCGTGCCGGTCACGTTGGGAGGGGGCAACTGAATCGCAAACGAGGGCTGGCTGGCGTCGGTCTGGCCGCTGCCGCGTACGCCTGCCAGGCCATAGCCGCGCCTTTCCCATTCCGGACCCCAGTGCGCCTCCAGGGCGGCAGGTTCAAAAGACTTGGACAGGGATTGCAATCCGGGCTGGTCAGGGGGCGTAGTGGACATGGGGCTTTAAGTGGGTGGCAGCAACCGCAGTGCGGCGGCGCAGGGGAAAGACCGGTAATTTTACCGAGGTGCCCGCCCGTGGACGCTTAGCTGCGCGCGGGCCTCGGGGCTTCACGTGTGGCAGTTACCATCGCGGCCATGGAAAATTTGTTCCCACCAACCCCTGGCTTTCGCAAGCTGCCTGCCCGCTACGCGGCCATCGTCCTGCCTTTTTTCTTGTCCTGCATCATGACCTGCCTGATTTCAGGCATCAGTACCTTGCGCGGCGTGGGCTTGGCGCCTGGCGTGCTGCAACTTTGGCTGGGTTCCTGGGGCGTGTCCTGGCTCATCGCTTTTCCGACGCTGATGGCGGTGTTGCCCTTTGTGCGGCGCCTGACCAGCAAAGTGGTCGAGATGCCTTAATACCCTTGGGCAAGGCCTAGGGGATTGACTTGCGGATAATAGGTCATGCTGTTTGTTCTCTCGCCCGCCAAGTCACTAGATTACGAAACACCGCTTACGGTGCAGGCGCATACAGCGCCTTTGTTTGTGAAGCAATCGCAAGCATTGATCAAAGTGCTTCGCGGCTACACGCCACCACAAATTTCTGAACTCATGGATTTGAGTGACGCCCTGTCTGGATTGAACGTGGCGCGTTACAAAGCCTGGTCGCCGCGCGCGACTGAAAAAAATGCGCGCCAAGCGCTGCTGGCCTTTGATGGCGACGTCTATGACGGGCTCAGCGCCCGCGCGCTGGACGAAGACGCATTGGCCTGGGCGCAAGCGCATGTGTGTGTACTCAGCGGTTTGTATGGCGTGCTGCGGCCTTTGGACCTGATGCAACCCTACCGCCTGGAAATGGGCACGCGTTTGCCCACCGAGCAGGGAAGCGACCTCTACCAGTTCTGGGGCAGCCGCATCACCGATTACCTGAACGAACGCCTGCAAGGCGATACTGAGCCGGTGCTGGTGAACCTGGCCTCGCAAGAGTATTTCAAATCCGTCAAACCCAAATTGCTCAAAGCGCGGGTGATTGAATGCGTGTTCGAAGACTATAAAAACGGGGTGTACAAAATCATCAGTTTCAACGCCAAACGCGCGCGCGGCGCCATGGTGCGTTTTGCAATCGAGCAGCGCATGGACAAGGCGGAGCAACTGCGTGATTTCAATGCCGATGGCTATAAGCTGGCTGCTAAGGAGTCCACGCCGGAACGTCTGGTTTTTCGCCGCAAACTGGCAGGCGCCTGAAACGCTATGAACACCACATCCGCCCCCGCCAAGCCCGAACAATCACCGCTGGGCAAAGCCTCCAGCTACATAGACCAGTACGACGCCAGCCTGTTGTTTCCGCTGCCGCGCGCGGACAAGCGTAGCGAATTGGGCATTGCCGGTGACCCCCCGTTTTTCGGGGCTGATATGTGGACGGCATTTGAGCTGAGTTGGCTCAACCCGCGCGGCAAGCCGCAATTGGCGCTGGCACATTTCATGGTGCCTTGCGAAAGCCCCAATATCGTCGAGAGCAAGTCTTTCAAGCTTTACCTCAATAGCTTTAACAACACCGTGTTTGCCGACAGCGAGGCGGTGCTGGCCTGTATGCGCAAAGACGTGTCGGAGGCGCTGTGGCGCGGCGCATCGGTGCAGGGCAGCGTGGGCCTGCGCCTGATAGCGCCTGAAATGTTTGACCGCGAACCGATTTACGAATTAGACGGCTTAAGCCTGGACCGGCTGGACATCGAATGCAGCCGCTACACCCCCGCGCCCGATGTGCTGCGCGTCACGGCAGGTGAGGCGCCGGTCAGCGAAGTCTTGGTGAGCAATCTGCTCAAAAGCAATTGCCTGGTCACCGGCCAGCCCGATTGGGGCAGTGTGCAAATCAGCTATACCGGCGACGCGATAGACCAAGAAGGATTGCTGCAATACCTGGTGAGCTTTCGCAACCACAACGAGTTTCACGAGCAATGCGTGGAGCGCAT
The DNA here is from genome assembly GCA_945869165.1 of Comamonas sp. lk. Classification (GTDB taxonomy): domain Bacteria; phylum Pseudomonadota; class Gammaproteobacteria; order Burkholderiales; family Burkholderiaceae_C; genus Allorhodoferax. The sequence continues at coordinate 22,510 of CAMBNY010000042.1, read as the reverse complement.
CTTTATGGACATTTGGACGCGCTGCAAGCCGATCAAGCTATCGGTCTATGCCCGCTACACCCGCCGCGGTGGCCTGGACATCAACCCCTTTCGCACCAGCCACCCACAAAAGCCCCCGGTCAACACGCGAACGGCGCGGCAATAAAGGCGCTCAGGCTAAATCGGTAAAGGACTTGAGTTCCACCAAGTCCGGGTAATTGCCGCTGCGTTTGCCCTGAAACGCCGTCACCGCTTCGCCGACATGGCGGTTGCTCCAGATCGCAGCTTGGAGCCAGCCCATTTGTTTGAGCGCTTCATCCACCGTATGGTCGCGCGCGAAATGCACGGCTTGCTTGGTGCCCCAGATGGCAACGGGCGGTTTGCTCGCGATTTCCACGGCGCATTCCAAGGCTGCTTTTACCGTTTCTTCGTGGGTGTCAAACACGGCATTGAGCAGGCCATAGCCCAGCGCTTTGTCGGCGCCCATGCGCCTTCCGGTGTAGGCCAGTTCTTTGACTATCGCCAGCGGCACCAACTTGGGCAGGCGCTGCAAAGTACCCACATCGGCCACCATGCCGATATTGATTTCCTGGATGCAGAAAAAAGTGTCTTTACTTCCGTAGCGAATACAGCAAGCCGTCACCATGTCCACCGCGCCGCCGATGACGCCGCCGTGCAAGGCTGCTATCACCGGAATGCGCAGTGTCTCTAGCTTGGTGAAGGTAGCCTGCATGGCCGTTAAGCTATCAAAAATCGCAGCGCGACCTTCGGGCGATTGGTCGTCCATTTGGATGGCACCGGCAAATGTGTCTAGCGCCATGCCGGCACTGAAATGCTTGCCTGTGCTGCTGATTACCAAGGCGCGTGCCGCATTGTTTTTGTGCATATCGCCAAGTACCATGTCCAGTTCGGCCCAGAAGCGCGGTCCCATAGTGTTCAGGGCCTCGGGGCGATTCAGCACTAAATGGGCGATGTGGTTTTCAATCGTCAGGGAAAAGCAATGCATTGCGGTCATGGGCGGTCTCCGGTTCGGTGGGTAATAGCTTAGCGTCCTCGGCGCGCAGCAGCGAGCCCACCCTGACACCGAGGAGACGCAAGCGCTTGTGCAGCGGCGCGCGTTTCAGGGAAAGGCCCGCTGCGCGGCGGATGGCGAGGGCGTCTGCGGTGTAAGAGGCAAGGCTGTGATCGCGTGTGGCAATCTGAAAATCTGCATAGCGCAGCTTGATGCCAATCATGCGACCGACATAGCCTTTGCGTTGCAAATCGGCAGCGACTTGTTCGCACAAACGTGTGAACACGGCGCCTAACTCGGCGCGGTCGCGCACTGCGTCCAGATCGCGGTCGAAGGTGGTTTCGCGGCTCATGCTGACCGGCTCGCTTTCGGTGACCACCGGACGGTTGTCGCGGCCCCAAGCGGCGTCGTGCAGCCAGGCACCAGTTTTGTTGCCAAAGGTTTGTACCAGCCAGGCCGGGTCCCGCTGCGCTAACTGGCCTATCGTTTCAATGCCGTGGCTCTTGAGCTTGGCGTCCGCTTTAGGTCCAATGCCATTGATTTTCCGGCAGGCCAGCGGCCAGACCATGGGCTGCAGGTCTTCTTCCAGGACGATGGAAATGCCGTTGGGCTTGTTGAATTCGCTGGCCATTTTGGCTAGCAGCTTGTTGGGTGCGACGCCCACCGAGCAGGTCAGGCCGGTGTCTTCAAAAATCGCTTTTTGGATCAGACGCGCCAGCACCCGCCCGGCTTCGCGCTGGCCGCCGGGTACGTCCGTAAAGTCGATATAGACCTCATCGACCCCCCGGTTTTCCATGAGCGGCGCGATGTCGGTGATGATGGATTTAAAGCGCTGCGAATAATGCCGGTATTGCGCAAAATCTACCGGCAGCAAAACCGCTTGCGGGCAGAGCTTGGCCGCCTTCATCAAGCCCATGGCTGAGCCTACGCCAAACTGGCGCGCGGCATAGGTGGCGGTAGTGATGACGCCGCGCCCGGTGTAGTCGCGCAGCAGCGGAAATTCGGACACCGGGATGTCATGCAAAGCGCGGCTTTTGTCGCCCAGCATCAAGTCTTCATCGATTTTGCGCCGCCCGCCACCGATAACCACCGGCAGGCCTTTGAGCTGCGGGTAGCGCAATAACTCTACCGACGCATAAAACGCGTCCATGTCCAGATGGGCAATGCGGCGCAGCGTCACGAGTGCGTCGGCAGGCGTCTGGGTAGCGCGTCAGTGGTGGGCGGTGGGAAAGGTGCCCGGCAACAATATCGCCTTATCGACGTTTTGCAAATCGGTGTGGCCGCAAAAAGCCATGGTGACGTCCAGCTCTTTATGCAGGATTTGCAGGGCTTTGGTCACGCCTTCTTCGCCCATGGCGCCTAGGCCATAGACCATGGCGCGACCAATGAGGGTGCCGCGCGCGCCTAGCGCCCAGGCCTTGAGCACATCCTGTCCGCTGCGGATGCCGCCGTCCATCCAGACTTCAATCTGGTCGCCCACCGCCTCGACGATGGCCGGGAGTGCCTCGATACTGGACTGCGCGCCGTCCAATTGGCGCCCGCCGTGGTTGCTGACTACGATGGCGTCCGCGCCACTTTGGACGGCCAGCTTGGCGTCTTCCACATCTTGTATGCCTTTGAGGATGAGCTTGCCACCCCATTGCTCTTTCACCCAAGCCACATCCGCCCAGGACAGGCGGGGGTCAAATTGTTCATTGGTCCAGGCCGCCAAGGATTTCATGTCACTTACCGCTTTGACATGGCCTACCAGGTTGCCAAAGCTGTGGCGGCGCGTACCGGCCATGCCCAGGCACCAGCGTGGCTTGGTCAAGAGGTTGACGATGGTGGCCAGCGTGGGTTTGGGCGGCGCAGTCAGCCCGTTTTTCAGGTCTTTGTGGCGCTGGCCTATCACTTGCAAATCCAGGGTCAGCACCAGCGCATCGCAACCGGCTTTGCGGGTGCGCTCGATCATGTTCACCATGGCCTGGCGGTCGCGCATCATGTAGAGCTGGAACCAAAAGGGGCGGGTGGTGTTGGCTGCTACGTCTTCGATGGAGCAAATGCTCATGGTCGACAGCATAAATGGGACACCAAACTTTTCGGCAGCGCGCGCGGCTTTGATTTCGCCATCCGCGCATTGCATGCCAGTCAGGCCTACCGGGGCAATCGCCACCGGCATCTTCACGTCCACCCCTACCATGCGGGTGGCGGTGCTGCGGTTTTCCATATTCACCGCCACGCGCTGGCGCAGCTTGATTTTCTGAAAATCCTCACTATTGGCTCGGTAGGTGCCCTCGGTCCAGCTGCCGGAGTCGGCGTAGTCATAAAACATGCGCGGCACGCGCTTTTGGGCCAGAACGCGCAGGTCTTCGATATTGGTGATTACAGGCATGGCAAATCGCAAAAAAAATATAGGTGCGGCGATGGTAAAGCCCAGAAGGCGCCGGGCGCATGAAAGCTGGTTGCGGGGGGATGAAAAAATTTTTCGCCAGGGAAGGTCTACATAAGTTCGTCATCGCGAGGAGCGCAGCGACGCGGCGATCCATAAGTGCTTGATAGGCAAGCAAAAATGGATTGCTTCGCCCCGCTCGCAATGACGGATTTGAACTTATGCAGACCTGCCCTAGCGCTAATGTTGTGTGTATTCCCACCCCTCGCTTAGGAATTTAGCGCTGTCCAGATTCAAAAGGTGTTGCAGTGAGCGCGCGCGTGCGAGCACCGGTAACTGAAAGAAGCAGGAACCATAGCAACGCCCCAGGACCCGAACAGGGCGCTGGGGCGTGTTTTGAGGGGTGGTGCCGGGGCCGGAACCCCGTTTTGGCTGCTAACTCAAGTGAACACTAGGTTTTTGTTGCCCAGGCTGAAAAAGTACCGTTAAAAGTACCGTAATTTACAAAAGTGATCCTCGCCAAATGAGGATCCTAGCTTCGTTTACAACATTAACATTGTTAATGTTCGGGCATCGCGTAGTTCAAGAGGCCCCACCGGTTGCCTTTTTTTGGCTGAAAGGCCCCCACCGAACCCCCACCCGCCTTTTTGGCGGCTTGGCTCTGGCTAGACCTTACATACTAATCTGCTCACCCTCTTGCGTTTGAAATGCAGACTGGCGGGGGGTATATAAATTTCTGGATTCGCTGGAAGACATTTCGTAATTGGGCCTTTACCACCTTATCAAGGCGCGTTGCTGCGTAGGAAGCAGGGCTAGTAGCCCTAGCGCACACCGGCCGGCTCCGCACCCGCAACGTGGTTGTTGTCTCCAATTTGTCACATTAGCATTTTTCAGCGCCTTTGGATAATATAGGGGCTATGAAAGCCTTTCCTCGCCTTGTTTGCGCCGTTTTGGTTACATTCTTTTTGGGTGTTAACGCTCAGCAGGATGTCGCAATTCAAACAACACCTGCTAGGGTGAAAGAGGCTTTAAAAAATAAGTTCTCCGTTGATAAGATAACAATCGACAACGCCTTAGCGACCCCCCGGTGGTTATTGATAGACACTAATGCTATTGATTATGACGTTTGGGGTAAGACGATCCTTACTGCCGAAGCGTTTCTTCGAAATTTTTTAACCTCGGAATTGGGGAGCGTAGATTACTTAGAAAGTAATAATACCAAGTTCAAAATAAACGCAAGAATCGAATTGCTGGATCATAGTGCTCTTGGAACCACCACGAGAATTGCCTACAAAGTAGATGGATTAGGGATATCAAAGGAGTTTCTCATACAGTCCTCTTTTCAGGTAGGGTTGTTTGAATACTTCAATGGCGACAAAAGGAATATGTTCGTCAGGCGCAAAGGTATTGAAAAAAATGTAGAAAAATTCATCGCTGACTTATCTAATGACGGTGCAGACTCAATTTTAGAAGCTGTAACCCGTGAAAATAAAAGCACAGTTCTTCAATCTGTTGAAATCGCCATCGTTAATGAATTGATGCCGGAGTTACGCACTAACTCGCGGGGTTTTTCTATAGAAGTTAATGCCACCAAACCGGATACTGATGGCGAGTTCATCATCAACATTCAAACATCTGTCGACACCGCTAGCCTGAAGATTGACGATGAAGAGCAGGGTGCTAACAAGACAGGTGGCTACACAATCCGCCGTGTGGCCCGTGTTGGCGTAATCAACACCATCACTATCAGCGCCAAGGATATCTACGGCAACACCGATACCAAGACTATAAGCGTCGAACGGCAGGCCGCAGACTCCCGTCCAACCTTTTCCCGGCTGAATCCAGCCAATATCAAACCCCAACCTGCCCGTGACGCAGTCGCCATCATCATCGGCATCCAGAACTACAAGCTAATCCCCAAGGCGGAGTACGCTAATCAAGACGCGCAAGACTTTTACGACTATGCATCAAGAGCATTGGGTATCAAACAGGAAAACATCAAGCTGCTGCTGGACGATGAAGCGGACGTTTCCGGGATTTTCAAAGCCTTTCAGAACTGGCTTCCCCTGAAGGTGCGCAAAGGCAAGACTGACGTGTACGTGTTCTACAGCGGACATGGCCTGCCCGGTACAGATGGGAAGTCTCTGTACTTCCTTCCTGTTGGGGCGGACAAAGACATCATCGCCAAGACCGCTATCTCACAAAAAGAAATCGTGGACGCACTGAAATCTGCCCAACCTAAGTCCGTGACGATGTTCATCGACAGTTGCTACAGCGGGCAGATCCGCACAGGCGAGACATTGCTGGCAAGCGCCCGCCCGGTTGTCATGAAAGTTGATGAAATCGCCTATCCACCTGAATTCACAGTTATTACGGCATCCGCATCAGATCAGATTGCTTCCTCTAGCCCAGACCTAAAGCATGGCATATTCAGTTACTACCTGATGAAGGGGCTAGAAGGCGAAGCCGATGAAAATAAGGATGGCACTATCACTATTGGTAAGCTTCAGAGCTACCTTTCGGACCGAGTCCCACGTTTTGCGATGACAATGAGTAGAAAGCAGGAGCCCCAGCTGGTGGGGGATTCCAACCGCGTTTTGGTTGGCCGTTGAAATATGCCCAAGGAGCCAGCTTAGATGAAAACTTTTTCACGTACAGTTTGTCTCCTGCTTTTTGCCGGCTCCGCATTTGCCCAAAGCCAGCTCTCGCCTTGCCAAGACAGCTCCCCCGCCCGCTGGAACAACTGCACAGGCGCCTGGACCAACCCCGGAAATGAGAAGTACCAGGGCGAATGGCAGAACGGTAAACCCCACGGCCAGGGAACCCACACCTTTGCCAGCGGCGAACGCTACATAGGCACCTGGCGCGACGGTAGGTACCACGGTCAGGGCGTTCTCTACGCCGCCAACGGCTCCGTTATCAGCCAAGGAACCTGGGCCGACAACCAACTGGTCAAAGCCTCTTCGGTCACCAACACCCAGCTCAGCGACGCCCAGCGCCAGGAAGTCGAGCGCCGCGCCGCGCAGGTGGAAGAAGACCGCCAACGCGTGGCGCAAGAGCGCGCCAAACTCGATGCCGACAAAGCCCAGCGTGAACAAGCCAAGCAAGCCGCTCGCATTGCGATTGAAGGAACCTTCACCCAACCCGATACCAACGGCGACTTCACCATCAGCATCCAAACCAACGCGGATACCAGTTCCCTCAAAATCAACGGCGAAGAAATCGGCGGTAGGGCCGACGGCAAATACACCATCAAGCGGGTGGCCCGCGTGGGCCAGGAGACCAAACTCACCCTAGTCGCCCGCGATGTGTACGGCAATACCGACACCAAAACCCTGACCGTCTCCCGCCCCCTGGAGGACGCGGCGGAGTTCATGTCACCGCTGAACGTCGCCAAACTGCGCACCCAGCCGACCAAGGACGCGGTTGCCATCATCATCGGCATCCAGGACTACAAGCGCATACCCAAGGCCGAGTTCGCCAACGAAGACGCCCGCTCCTTCTACGACTACGCCCGCCGTGGCCTGGGCATCAAGCCCGAGAACATCAAGATGCTGCTGGACGCGGATGCCGACGATGTGGAAATCGTCAAAGCGTTCACCAACTGGCTGCCCGTCAAAGTCAACAAAGACCGCACCGAGGTCTACGTCTTCTTCAGCGGCCACGGCCTGCCCTCCGATGACGGCAAGCTCTACTTCCTTCCCCACGGCGTAGACAAAGACCTGCTGGCTAGAACCGCAGTCGGGCAAAAGGAACTAGTTGTTGCCCTGCAAGCAGCCCGGCCCAAGTCGGTCACCATGTTCATTGACAGCTGCTACAGCGGCCAGACCCGTGGCGGGGAGAACCTGCTGGCCAGCGCCCGCCCGGTGTCCATCAAAGTCGATGAGAACGCCTATCCCTCGAACTTCAGCGTCATCTCAGCCTCGGCCAACAGCCAGATATCCAGCTCCAGCCCCGACCTCAAGCACGGCATCTTCAGCTACTACCTTATGAAGGGCATGGAAGGCGACGCGGACCAGGACGGGGACGGGAAAATTACCATGGGTGAGATGCAAGCCTTCCTAGCGGACAAGGTACCGCGCTACGCCATGAAGACCAACCGCAAACAGGAGCCCCAGATGGTGGGTGACGCTAACCGGGTTTTGATGACACGCTGACCCGGCTGCAGCAAGCCCTAGGCTATACATCGGCCCATCCCGCTTACCATGGCCTTATGAAATCTATTGCCCGCCTTAGCCCCGCCTTGCTGGCCCTGGTGCTGCTGACTGCGCCCAGCGTCTGGGGGCAAATCCTCACAGGCAAGGGCTTTACCGCAGATCCAAACGGCTACCGCTCAGATGAGCCGCTGGCGAACCCGCAGCAGAAGGTAGCCCCAGGCACCGTCATCAAAGACTGCCCGGAATGCCCGGAGATGGTGGTGCTGCCAGGCGGCAGCTTTTTGATGGGTTTACCGCCCGACCAAGAGCCTGACCCTTTCAGCAACGAGAAACCAAAGGCTATCGGGTCCGCGAACGAGAAGCCCCAGCACCGGGTGCAGATTCAAAGCCTTGCCATCGGCAAGTACGAGGTTACGCAGGAGCAGTGGTTCGCCGTGATGGGTAATAACCCGAGCGCAAACAAAGGCCGCACCCTGCCGGTAGAGCAGGTCTCTTGGGATGACATTCAGCAATTCATCGCGAAACTTAACCAGAAGACTGGGCAAAAGTACCGCCTACCCAGCGAGGCCGAATGGGAATACGCAGCGAGGGCGGGAACCACCACCGAGTGGAGCCACGGCAACGACGAGTCAAAGCTAGGCAACTACGCTTGGAATGCCAGAAACAGTGGGGGCAAGACGCAGTCAGTGGGCCAGAAGCTGCCCAACGCATTTGGCTTGTTTGATATGCACGGCAACGTGTGGGAATGGACCCAGGACTGTTGGCATAACAACTACGTTGGCGCGCCGACGGATGGCAATGCTTGGACGACTGGTTGTGCGGAAAACGGGCGGGTGCTTCGTGGCGGCTCTTGGTACTACAGCCCAGCGAGTTTGCGCTCGGCCAACCGCGGCAGGTACATCCCAGGCAGCCGGTACAGCGACAATGGATTCCGTTTAGCCAGGACCCCTTAAATCTTGAATCTTGGCATCCTTACCTCCTTTGATTTTGAATTCACCCACCCGCTCCATCGCAATGCTTTTGCTCTGTGCCTGCCTGATGCAGGGCGCGTGGGCTCAGATGAAAATCATCGGCCCCGGTTTTACTGCGGACCCCAACGGCTACCGATCGGATGAGCCTGAAGCTGTCCCGCAGCGGTTTGCTGCTGGCTCCAGCATCAAGGACTGCGCCGAGTGCCCGGAGCTGGTGGTCGTGCCAGCCGGAGGCTTTACCATGGGCTCCAGTGCGCAGGAGCAGGCTCTCGCCAATGCAGCAGGTGTACCAGCAGAGTACACAGCACGGGAGGGCCCACAGCACTATGTGCGGGTGCCCAGCTTTGCGGCGGGGCGCTATGCGGTTACCAAGGGCGAGTTTGCTGCGTTTGTGCGTTCCAGCGGCTACCGCACCGAAGCCGAGCAGGGCGATGGCTGCTACATGTGGACGGGTAAGGAATGGAAGAAGGACGCTGCCTACAACTGGCGCAATGTGGGTTTTGCCCAAGGGGATGACCACCCGGTGGTGTGCGTGAGTTGGAACGACGCGCAGGCTTATATCCAATGGCTTAGCCGCATCAGCGGAAAGAGCTACCGCCTGCTCAGTGAGGCGGAGCGGGAGTACGCAGCCCGGGGCGGCACACAGACCGCTTTTTGGTGGGGCGACAGCATCACAACGTCTCAGGCTAATTACAGCGGAAACTACACCTACAACGGAAGCCCCAAGGGGCAATACAGGCAAGCCACTGTGCCGGTGAATAGCTTCAGTGCCAACCCGTTTGGCCTTTACAACGTACATGGCAACGTGTGGGAATGGACCCAGGACTGTTGGCACGAGAACTACGCTGGCGCGCCCACAGACGGCAGTGCATGGGCGACCGGCTGTGCTGGAAATGCTCGGGTGCTTCGTGGCGGCTCTTGGTACGACAGCCCGGCGAGTTTGCGCTCGGCCTTCCGCGTCGGGGGCGACCCAGACGATCGGGGCGACGGCAGCGGATTCCGTTTAGCCAGGGACCCGTAAGGCGAAATGCCCATCAACTTCAGATCTAGTCCTGGAGCATTAAAAGGAGCTACTCGCAGATCACTGTTTTGCGAGCCTCATGGAGAAATTTCTAGTTCTGCTTCGAACTTTAACAACTGTTAATGTTCGCTCCCTTGCGACAAGGGTTTACTTGCTTAAAATATAGGCAGACGCATTTCTAGGATCTGCAATGAAACACCCCCAAACTTTCCCAAAGCTACCCTCGGGCACATCTGAGGAGGAACTGCGCAAAGAAATTCGCCGAAGGATTGCCGTGGCCGAGCAATTGGGCATCATCAAAAGGCGCAAGAAATGACCTGTGGCGCCAAAACTCGCTCGGGCGCGCCCTGTAAAAAACCGCCGCTAACCGGAAAGACCAGGTGCCGTCTGCATGGCGGCATGTCCTTGTCAGGCAAAGATCACCCTAATTTTAAGCATGGGCACTTTACCAAGGAGAACCGCAGAAGAACGGTGGAGGGCAACGCCCAGGTGCGCTATTGGGAAGATTTAGCCATCCGCCTTGGACTGAGAGCACCAAAACAGAAGTAGGGAATACCATCCACAGCCAATTTTGTGTTTGTCTTGAGGGAGCTGGTCTTTACCCCATGAATATCAAGCAAACGCATTTTGTGGCGATTTGAATGGCGAAGTTAGCCACATGGGATTCCAATAGAAATACCAAGCATTGGCCTTGCCCAAATCAACTTTAACAGCTGTTAAAGTTGTTATTAGTCATATAAATAATATTTATCAATTAACTATAACAGGTGTTATAGATGATTTGCAAAATCTACCAAAGTTAGGGTTCCAACTTCCCTCCGCCATTCACATCGTTATGGGGACTAATCACCATCCCCAGCCTATAGGTGCTAGCCTTGCGTCGATTGCCTGGCTCCACCAAAATGAGCCACCGAGCCTCCAAAAAATACTTTATGAAGCCCGCAGCGGTGGAGTGGCTGCATCCCAGTAGTTGGCCTGCTATTCGCGAACTCAAGTAAAAGGGATCCGCCTGATGGTGCTTTTGGAGCGCGAGGCAAATTCGCATCAAATACACCCCGCTAGGACCGCATTCATCTAGTTCGGCAAGAGCTGGTGCTGGCGGCAAATCATTTAAGCACTGATTCAGCGTTTCACCATATGGTCTTTTTATATTCCTTAGTGCATTACTGAAATCTACCCAAGTTTCCCCAAAATCCTTAGTACCGATGACGTTCAAATGTTTATCATGCCAATGTCTAAGAATTTCTCGCTGTCGATCTTTGGAGCAATCAGGCTCCACGCCCTTAAGCCATCTTGCCAAGTTAAATACCGCTTTATTGCGCTGCCCAACGCCAGTCGGGACCGAATTCTCAGGAAAAGTTAGCTCTTTTACACAAGAGACATAAGCAACACAAGATACATAGGAATTGCTTTGTGTTTCCTGTGTGTCTTGCGTCTCTTGTGTAAATCGCCCCAAGATTTTATCCGCCAACTCAGCGAACCCGAATAGCCGCTGGAGAGGTCCACGTTTAATGGAGTGTCCAGTAATCGTTAGATAGCGGACATTGGAGTAAAGCTCAACTACAACATTGTTAAAGTTGCCCACAGTACCCGACCTAAGGTTTTCGGCGAATCCATAGGCATGCAATCCTGTTCCACTTGGGGAAAGCTCTATGTAGGTCGTCCCTAAACCCTCAAGTATTGCAAGCGACGCTGGGCTAGGAGTACCATCAATGACGCATTTATCAAGGTCTACGCCAACGATTCCGGTGCCGTTTAGGACATAGCCTATGCCCAACCATCCACCTTCCTCATAGGCAACTTTGGCGTCCTCGAAACTTCCCCAAGAACTTGGGTTAATGACCGATGCCTTACTGTTAACTGCACGTGGGTCGTAGGGTATTTTGGCGTCCTTCCAAACAACCCATTGGTCGTGATTCTTAAGCTCCCGGGGGATGTTTTCAAAGATTGGAGGCAGCATGTTGGCACCTAGTTTCATGCTTCCTCCCGTGCCAATAACCACGCCCTGACGGCGCCGACATTCCAAGCGGTAATGCGCGCCGAAAGCTTGATGGGCTTTGGGAAAGATCCAGCCTTAACCTCGCGCCACAAAGTTGGCTCACTGAAGGGGAGTGGGGCAGTGCTATCCGGTCTTTTCGGGCTTTGCACCAGCTGGGCTGCCCGGACGTATCCGCTGTTTGGTAGTGCGTCAAATACTGAAATATTAGAGATCGGCTTTTGTGCCGTAATGCTCTTTACATTTTGTCTTTTTGATTTCGTGAGTTTTGAAGACATGGCGTGAGGACTCCGTAAATGGTGCCTGCACGGTAGCTTTTCACGACCTAGTTGTCCTTAACTCTGCGTTTTTCTACGCTTCGACATGGCTGACTCCCACCACCGATCGCCTCGCTCGACCTCAAGTAGCACCGGTGCGAGCTTAAGTATGACTGGGTAAGCAGGACTACCTCGGCACTGTAGTACTGCCTTTAACCACCTGGTGAACGCCTTAACTGAATTCGTTTGAGGACCGGACTCGTCTCCGTTATGTTCGGAATAAAGACAAACCAGCTTGGCAAAAAGTTCATCATTCTCCATTGCCGCCTTGAGTTTTTTCCTGTCGCTTTTGGCCCCCGGTCTAGCCTTAACGCGGTCGGCCGTGTAAATTCCTGCGATTTTTGCGACTGAAACCTCTTCCTCCGGGGATGTGGGTAATAGCAGTGAGGCGATTCCGCCTCCAATATCGTTATCGTCAAGTCGCTGTGCTTCGAGGGTCATCGCCTCAGTACGCTGTTTCGGCCGAGACGCAATTTTTCTACTTGTTTTGTGCCGTAGCACTAGATGCACTCCCTTCAAGCTGCACCCCGCAGCGGTATAACGTCTGCCCCGATACGCAGCTTGTCCAAATAGTCCGCCCAACGCTGCATCATGGCCTTGCGCGCTGGGAGGTGCGACGTACGGTTGTAGGCTGTACCGTTGGCATCTCTTACTGCATGATGTAACTGGTGTTCAAGTAGGTCAACCCGTTCTTCCAGCACCTCGTCCATGATGGTGCGAGCCATAGCGCGGAACCCTTGGGCGCAGTGAATGTCCTTGTAACCCATTGCCTTTAGCGCGTCGTTGACCGTGTTTTCACTCATTGGACGCCCGCTCCCTCTAAGGCTGGGAAACACGTATTGGCCATGCCCCGTCAAAGGCTGAACACTGCGCAAAATCTCAATAGCCTGGGTGGACAACGGCACAACGTGATCTACGTTCTTGCGCTTAAGTAGCTTCGCGCCCGAGATTCGCCACTCAGCAGCCTCAAAATCAATCTCAGACCATTCGGCCTTACGTAGCTCACCGGGGCGCAACATAGCAAGTGAGGACAGCTTGAGGGCCGCCACCGTGTATGGATGTCCGGAGTAGGCAAATATGCCTCGCATCAAGTCACCAGCAAGCTTGGGATCGGTAATTGCAGGCCGATTTTTATGCACCGGCTTTGTTAGGGCACCCTTTAGGTCTTGGGTCACGTCGCGCTCTGCGCTACCAATTGCCACGGCATAGCAGAAAATCTGCCCACATATCTGTTTGACCCTTTGTACGCTGTCCAGCGCCCCTCTACCCTCCATGTGCCGCAAAGCCGCCAACACGTCGCGCGGGCCGATAGTGGAAATGGGCATCTTGCCGATGTGAGGGAACACGTCTTTCTCTAACCAGGTGGTGACCTTAGCTTGAGTATTGGTCATACGGTCGTTGGCAGTCTTCTTCAGCCACTCCCGGGCAACGATCTCAAAGGTGTTGGCGGACGCTGCCAGCTTCACAGCCTTTTCTTCCTTCTTCGCTGTATTGGGGTCAACTCCATCCGCAAGTAGTTCACGGGCCGCCTCACGGCGCTTACGCGCCTTTGCCAGGCCCACCTCGGGGTAAACGCCAAGAGCCAGTGTCTTGCGCTTTTTGTGGAAGGTGTAGTCCATGCGCCAGTACCTTCCTGCAGCCTTCACTAGCAAGTACATGCCGTCACCATCGGTGTGCTTGTCGCCGGCCGCCTTGCCGCTGAACTTGACTTGCTTTACGAAAGTGTCTGTGAGTGCCATAAATCCTCCTGTAACGGTATCTGGATTTACGGTATTTGCCTGATACCGTCAAAAGTACCGTTGAAGTACCGTTATGGCATGTTACCCCTTGAGGCTTTGTGAGGCAACAAAAAACCGCTGTCGCTAACGCCAGAGCGGGTTAGGGGGGTTCGTGAGACTTGGTGAATCAACCAAGTGGTGCCCGGGGCCGGAATCGAACCGGCACGCCTTGCGGCGGGGGATTTTGAGTCCCCTGCGTCTACCAATTTCACCACCCGGGCAGTGTGCAGCGAAGCTCCGGATTATGACACAGGCATTTGCGCCGCGCGTGAGCAGGCAGTCGGAGTATTTGACGGATTAAGCCGTCGGTTTGGTGCCAAAGATGGCTTGTACGGCAGCATCGTCAAAGCCCTGGGCTCGGGCAAAGCTTGTCAGGCTAGCCAGATCTGGCAAGGCCGCATCGCTGGTAATGACGTTCATGGTCTTTCCTAAAGGGACGACCTGCAAGCCAGCGTTGGCACTTGGCGCGTCGGCAAGGACTTGCCGCTGTGCCTTGAACATCTGCCCGGAAAGGATCTGGGAAAAATCATTGGTCGGCGCCTTAGCGTCGAGCTTCTTGGCGGCAGGCAGCGCGTGCCCGGCACTGGGGGAAACCTGCGTTGGCGTCAAAAAGTTGAGTTTCGAGTCCATGTGAGCTATTCCTGGGGGTTTTGCAAAAAGCGGCAAATGCGAAATATAAAGCAATATTCATGCCCTCAAAGATTGACACTTCGTGGCCTTGGGCTCGGGGGTGCGCCCGTGCGAGCGGGTGAAATACCGCCAAACTGAAGCCATGCGTGCCGTGATGTGAAGGTTAGTGAGCGCCTGCCCTCAGAGCAGAGCCTGTCTGCTCAATTGGGTGTGAGCCGACCTACGTTGCGCCAGGCGATCAAGCGCTTGGTGCAGGCTGGGGTGGTGGAGGTGCTGCCGGATAGTCCGTATAGCCTGCTTCACCCGGTGTGTAGAAAGTGCCCATGTTCGGTGCGGTTAGTTCCACACCTTTTTGCATGCGCGCAACCAGGTCTGGGTTGGAAATAAAGGGTCGGCCAAATCCGATCAAATCCGCTTGGTCAGCTGCCAATGCTTGTTCAGCCGTATCGGCATTGAAGCCGCCAGCCAGGATAAAAGTTCCCTTAAATAGACTACGCAGCTTGGCTTTGAATTCAGTGGGTACGGCCGGTGCGCCCATGGCAGAGTGGTCTAGCAAATGCAGATACATCAGCCCGATGGCGGACGCTTCGCGGACCAAGGCCTCGTATTGCGCCTCCACGCCGTCAAACCCGCCAGTGCCATTGAACACGCCAAAGGGAGAAATGCGCATGCCCACGCGCTCGGCGCCGATGGCGGCCACCGTGGCGCGCATGACTTCTAAAGCAAAGCGATTGCGATTGGCAGCGCTGCCGCCGTAGGCGTCCTGGCGCTTGTTGACGTTGGCATTGAGGAATTGTTCGATCAAATAGCCATTGGCGGCGTGGAGTTCTACGCCATCAAAGCCCGCTTCGATCGCCAAGTGTGCGCTGTGGGCGTATTCAGCCACGGTCGCGGCAATTTCTTGCGCGGATAGCGCATGGGGCTGCATATGGGGCTGCATGCCTTTGGCATCGGTATACATCTCACCTTCGAGCAACTGGTCGGTCGGGCCAACGGCTTTGGCATCCGCTGGCAAATTGGCCTCTCCCACCACGCGCCCGCAATGCATAAACTGGATCACGATTTTTCCGCCCTTGGCGTGCACGGCGTCGGTGACGAGTTTCCAGCCTTTCACGTGATCTTGGTTAAAAAGTCCGGGGATGCGCGCATAGCCAATGCCGTTTGCAGAGGGCGACGTGCCTTCGGTAATGATCAGGCCGGCACTTGCGCGTTGCGCGTAGTAGCTCGCCATCAAGGCGTTGGGGGTATTGTTGTCGACGGCGCGGCTGCGCGTCATGGGTGACATCACGATGCGGTTGGCAAGCGCTAAGGTGGCCACGGAATAAGGCTCGAAAAGCATGACTAATCCTTTAAATTGTTTTTTGGTTTCCAACGAAACCTTCAACAATTGAGGGCAAATTCGCTAATTACAAGCTTTGCACCGGGACGGCTGCCATTGCAACGCGCAGCCTAGGGGGCATGTCGGTGCGCGACTTCGCGCCGCAAAGGAATTTGTCAGTCAACAAAGGTAGTTAGCCCAGAGTGCTAACCCGCGCCTCCATACCCATCAGTCTGCAATCGCGATGACGATGGCTGACTCGTCCACCACCGCCACAGCCTGTTGTCCCGACGAAAGAGTTTGGGCGTCAACACAAAAGCCAATCAAGTGCAGGCCGGGCGTGAGCGAGAGGGATGTTTCTGTGTCCTGCACAGACGCTGGTGCGCTGGACACCTTACCGTGCACGAGGTTCAGACCCTGCGCGCCCTCAAGGGCCGCCCCGATGCGGACCGCGGTAGCTTTACACAAGGCCACGGCGTTCAGACCCACGTGTAAACCTAAGAGCTGCGCGCTTTCGGACGTAATTTTGGAGACCATGATCGCGCCGTTGGACAGTTCCATCTGGACGCGAGCGGTGTTGCCCTTTTGGGTGATAGACCGGATTTGGCAGGGCAGTTGATTGCGCATACTGGTTCTGAGCCCAAGCCCTATCAGGGCGGATACGTCTAAGGCCTTGCCAGCACCTTTCTCCAGGGTGGCAAGCACATGGGACCGGGCCTGCCGCAATAGGGCAGAAGCCTCCAGCAGTTGCACCCCGGCCGGCGTCAGGTGCGCACCACCCCCGCCACTGCCCCCGACCGCTTTCTCCACCAGGGGTGCACCCGCCAAATTACTGAGGGTTTCCAAGGCTTGCCATGCAGCTTTGTAACTAACCCGGGCGCCACGTGCGGCTTCGGAAATAGAGCCCACTTCGCCGATACGCTGCAAGATATCGAGCCGCTTGTCGGTGGTTTCGTGCCCAAAGGCTTGGGCATAGTGCAAGGCGCTGGGCTTCATGTGGCGGTTTATCTGAGGGTTAACGCTATACCCATATGGAATAGCGGATGTACACTCGCTATTCTAATTTTGAACAGCGGTGGTTTCCGTGTCTAAGCTCAAGCTTCTTTTTTTCGCACTCTTCAGCGTCAGCTGGCCCTGCCATGCTGCCGAAGTCAGCGTGGCAGTAGCCGCCAACTTCGCGGCACCGATGCAAAGAATCGCAGCAGCGTTTGAGCAGGAAACGGGACACAAAGCCGTGTTGTCGTTTGGCTCCAGTGGCAATCTCTACGCGCAGATACGCCATGGGGCGCCTTTTGAGATATTGCTGTCTGCTGATAGCCAAACACCGGAAAAGCTAGAGAGCGAGGGCATGGGACTGGCGGGTACTCGTTTTACCTACGCGATCGGCACGCTCGTGCTCTGGAGCAAGCAGCCCGGATTGGTCGACGAAAAAGGCGAAATTTTGCGTAGCGGAAAGTTGGAGCGCCTTGCCATTGCCAATCCCAAACTGGCACCCTATGGAGTTGCAGCGATGCAGACGCTCGCCCAATTGGGTGTGCTGTCTAGTGTGCAGCCCAAGCTAGTCCTAGGCGAAAACATCTCGCAGGCGTATCAGTTCGTAGCCTCGGAAAACGCACCCTTGGGTTTGGTCGCGCTTTCGCAGGTGATGCTCGAAGGGAGGATCGCGCAAGGTTCGGCCTGGATCGTGCCAGCCAAGCTGCATGCGCCCATTGCGCAAGATGCCATCTTGTTAGTCAAAGGCCGCGGCAACCCGGTGGCGACTGCGCTCCTGCGGTATTTGCGAAGCGAAAAAGCCAAGGCCATTATGCGGTCTTACGGCTACACCCTGTGATCAACTTTCCATGGAGCCATGAGGCATGGGATGCCATTGCTTTGACGCTGGAGTTGGCGGCTATGACAACCGTCATTTTGCTGATCGTGGCCACCCCTTTGGCCTGGTGGTTGTCACAGACGCAGTCCCGCTGGAGAGCGCCGATCAGTGCCCTGGCGACGCTGCCACTGGTGCTGCCGCCATCGGTGCTGGGCTTTTATCTGCTGGTGGCGATGGGGCCGCAGGGCCCCTTAGGCCAGCTGACGCAGGCTTTGGGCTGGGGGGTTTTGTCCTTTACCTTTACCGGCTTGCTGATCGGCTCGGTGATTTTTTCGCTGCCCTTCGCGGTGCAACCGGTACAACATGCTTTTGAGTCGATGGGCAGGCGGCCGATGGAAGTTGCCTTCACTTTGCGCGCTGGGCCATGGGATGCTTTTTTTTCAGTGGCTTTACCGCTGGCGCGTCCGGGCTTGATCACGGCAGCGATTCTGAGCTTCTCCCACACGGTGGGGGAATTTGGCGTGGTACTGATGATCGGGGGCAATATTCCAGGTAAGACGCGGGTAGTGTCGACCCAAATTTACGGGCATGTGGAAGCGATGGAGTACACACAGGCGCACTGGCTTGCCGGCGGCATGCTGGTGTTCTCTTTTGTCGTTCTACTGGTCCTATCCATGATGCGCAAACGCGCAGGACGGGTCTTGCCATGAGCCCTGAAAAAGGATTGCGCATCCGCTTTCGCTTGGAGCGCCCGGATTTTGGGCTGAACGTGGACTTGGATCTGCCAACGACCGGCATCACCGTTCTTTATGGGGCATCAGGTTCGGGTAAAACCAGTTTGCTGCGATGTGTGGCCGGACTCGAACGGCCCACAGATGCCTTGATCCGCGTGGGCCCGGACATTTGGCAAGACGATGCACGCGGCGTCTGTGTTCCCACTTGGCGGCGCGATCTGGGCTATGTGTTTCAAGAGGCCAGTTTGTTTGAGCACCTGAGCGTTCAAGAGAACCTGGGCTACGGCTTGAAGCGATCGAACAAGCCCGGCGCTGCGCAGGCGCTGCTGGGCGCTATTGAATTGCTTGGAATCGGCCACTTGACGCACCGCGATCCTGCCAGCTTGTCCGGGGGGGAGCGACAGCGGGTTGCCATTGCCAGAGCCTTGGCAAACCAACCCAGCCTCTTGCTGCTTGACGAGCCTTTGGCCTCGCTGGATATGGCCCGCCGCCAAGAAATTCTTCCTTGGCTGGAGGGTATGCGCGACGAGTTACGCATACCCATGCTTTACGTTACCCATTCAGCGGACGAGGTGGCGCGATTGGCTGACCAACTGGTCTTGCTTGCTGACGGCCATGTCAAGGCGCACGGGCCTGCACAGGAAGTTTTTGCTCGCGTGGATAGCCCGGTCATCGTGGGTGAGGATGCGGGGGTGCTGCTCTATGGCCGCGTGCTAAGGCGTGATACCCCTTGGCACTTATCCGAAGTCGGGTTTCCGGGTGGTGCCCTTTGGGTGCGCGATACGCATTTGGCTGTGGGCCAGCAGGTGCGGCTGCGAGTACTCGCCAGAGACATCAGCATCACGATGCACGAAATGCAGGACACCAGTATTCAAAACCACTTAAAGGCGCGCGTCGAAAGCATCGTCGACGATGTGCATCCCTCGCAGGCCTTGGTACGTCTGCGCTGCGGCGAATCGGTTCTTTTAGCCCGGGTAACCCAAAGAGCGGTGAGCACCTTGAACTTATCTGCTGGTGCAGACGTCTGGGCCCAGATCAAATCGGTCGCCGTGATTGAGTAGGGAATTGCGGCAGCCCTTCGTCAGGGCAGGGGCGCATCTGGCACGCCAGTTAGCTTGCCTAGTTCGCGGTGGAAGTGCGAGAGCATGGGCTCGTTTTGGCCGAAGACGACGCCGGGGATGCGGCCGCTGGCCAGGTTGATATGTATGTTTTGCTGTTGGGTGAAGTCTTCGCCGGAAATCACTTCGGTGGAGACCTTCCAGCTCTTGTTCCAGCGCGCTGCATCGGCCTCGTTGGATATAGCTTGGGGAATATAAAAACGTACACGTGCCCGGGTGCGGCCTACGTCCAGCGGCTGGAAATCCCACAATTCCATATGCCCGTCCATGGGGATGTTGAGCACTGCATGCGGTGACACTGAAAAAATAGTGGAGGCGTGTTTCAGCACGGACCACTCGGCCTCTGGCAAGTTGCGCTGATCGTTGATACTTTTGCGCGGCAATGGGAACAGCGCGTGCGGACCAAAGCATTCGTAAATTACCGGGTAGCAGCGAAACCGTGGCGCCAGCGTGTTGCGGTGCAGGGCCGCGATGTGGTAGCCCTCCATAAAGGTTTCCAGCAGGAGCTTCCAGTTGGCTGCAAAGTCCCAAAACACTTCCTGGTAGAAATGATAATTGCCAAAGCCAAATTCGCCCATGCGGCTGTGCATGCCAAAGGTATTGCGCTCGGCGTCTATGGGCTTATTGCCCTTAGGACGCACCAGCAACATGCCCTCGGTTTCCAGGCAAGGCACTTCTATCAGGTTGAACTCCCCGCATTCCATACGCGTTTGCAATTGGGCAAAGCCGCCCATATCGTTGGCATGGCGTATAAGGGTGCCGCTGTTGTTATAGGTCCAGGCGTGGTAGGGGCAGCTAAAGCTGTGTTGGGACTGGCCGCGGTGCTCTACAAAGCGGCCTTGTGCATCGAGCGCGAAACCGACCAAGCGCGAGCCCCGGTGTCGGCAGATGTTCAAAAAAGCCTTCACGCTGCCGTTCGCGGTGCGTGTCAAAAAAATGGGGGCACCGGGTAGATCGCAGGTGAACCAGGTGCCAGGCGCGGGCAGGTCCGGCGAGAAGCCGGCCAGCAGCGGCACGTGGCCGCTGAACAAGGTGTCTAACTCGCGTTGGAAGTGGTCTGGGGATGTATAGCGCTCAGCCGGATT
The DNA here is from genome assembly GCA_945869165.1 of Comamonas sp. lk. Classification (GTDB taxonomy): domain Bacteria; phylum Pseudomonadota; class Gammaproteobacteria; order Burkholderiales; family Burkholderiaceae_C; genus Allorhodoferax. The sequence goes on along the minus strand of CAMBNY010000042.1, from coordinate 2,216 downwards.
CCAATAGGGCGCGTCCCACAAAGGCGTGGTGTCAGCGTCGATATGGGCAAAGGTCTGTTTGAGCAGTTCTACCTGTCGTTCGTGCTTCATCAGGTCTCCTGCGGCGTGGGTAAAGGGCCCCATTATTAGCCGATCGCGATGCGCCTGGATTCGGGCTCGATGTCAATTTCTGTGGCTGCATGATGCAGCTTGACTCACCTTCCCAAGACAGCCAATGGCTACTTACCGTTTTGTGATCAGCCGACATGTTATTTGAGGGCTTAGCGCATCGCCGTTGACCTACCTAGGGTTAACACTAGGCGAGATGTTGGCATAGCCGATTAAACTGATTTTCGTAAAAATTTAGCCTGCACGCAGTGGCGTTAATTTTGTTGAGGATGAGTTTGTGGATGTTTTTCCAGCTTTGTTAGAGGTCAAGGGCATAACAGTTCGTTTTGGAGGCATTACGGCTCTTGATGATGTGTCGTTTGACATCCCTCGGGACAAAGTCTGCGGCCTGATCGGCCCTAACGGTGCAGGAAAGACGACGCTGTTTAACTGCCTTAGTCGCCTGTACCAATACCAATCGGGCGATCTCTTGTTCGAGGGTAAGTCCATCACGAATACGCCGGTAGACAAGATGACCGACGTGGGCATCGGACGCACTTTTCAAAACCTGGCCCTGTTTCGCACCATGACAGTTCGTGAGAACATATTGGTAGGTGCGCATAGCAAGTCCCAAGCGGGTTTTTTACAGGGCTTGTGGCCCACTGCCGCGTCGCGTGCCGAGGAAGCACACCTCAGCCATATCGCCGATGACCTGATGGTCAAACTTAAATTGACCGATGTCGCACATCGTGCAGCCGGCGAGTTGCCTTTTGGTTTTCAAAAGCGCGTTGAATTTGCACGCGCACTAGCAGCGCAGCCACGCTTGCTACTTCTGGATGAGCCAGCCGCTGGCTTAAACCACGAAGAGCTTGTGGACCTGGCCAATTTGATTAAATGGGTGCGCGATGAAATAGGCATTACCGTGCTTTTGGTGGAACACCATATGCAGTTGGTGATGGACATATCAGACTGGATCGTGGTTTTGAATTTCGGTAAAAAAATCGCCGAAGGAACGCCGCAAACTATTCAAAGTCATCCTGAAGTGATATGCGCGTACTTGGGAGGCCCCTCAGTATGAAATTATTAGAGGTCAATGCACTGCAGGCATGGTACGGCACGACACAAGCCTTATTCGGGCTTAATTTTTCCTTGGAGCGCGGTGGAATCACCACCATTTTGGGCGCCAACGGCGCTGGGAAAACGACCACCCTGCGGGCGATTTGCCAGACCGTAAAAACCTCGGGCGATATTGTCTTATTGGGACAATCTACATCGCGCTATCCGACCGACAAGATCGTCCGTATGGGTGTTGCCCATGTGCCTGATGGACGGGGCACTTTCACCGCCTTAACGGTGCAAGAAAACCTGCGTTTAGGTGCCTATACGCGGCGCGACAAAGAAATGGTCGCGCAAGATATTGAACGCATTTATACGAGGTTCCCTCGGTTGAAAGAACGGTTCAACCAGCAGGCTGGAACGCTGTCAGGCGGGGAGCAGCAAATGCTGGCGATCGGGCGGGCTTTGATGCTGCGTCCAACTCTGCTGCTGCTGGATGAACCATCGTTCGGACTGGCCCCGCTGATTGTTCAAGAAATTTTTGAGATCATGAAGAACATCAATGAAGTCGATCAGGTGAGCATGCTGCTAGTCGAGCAAAACGCCAGTCTGGCACTGAATTTGGCGGACTATGCCTACCTCCTGGAGACCGGCAAAGTCGTACTCTCCGGGGCGGCGTCTGATATTCGTTCTGACGAGTCCATTCGTCGAACCTACCTCGGTTATTGAGCACCAAGGATGTCACCCATGGACAGCTTTCTACTTCAAATTTTTTCCGGCCTTGCCAATGGCAGCATTTATGCCGCGTTAGGTCTGGCTTTGGTGATGATTTACCAATCAACCCACCATATCAATTTTGCCCAAGGCGAAATGGCCACATTTGCGACCTTCATCGCATGGACTTTGATTGAGCATGGTGTTCCGTATTGGTTGTCATTCTTTATGACGGTGGGTATTGCCTTTGTAGGAGGCTTGCTTATTCAACGCATATTTATTAAGCCGGTAGAGCGTGCGCCTGTACTCAATAACGTTATTGTGTTTGTCGGTTTGCTGGTCATATTCAATGCGATGTC
>CAMBNY010000041.1 GCA_945869165.1 Comamonas sp. lk | reverse complement strand
AGACCCATATCGGCATCAAACAACATGACGCGGTGACCCATCATGCGCAGCGCAATCGCCAAATTAACGGCCACGGTCGTCTTACCGACGCCGCCTTTGCCGCTGGCGACGCCGATCACCTCGGTACGAGCAGTTTTATTCATTCTCTTCTAGCGAAATTCTCAATTGAAAGGCCCACGCATTCCTCTGGGGCTGGCAGGCGAAAACAAACGGGGCGAAGGCGGCGGCAATTTCACCGAGAGGGGTTTTTGAACTTGGATCGGGGCGATGGCTGTGATGGTGCCAATGGTCTCGGGCGCCCGCGAAAGCTGGGCAACGGCCATTTCTACCAACGAAGCTGCACTCAAATCCCGCCTCAAAGCCCCCAACTGGGCTCCATCGCTCGCTGCGGATAGCGGCAGAAAATTATCGCAGAGAAACTCCACTAACGGCCAGGGCTGTACGGATTCATCCAATTTGCTCACCATCAGGCTGTTCCAGCGGATACCCGAACTGCGCAGCGCACGGCGCAAAGTGGCCGTCGAAGCGTCTGCCGCGACCAAAGCATGGGTCGCACAAGTGGGACAAACGGCCTGAATTTCCATGACCCTTTCGGTCATTTCCGTGCCCGAGGTGTCGATCAGGACCAGTGCGCGTCCAGCCAACTGGGCCAGCAAGGCGTTCAGGGCAGCGCCGCTATCAGCCCGGAAACATTCAATCCCCGATTGCGCTGCCAAGGCCTGGGTTTGCGCCCAAGCGCCCACCCGCTCATCGCGGTAACTGATGATGGCGACCTTACCTGCACCATGCTGGGCCAAGCCTTCGCGGGCCAAACGCACGACCATGGTGGTTTTGCCGGAGCCCGATGGCCCTGCGATCAGGTGAATCCCGCTTTGCGGCAGTTCCAGGCTGGGGCGGTGGGACACCTGCTCCAACTGGCCGCGCACGGCCAGCAAAGCCTCGTGCTCGCTGCGCATATCTTTGACGGTATCGAGCAACAAAGTGCGTAGACCTCCCGGCATGCCGGCCCGGGTGAAGGACGCCATCAGCTCTTCCACTTCGGGAGACATCTGCTTACCGCTATTCCAGGCGGGTAGCTGCTGGCTCGATTGAAACTCACGGCGCAATGCTGCCAACTCTTCGCGGATCAAGTCGATCATTTCACGGCTGGCAAAGTCTTCACGGCCAGGAGACTTGGCCTGGACCATGGGCAATTGCTGCCCAGCGGGCTTGGCGCCCGGCGCAGAAACTTGTCCTTTGGGTTTGCTTTGCGCCGCAAACAAGTGGCGTTTAAAGTCCGTTTCCATGTTCGCCGGCGCTGCCGCTTTGGTGGCCGCCATGGCCTCGGCTTGGTCTTCGATATCGATGGCCACCACCAGTTCGGTCTGCCCACCTACGCTGTGGTTGGAAATTACCAGCACATTGCGACCGTACAAGGCCATGGCCTTTTCGGTTGCACTCTTGGTGTCATTGGCGAGTATGCGTTTGAGTTCCATGGTGGGGGTTCCGCAAAAAAAAATTGGAAGGCTGTGGGCGTGTCGCTGGGCGATCAGGCCATCTGGGTTTCCGCATTAACGGTATGGACGACTTTGATCGACTGGTCATCCGGTATTTCGGCATAGGACAAGACCACCATTTCGCTGACACGGTGGCGCACGGCCTTGGCCAGCCAGGGGCGAATCGCGGGTGAGACCACCAGCACGGCGGCATTGCCCAGATCCTCGACTGATTTGGAGCCCTCGCGCAAGGCGGCAAACAGGCGCTCAGCCAAGCCCGGCTCCATCACCACATTCTGGTTCTGGCCTTGTTGCTGCAGCACGTTGTGCAAAAGCTGTTCGAGTCCCGGGTCCAGTGTCATGACCGATAGCGTGTCCTTCTCATCGACCAGGTTTTGGACGATCATGCGTCCCAGCCGCGGGCGCAACAAGGCCGTCAATTGGTCAGGCTCCTGGGTGCGGCCGCTGACTTCCGATAAGGTCTCCACGATAGTACGCATATCGCGTATGGACACCGAGTCATTGAGCAAGCCTTGCAGGGTGCGCGTGAGCACACCCAGCGAGAGCTTGGAGGGCACCAGGTCTTCCACCAACTTGGGCGATTTGGCGCTGAGCTTGTCTAGCAACTGCTGCACTTCGTCGTGGCTGAGCAAATCAGCCGCGTTGTCACGCAACACTTTATTCAGATGGGTGGCCACTGCGGTGGCAGCATCGACCACGGTGTAGCCCAATGCGCGGGCGTGGTCGCGCTGGGAAGGTTCAATCCACACTGCATCCAGACCGAAGGCCGGCTCCGTGGTGGGCGTACCCTCCAAATTACCGTAGACCTGACCCGGATTGATCGCCATTTCGCGACCCACTTTGACCTTGCCGCGACCGCGCACCACGCCTTTGAGCACGATGTGGTAGCTGTCGGGGTCTATGCTCAGGGCATCGCGGATACGCACCGGTTGGATCAGGAAGCCCAACTCGGCAGACAACTTCTTGCGCACGCCTTTGACGCGTGTCATCAGCTGGCCACCGGTCTCGGCATTGACCAGCGGGATCAAGCCATAACCAATTTCCAAGCCCACCAGATCGACCTGGTCCAGGTCTTCCCAGTCCAGCTCTTTGGGTTGCTCGGCAGCGGCCACGGCAGCGGCTGCTGCGACCTGTTCGGGCGATTCGGTTGCGGCATCGCGGCGCAGCAAATACCAGCCTATGCCAGCGCTGAGCGCTGACAAGAAGATAAACACCAAATGCGGCATGCCGGGCACCATGCCCAGAACGGCCATGATGATTGAGGTAACAAACAAAGCCGTGGGGTTACCAAGTTGGCTCGACGCCTGCTCGGTCATGGACTCCGTGGTCGTCACACGCGTCACCACAATGGCAGTTGCCAAAGACAGCAAAAGCGCAGGAATCTGGGCCACCAGGCCGTCGCCAATCGTCAACAGGGAGTAAATTCTCCCCGCCTCGCTTAGAGACAAGCCGTGCTGGCCAATACCGATGGCCAGGCCACCCACCAGGTTGATGATCAAGATCAAGAGAGCGGCTACAGCATCGCCGCTGACAAATTTGGAAGCACCGTCCATGGAGCCGAAAAAGTCCGACTCCTGACCCAATTCGGCGCGCCGCACGCGGGCAGTTTCTTGATCGATCACACCGGCGTTGAGGTCGGCATCGATCGCCATTTGCTTACCAGGCATGGCGTCCAGGGTAAAGCGGGCATTGACCTCCGAGACACGTCCTGCGCCCTTGGTCACCACAAAGAAATTCACGATCATCAAGATGATAAAAATGATGAAGCCCACGACGTAATTGCCGCCGATGACAAACTCGCCAAATGCAGCAATCACCTTGCCGGCCGCATCATGTCCTTCGTGGCCGTTAACCAGAACCACCCGGGTCGAGGCCACGTTCAGCGCCAAGCGCAACATGGTGGCAAATAGCAATACCGAGGGGAACGACGAGAACTCCAGGGGCTTTCGCACCTTGATCGCAATCATGATGATCAAGAGCGCAGCCGCTATATTGAAGGTAAACAGCACGTCCAGCACCATGGGGTGCAGCGGAATGACCAGCATGCCCATAATCAGCAACACCAATGCCGGAATGCTCAGGTCATTGAAGTTGAACTTGGACAAATTTTGTCGGATTGTCGACAGGGTCAGCGTGCTCATAGTCAGTATTCGGTAGTGGTCGTGCAGTTCAGGGCTGGTGCAGGCTTGGGCTAAAGGGTTCAGATTGGTTGAAAGCAATCTTTATGCCATTTTCTGGCGGCTCCATCCGTAAGCGGCAAATTGCGGCAAACCCTTACCAGTCACGTTTCTTGCGTTACACATGGCATTGCCACATCTAGTGGCTTGCTTAAAGATGGAAACACCCATGGACTCAGCAATGAATTTTTTGACCGCTCCGGCCCAGCCCCCGAGAGGAAATGAGGTACTGGCCACGCCCACGGGCGCAGATGGCAGCAACTCTGGAGCAGCATTTGCCGGGGTATTGAACGGGCACATGCTGAAGCTGGAACGGCAAGCCATTGCCACGTCCGAGGGCACACCGGCTGATTTGCAAGTGCTCCGAATTGGCAACAAGCTCAATGTCATTACGACGGACGCCCCCCTGCCGGACATAGCCAGTCTGGCCCAATTTGCCCGCGCCCAGGGGCTCGGCGAAAGCGCCGTCCAGGCACTGTTCGGCACTGGAATACCCCTGATTTCGGCCCCCACACCGACCGAGCTCGAGCTCATGGTGGGCATTAACGGCGCCGGACTGACGTCCGCATCAGGCGTCGACAGCAGCGCCCAAGCCGCTGCGCTGGCCCAATCGGCGGCTACGGCATTGATCACCGCTGCAAGCAGCCAAACTGGCGCAAGCCTACAGGCCAGCCTGGCCAATAAGGCAATGAACCTGGAGGCCAGCCTGACCGCTGCCGTAGTAACAACGCTAAGCGCGTCAGCAACGCTGGCAGACTCCCAACTTGTGGTGACCGCGCAAAAAGACTTGGATATGCGTACGCTGGCCGCACAGGATGCTCTCCAATTAGGGAGTATTGCGGCCACGGCGCAAACCCTTGAAACGGCCACGGCGCAAACCCTTGAAACGGCCACGGCGCAAGCCGCGACCGTAACAAGCGAAGCCAAGCCAGCCATTGCTGACCAGTTCAATAGCAACAGCGGCGCAAGCCTTCTGGAGGCTTTTCTGGCAGAACGCACGCTGCTCGGTACGGTAAAGATTCAGACGGCCGCCCCCCTTGCCAAAGCACCAGTACCCACTGCAAACGCGCTCCACAATGAGGCCGATCTGGCCCTGGCAGCAGCGATACAAGCCGGATTGGGCCTGGTGCCGCAAGCTGTGCCCATCGACGCCGCAGCTGGCCCGGACCCCGTGGTCGACGCAGATCAAACCGTGACCATCCGCTCTATATCGGTACAAAGCGCTGGTGTTGCATTCATTGCGCCAGCCTTGGACACGGGTCGCACGCAAAGCCAGTTACAACTTGGGCAGATCGATGCGAACCCCCAAACAAATGCTGCCGCTGCCGCACAAGCCCAAGCCATTGCCCCAACCGCAGAAGCAGCCGAGGAGGCGCAAGCGGCATTGCAATTGCGCCTGATTCCGCCAGACCAGGCTATTACCAAGCGCTTAGCCCAAATAGCCGGCACCGCAAAGCCCATCGATTGGTCCGCTTTGCTGGCTGGTCAAAAAGTATCGGACACACTGAGCGCCATGGCCAAGAGCCCTGCCCCCGCGCTGAGCGACGCACAGGCCAAAGTGATTACCCAAATGCAAGCCAACGGCCAACTGCCGCCTTCGGCCGACGAGGCGCGTAATGCGCTATTGGCAAAGGTCCAAGCGCAGGCCGCAAAAATGAGCACTTTCGGGGTCCCCTCAGTCACTGCGCCATCCGCGCCCGCAGTGGCCATCGCAGGACCCAAACCAACGGCCATGACGCTGGGCGCGCTGTCGGCGAGCTTGCGTGACAGCAGGCTTTTGCAGGTCAACAGCCCCGTGCAAAGCGCTGCGGCATCGCTAGCCCCGCCGCCCGGCCCGGCACAGGGGCCATCGCACAGCTTATGGGAAACCGTCCGCATCGAAGTTCCCAGCGGCTTAGTCCTGGAAGCTCTGCAGGCAAGCAAAAACCAGAAATCGGACGCCGAACCTGAACTGCCGGTGGCGCCCGGCACAGCGCATTCCACGGGGCCTGCCTCGCTCGCACCCGCTGCGGCCAAGGCTGAAGCGGCTACGCCCCAAGCCTTGGCAGAGCAACGCGCCGCCCAATACCAAGAAATCGCGGACCAAATGGGCGAAGCCATGGCCCGTAGATTGATGGCGCAGATTGAACGCGGCCAATGGAAAATGCAATTACGCATGCAACCCTCCGCCCTGGGGCGTATCGACGTAGAGCTCAATATGCACAAGTCCGGCCTGGATGCCACCTTCAGCGCCGACAATGCAGTGACCCGAGAACTGATGGCGCAGAGCAGCGCTCGCTTGCGCGACACCTTGGCGCAATCTGGCACGACAGTTGCTTCAGTGATTGTGAATGGGGATTCAGGCCGTCAATCCGGCGGTAATTCGACACCCGGACGAAAGTCCAAGGACGAGCAAAGCGATAACAGCAAGAAATCTGCTGCCGCTGCGGTAGCCACTGTGGCGGCCAAGGCGCCGGTTGACCAGGGCGACGGGCTCAATTTGCTGGCCTAGACCCTCCCCGGGACGAGTGAGTTAGAAGAACCCAGATTGAGAGGTACCTTATGGCAGACGCAGCACCAGCAGAACCGGAAGCGGAAGTCGAAGCCAAGCCCAAAAAGCCGATCGCGCTCATTATTGGCGTGGCAGTCGGCATTGTGGTGCTGATCGCCGGAACGGTGGTCGGCACGCTTTTGCTTGCCAAACAAACGGGATTTTTTGCGCCTCCCCCTAACCCCGATGTCATGCTAGAAGGTGAAGGCGGCGATGGCCATGGTGAAAAAGCAGCCGATGGCCATGGCGCGCCTGCTGCCGACGGCCATGGCGAGAAGAAAGCCGATGGCGATGGCGCACCGGCGGATGCACATGGCGGTGGCGACAAAAAAGGCGACGGCAAGGATGCTGGTGGACCGCCAAAATTGAATAAAAAATCACCCGATAGCCCGCGCTTTGACTACACCTACTTCCAACTCGAACGCGAATTTCTGGTGAACTTGTCAGGCTCGAAAAAAGTCATGTCGGTACAGATTGCCATCATGACGCGCTACGATGAGCGCGTCGTTGAGAACATCAAGAAACATGAATTTGCACTGCGCTCGGCCATTATGGATTCCATGCGGATGACCACCGAGGCTGATCTGGCCAAGCCTGATTTCCGGCGCGATCTGGCGAAGAAGGTTGCGGACGTGATGAATACGCTGTTGGAAAGATTAGAGGACTTCGGCGGCGTCGAAGAGGTGAACTTCACCAACTTTATCGTCCAATAAGAACCCCCACGCTACGCTCTGAACCATGGCCGATAACCTGCTCTCCGCCGACGAACTCTCCGCCCTGGCGGAAGGGGTTAATGACGGTTCGATCGCGGTGGATACCGGCTTTAACACCGCGGCGCGCGTCAAAAAGCACGACTTAGCCAGCGAAGACAGCAGCCTGGGCGTCAATGTCGGTTCGATCGACATGATTAACGAGCGTTTTATCCGCTTGTTCCGCCCGCAGCTGATGGACGTCTTGCGTACCAGCCCACGTATCAATCCGACCAAGGTGCAAATTGTCAAATTCGGCGACTACGTCAAAGACTTGCGCGCACCCTTATCCGTCAACGTGATACGTATGAATCCCTTGCGCGGATTCACCTTGATGGTGATGGATCCGACCATTGTGTTCAGTTCGCTGGACAGTTTTTTTGGTGGATTCGGCAAAGGCACACTCGGGCAGCTATCGCCCGGTCGCCTGTTCACGCCAATGGAGACGCGCATCATCAATATGATTTTGGATGTGACCTTTCGCAACCTCAAGGAAGCGTGGAGCCCTTTGATGCCGGTGGACTTCGAGTTTGTCAGCTCCGAAATCAACCCCCAATTCGCGCAAATTGCGGACGAAAACGACCTGGTCATTCTGAGCCGTTTCGAAACCGAAACGGCGACCCAAAACGCGGGTTTCTTTGATATCGTGCATCCCTATACCTCGCTCAAACCGGTACGTGAACTGCTGCGCAGCCGTGTGCAATCGGGCGATGGCAATGAGGACTCGGACCGCCAGTGGCGCGGCGAACTCGAAGATGCCGTCGGTGGCGCCTGTATGGAAGCGCGCGTAGTACTGGGTTATATCAACTCCACTTTGCGCGTCGTCGAATCCATGCAAGCGGGCGATATTCTGTATTTCAAGAAGCCCGAACAGGCGGTACTTGAAGCAAATGAAATACCCGCCTTTGAGGTCAACGTGGGTACGCTGGGCGCCCAAGTGGCGGTTCAAGTTGAACGTGCCGTTGTCCCAGGCAAATCCTAAAGTGTGAGGAACCATTCCATGACTGAAGCCCTGACCGACGAAAGCACCGCCAGCAAAGATGCGGAAAACCAGATCAATCCCGAAGTCCTGCAAAACATCAGCGTCACGCTGAGTATTGAGGTGGGCCGCGCCATGATCAAAATCAAAGACCTGATGCGCCTGACCCAAGGCAGCGTGGTCGAGCTCGACCGCATCGCCGGCGAGCCTCTGGATTTACTCATTAACAACACCGTGGTCGCGCAAGGCGAAGTGGTGCTGGTCAACGAGCGCTACGGCATCCGCCTCACGCGCGTGGTACCCGCATCCGAGCGGATGAAAAACCTCTAAGCGGATTATGGGTACGGCCGGCGCAAGCGGAGTCGATTGGCTACGGTTCACCGGCAGCTTTTTACTCGTGCTGCTGCTGCTCGGCGGCATGCTGTGGATATTGCGCCGTATGAAAGCCGCCCAGGTACGCCAGCATGGCCCTGCGCTTTTGCAAATTCGCGAGACCTTGCATGTAGGACCGAGGCAAAAAATCGCCCTTCTGCGTGTCGGCGACAAGCACGTCCTGGTCGGTATCAGTGGGCAGCAGTTCACGGCCCTCGGTGAATGGGACGCGCTGCAAAGCCTCAACGGAGAATCAAGTGAAACGTAACTACTGGATTTCCCTGTGTGTACTGCTGGTACTGGCGGTGCCAGCCTATTCCTGGGCGCAAGGGATTCCGATGATCAATGTGACCGGTACCGGCAAAGACACGCAATACAGCCTGTCCTTGCAACTGCTGGCCTTGATGACGGTCCTGACCTTGCTGCCCTCGCTGCTATTGATGATGACCTCCTTCGTGCGCATCATCATCGTGATGTCCATCCTACGCCAGGCCTTAGGTACCGGGCAGACACCACCGAACAATGTACTGGTAGGCATCGCCTTGTTCATGACCTTGTTTATCATGACCCCAACACTGGAGGCGGTGTACCAAAACGCAGCCGTGCCCTACATGGAGCAGGGCATGAAGTTCGACAAAGCGCTGGCAGCTGCCGAGGCGCCGATGCGCAGTTTCATGACCAAGCAAACGCGCGAAGACGATATTGCGATGTTCATGCAAATGGCACGAAAAGGCGATGTGGCCAGCGCTGACGCCGTACCTTTCACCACGCTGGTACCGGCATTTATCACCTCTGAATTGAAAAGCGCTTTCACCATTGGGTTCTTAATTTACATACCCTTTGTGGTCATCGATTTGATCGTGGCCAGCGTGCTGATGTCCATGGGTATGGCCATGCTCTCGCCGATGATGATTTCCATGCCATTTAAATTGATGCTATTCGTGCTGGTCGACGGTTGGAGCCTGATCATGGGCTCGCTGGCCGCCAGTTTTGTAACCTAATAGGCTAAGGAATTAACCAATGGACCTTGCTACTGTCGTCGAAATCTGTCACCAGGCCTTGTGGATGGTGGTGCTGATTTCCGCCCCCTTGCTGGGCGTAGCACTGGCCGTCGGTCTGGTCATCGGCATTATCCAAGCAGCCACTTCGATCAATGAGCAAACGCTCAGTTTCATCCCCAAACTCGCGGCTATGGCCATCACCTTGGCCCTGGTTGGCGGTTGGCAACTGGCCACACTCATCGAATACACGCGCAGCTTGTTTCAGCGCATTCCTTCGCTGTTTGTGTAGCGCCCACCAAGCTCGGATGCAAACACCATGAACCTGCTGGCCACCGACATCATCGAAAGGTTTTACACCTTTCTGTGGCCCATGCTGCGCATTTCAGCCTTGATGCTATCGGCGCCGGTATTTTCCCTGCGCGCACTGAATGTGCGTATGCGCGTGCTACTGGCCGTAGCGCTGACCTGGATGATTTATCCGATTTTCAACTGGCCTACGCTCGACCCGGTATCGCCTGCCGGTCTGGTGGAAATATTCAATCAGGTCTCTATTGGTTTGATCATGGGCTTGTCCCTGCAAGTCATTACCGCTGCCGTCCTGCTGGCGGGCCAAAGTATCTCCACCGCAACCGGTCTGTCCATGGCCATGTTGATGGACCCCAACCTGGGCAATGTGCCGGTGATTTCGCAGTTTGTCCTGATCATGGCGACTTTGATTTTCATCGGTCTAGGTGGCCACACGATGCTATTGGCCCTGGTGGTCGACAGCTTTGCCAGTTTGCCCATTGGCAAAGGTTTACTCACTGCGGGCGCCTGGGTGCATTTCGTCAAATGGAGCTCCATGATATTTTTGGGCTCCGTACTGATTGCGCTGCCCGTTATGGTGACTATGCTGTTTATCAATATCGGCTTGGGCGTGGCTACGCGCGCGGCACCGAGTTTGAACTTGTTTTCATTGGGCTTACCGGTCATGATCGTGGCCGGCTTTGGAATTTTGATCTTGGCCTTACCCAGCCTGGCCGCGCGCATTGAATGGCTGTGGCTGCAGGGCTTCATGGAAATACGCGGCCAACTCAATCCGGACGGGACCTAAGTCATGTCAGAGGACAGCTCAGACCGCACCGAAGACCCAACGGCAAGGCGGCTTAAGCGTGCGCGCGACGACGGCCAAGTAGCCCGCTCCAATGAGTTGCCGGCCGCTGCCGTCATGATTTGTAGCGTATTGGTCTTGCTAACCGTGGGTGAGGTTTGGTTCAAACAGCTCTCTGTTTATTTCGCCGCTGGTTTCAGCTTTGACCGCAAATTACTGGAATCGCCCATGTTGCTGCCAGCCGCCTTTGGTAGCCAAATGTTGCACGGCTTGCTGCTTATATTGCCCCTGATGCTCACCACCGTGGTGGTAGCCATCCTCGCTTCTGGCGCCACCGGCGGATTTTTATTTTCACTCAGCTCCGTGCTGCCCAAACTTTCCAAGCTCAGTCCGATCTCCGGCTTCAAACGGATGTTCGGCGCCAATGCGGCTGTCGAGTTGATCAAATCAATTTTGAAAATGGTTTTGATCGGCACGGTACTGTTCAACCTGCTGAACCACCATTTTCTGGAACTCATGTCCCTGGGTTCTATGGCGCTGGAGCCGGCGCTGGGTAAGGCGGGCAGTCTCATATCCGAATCGGTGATGTGGCTGACCCTGTGCCTCGTTTTGATCGCCCTGATTGATGTGCCCTACCAAAAGTACAGCTTCATGAAGCGCATGCGCATGACCAAGCAGGAGATCAAGGACGAGCACAAAGACATGGAAGGCCGCCCTGAGGTGAAGGCGCAAATTCGCAGACGCCAGCGCGAAGTGGCGACCGCACGCATGATGCAAAAAGTCAAAGAGGCCGATGTCATCATTACCAACCCGGAGCATTTCGCCGTGGCGCTGTCCTACGACCCGACCTCGGACGGTGCACCGCTGTTACTGGCCAAAGGCGTGGACCACACCGCCGCGCGCATACGCGAGGAAGCAAAGGCGCACGGTATAGAGATATTTGCCGCGCCAGAACTGGCGCGTGCGCTGTACTTCACCACCGAGCTAGACCAACCGATTCCCGAAGCACTGTATTTCTCTGTAGCACAGGTGATCGCCTATGTGTTCAGCCTGGCACAGGTAAATCCCGGCGTGGACCCTATGCCGCGACCGGCGCCTAAACTTCCCGCCTCCATGCTGTTTGACACCAATGGCAAACCACTGCACCCTGAGGCCGTACCCGCATGACCGAATTTCATTTTCCTGGCGACGACAGCATTGCAGGCGTACAGCCGCTGTTTTTTCGCATCGCAGACCGCATGCGCTTGGAAGGCTATGTGTCAGCGCTGGTGCAGGACAACATGAGTTTGAGCCTGGTCAGCGGCCATGACGCGATACTGGACCACTACGGCAAATTGCTGGTCGCACGGCTGCGCGAGGCGGCACCCCATATCGGACTGGAAGTCTGCTTCCCCGCCAGCGCCGAGGCGCTCATCACGCGATTTAATGAGGTGCTCCAGGACTACTCCATTGAAGACGCGATGGGGGCAAAGTTCCACAACGCACCACCCAAAATCTGGATCGTGCACGACGCAGGCGCCTTGCCGGACAACGAAATCCAATTACTAGCCCGTTTGGTACAGCATTTTCCCGGCGCCAATATCCGCGTAGTCATGCTGTTTAATTCCACCAGCCAAAAACAAAAGTTGGTGGCTGCATTTGGAAGGCGCATCCTCAATTGGGAAATCGAACCGCCCACCCCCGAACAATCCGAAATCCTGATGGAGCAAGCCCGGGCACAAGGACGAGAAGGTGTCGTAGGTGCATTGCTGCGCAAGATCACACCTCAAGAAAGGGAAGCACCGCACCGCATGTCCATGCCTGAAATGGTGGCAGAGCCCCCTTTCAGCCTTCCCCCGCGCAGTACCCCAGAGCCTGTGCCAGATGAACCAACCCCAACCCAGGATGCGCCCAAGCGCAACATCTGGCTCTGGGTCGCACTTGCAGCCGCATTGCTTAGCGTGTGTGTCTTCGGTATCGCGGTACTGTATGGGGTCATTCCCACCGGCGACAAGGCGGTGCTCCAGCTAGGTGAACTCTTAAAGAGCGGAAAAGGTGAAAAATCCGCGAGCCAGGCATCGGCAGCTGCCGTGCCAAGCCCTGCCGCGTCAGAGGCATCAGGTGCCGCGGCCTCGCCCGCCGCTGCAAACAGTGCGGCAAGCGCCGTCGCAATCCCCCCCGTGGCGGTATCCCAACCTATACCCCTCAAACCGATCGAAGAAATAGAAACTATTCTTCCTTCCACCAGCACACGCAGCAAAGCCCCGGTTGCAGAAGTAGCGGTGGTAAGAGAAACCAAGGAAGTAAAAGAGCCCAAAGAAGTGGCCAAGGCTCCTGATGAAGCAAGCACTGCGCAAAATCAAGCAGGGCAGGCCTGGGTGCGGCAAATGCCGGCCGGCACCTTCTTAGTCCAGCATACGATTGTTCCAAGCTATGCTGAGGCCAACGCCTATATGCAAGCGCACCCCTACCTCAAGCGCGCGCGTATTGTGGCCAATTACCTGCCAAACCAAGCTGCTTTGCAGTTCTCCGTGGTGTCGGGCCCCTTCGGGTCGCTGGGTGATGCAAGCGCCTACGCAGACAGCCAAGGGGTTCCCAAGGACCCGCAAATCCGTTCGGCACGCTTTATGAAAGAACAGTTTTCACAAGATAGCGTGGTCAGCGCCGTCCCCAAGCGCGGGGAGAATAGGCGATGAGTGAGCCAGAATTCTTCCCTAGCCATGCACCCCACAAAGTGGAGATGCCCGAAGGCAGTAATGTGGCCAAAAGCAAGTCGGCCCAAGTCGGCACCGACATACGCCGTGTCGACAAACACGAACAAATAGAAGGTGAAGATCTGGAGATTCATCCAGACAACATGATTCTTTTGGACACCGGCGCGGCCGCGGCCAGCAATATTGTGAAACTGCCGCCGCAAGACAAAAAAAATCTGAAAACGGTTGCGATCAAGGCCGTTGGCGAGCCGGCAAGTGCAAAAACCAGCGATAGCACGGCATCTGCTCCAAGCGATTACATCGAAGAATTTGAAACCGAAGAAATGGTCGAGATGGATTTCCCCGCGCGGATAATTCAACTCAAAATTGAGAATGACCAGATCCGGGAAGAACTCAAAGCGCTCGACTCGCTCATCAATGGCCGCTAAGCGCGCCCACGTTATCAAGAGGACTCCGCCATGGCCGATACACCCCCCGCACTAACCCCTGACGAAGCTTCTGCACTGGAAGCGATTGGCGGCAAGCCTGCTGACACCCCCGCTGCGGATCCGCCACCGGCTGAATTTGTGGCCGAGGCGGCGCCGCAGCCCATCCATACAGACGAAGAACCAGTGCACGAACACGGCAATGAAGCTGGTGCGCTGCACAGTGGCGATGCAGCTGCCCACCACGCGCATGACGAAGCTGCGCACCAAGCCTCTCAAGAAGACGCCGAAATGGCGGAGATGAAATCAACCATGCTGGACTCGGCGCAACTAGCCAACCGAGCGGCCGGATTGGCTGCAAAGTCGGCCGGTGACATGCACAAAGCGACCACGGAGTTGATCGAAAGCGCGGGCGGCCAAAAGATCTACTTGGTGATTGTGCTGGCCGTTTTTGGCTTGCTCATTGTGCTGGCGATCAGCATTTTTGCCTTTATGTCTTTTCGCCTGCAACAACGCGTGGCACAGGCCGATGCCATGCTGCTGGCAGTAGGCAAGCGCGTCATTGCTATGGATGAGTCCTTGGAAATGTTCAGCGGCCACGGTGAAGCACTGCGTGAAGTGGCCAGCAAACAAGACGCCATCATGAGTGCGCAGACGAAAAACGAATTACGCATGGACGAAGTCATGCGTGCGGTACAAACCGCCGCGGACTCGATTGCCAAACCAGCCAATGGCAGCGACAAAGACAAAGCGCCTGATGTGGCCAAGCTCATCAAGGAGATGGATGGCAAGTTGCAAGCCCAGGCGAGCGCCATCAATAATTTGAGCAGCCAGATCCGCTCGATCGGAAGCCCTGCGCCTGCGCGGGTAGACCCGGCGGCCGTGCGCAAAGAGGCCGAAGCATTGGTGCGCCAGCTCAAAGCCGCCGAAGCAAGCGTGAAGCCGCCTGCCCCTGCCCCAGCGCCTGCGCCAGCCCCAGCGCCTGCCGCAGCGCCCAAGCCTGCGGAAAAGCCGGTGGAAAAACTAGTGCAGTACCCGCGTATTCAAGGTCCTGGCAAAACGACGGACGGGCAATAGACCGCTGCCCTTGCGTGCTGCAAAGGTGGCACGCGGGGCAAAGCGCACCTGCCCGAGACGGCCAGCAGCGGGTGCGCTCGCTTTAGGTGCCTTCGCGCAAGCCGAATTTTTGGATTTTTTCGATCAGGGTGGTCCGCTGCACGTTCAGGATACGCGCCGTCTGCGACACATTGCCGTTGGTGCGGCTCAGTGCCTGGGCGATCAAGTCGCGCTCGATTTCAGCCAAGCGGTGTTTCAGTGACAAACCTTCCGGCGGTAAAACCGGCAAAGCTTGCGACATAAAGGTCATCTGCTCCACCTGGTTAGGCATTTCCTCGGGGTCCTCTTCCTCACCCAACTCGTCAAACAAACCGCCGGAGCTAGGACCGTCCAGCCAGGTCCCGGGCGCCAAAGCCGGGTCCATTTGTGGCAGCTCGCCGGAGTCAGCCAGCGCCTTGTAAGCGAGCATGCCTTTGGGCAACAGGCTTTTCGAGAAATTCTTCAATTCCAGGCACTGCCCGGAAAACAAGGTGCTGAAGCGGTCAATCAGATTGGACAATTCGCGCACATTGCCAGGCCAGGGGTAAGACTGCAAGGCGTAGGTGAAGTCCGGCGCGAAGGTAATGGGTTTTTCGCCACTGGAGGCGTGGTGCTTGGCAAAAAATTGCAAAAGTAGGGGCACGTCGCTGGCCCGTTCGCGCAGGGGCGGGGTATTCAGCGGTAGGACGTTGAGGCGGTAATACAAATCCTCGCGGAACCGGCCAGCGGCGATTTCGGCCTCCAGATCGCGGTGGGTTGCCGCAATCACCCGCACGTCGATCGGAATCGGTTTGGTGCCGCCGACCGGGTCAATCACCCGCTCCTGCAAAACGCGTAAGAGCTTGACCTGTAATTCCAGCGGCAAATCGCCAATTTCGTCCAGAAATATAGAGCCGTTGTGGGCCAGCTCAAAGCGGCCGACGCGGTCGGTCACGGCACCGGTAAAAGCGCCTTTGCGGTGGCCGAAAAGCTCGCTTTCGATCAGATCTTTGGGGATGGCCGCGCAGTTAATCGGCACAAAATTGGCCGCGGCGCGGTGGGACAAATCATGCAAGGACCTGGCAACAATTTCCTTGCCGGTACCGCTCTCGCCGGTAATCAACACGGTCGAGCTCGATGCGGCGACCACCGGCAACAAGTCGCGGATGGCCCGAATGGCATCACTTTCACCAATAAAACTGATAGCGTTTCGCGACATGGAGCCTTTGGGGGACGCGCCCGGCGATCAAATACGACCGCAGTTTCGTGGGCTGGACGCCAAAATCATACCAGTGAGTGTCAGTTTTCAGACAGTACACACCTGTTTTTTTTGCATTTTTCGCATTTTGTTTCACAAATTACACGCATTACCTGCTTTAAATACGATTTTTAACAAATTTATGTTACTTGGTACGCAAACTGCATAATCCACCACAGGCAAACCACCGAAGGGCTGGGAAAAAGGTTTTTTGCCACCCGCCATGCCCCCTACACAGACACCACGCGTGACCGAACTAGCTCCTGATTTGCAACTCGCTGCGCTCAATAACTTGGGCCTGATGTACGCCCAAGGCCAGGGCGTGGAGCAGGACTTTGCCCGGGCGCTGGATTGCTACCGCCAGGCAGCAGAGCGCGGCGTGGCGCAAGCGCAATCCAACCTGGCGGTGATGTTCGCGCATGGGCAGGGCGTGGCCCAAGATTTTTCGCAGGCGCACCAATGGTACCGGGCGGCCGCTGAACAAGGGCTGCCCTATGCCCAGACCAATCTGGCAGTGATGTATGCCAACGGCCAAGGCGCCGAGCGGGACTACCAACAGGCCCTCAAGTGGTACCAGGCCGCTGCCGAACAAGGCGACACCAGCGCGCAACGCGGTTTGGGCGTCATGTATGCCAATGGCCAGGGTGTACCCCAGGATTTTGAACGCGCCCTGCAGTGTTACCAAGGCGGGGCCGCCAGCGGCGACGCCGCAGCCCAGTACGGTATGGGCGTCATGTACGCCAACGGGCACGGCGTAGAAAAAGACCTGCAGCAAGCCTGCCACTGGTACCAACTGGCCGCAGCACAAAAGCATGTACATGCCTTATTCAACCTGGGTTTTTTGTACTCCAACGGCGCTGGCATCCCCGTGGATATGGACAAGGCATTCCAATGCTACGAGGCCGCTGCCAAACTGGGGGACGCGGCGGCCCAGTACAACCTGGGCGTCCTGTACAGCAGTGCAGAAGGCCCGCAGCGCAATGACGAAAAAGCGCTGCATTGGTACCGCAAGGCGGCAGAGCAAGGCGATGCCGCAGCCCAATTTAACCTCGGCCTGATGTATGCGACCGGCCAGGGCGTGGCGCAAGATGATGCGGCCGCTTTGGAATGGTACCAATTGGCCGCAGACCAGGGTGATGCCCAGGCGCAATACAACCTGGGCGTGATGATTGCCATCGGACAAGGCACGCAAGCGAGCCGCACCGTGGCGATGCAATGGCTGCAATTGGCCGCTGACCAGGGCGATGTGCTTGCCTGGTACAACCTGGGTGCGCTGTACCAAGAGGGCGCTGATCTGGCGCCCGATTACCAGCGCGCCCTGCATTGCTACCGCCAGGCAGCACAAGGCGGGCAGCCCGACGCGCAAGCCGCGCTGGGATGGTTGTATGCCAATGGCATGGGCGTTCTGCAAGACTATGTTCGCGCGCACATGTGGTTTAACGTCGGCGCGGTAGGCGGGCACGCCCAAGCGGCCAGCGGGCGCGAATTTGTGGCACAGCAAATGACCCCTAGCCAGATCGCCCAGGCACAAACCTTGGCACGCACTTGCATTGAACAGCGCTTCGCGGGATTTGACTAAAAAGCCTGGGCATCGCGCCGGCTAGCCAGCCCCAAACGCCCGCCGCGCCGATCATTTCCGCACCGCATCCCCTACTTTACCGACCATGTCCGATCACGACGCTGCAAGCGACTTTCAAGCCCACTTTGCCGACGCCCTGCCGGTGGTGGAGCATGCGCTGGCACAGGCGTACATGCAAGTGGTTTGCGCGCTCGCGCAGGGCTGTGGCAGGCACTGGTTTAACCTGCTCTTGCAGGCGCGGCGGCGCGGCCTGGCGGTGCAATTGCTGGTGCCCGATACCGAGGCCAACCGCCAGTCCTCTATCGCCTGGGAACGCCTCAGTGCCATGGGCGGGCAAGTGCATTGGTTGGCACCTCAGGCGGCGCATTTGTACACCTGCGTCTGCATTCTTGACGCCCATACGGTGCTTAGCGGTGCGTTTGCAGACCTCTCTACCGTGGCGCCCGATGACTTTGGCGGCGTGCTGCACCAGCACAGCAGCCCGCTGGCGACGCAGTACCTGCGCGCGATAGCAGAACTGATCGGGGACTACGGCGACGGCCCTGCGGCTGCAAAAGACGCCGCGCAATCGGGCGCACTCGTCTCAGCAGAAGCTTTGCAAGCGCGCACTGCCGCCTGGCAATACAGCCTGCTGCAATCCCAAACCCTTGCGCTGCAGGCCGAACTCGATGAGATACAGCGCACCCTCCAAGCCTTCGAAAGGCAGCAGGAAAACGCCATAGGCGAACTGCTACGCGAATTTCTAGACCTCAAGCGCCAATACCTGGCGCAGTTACATGAACGCTTTGGCGGAACTGCGCATCAAGAGCAAGCGCGCCAAGCCGAGGAAAACTTTCATCGCTACACCCAAGACCATCCCCCGCAGGACGAAACCAGCCCCCTGCCCGCGCTCGACCCGGAGCAACAGCAGGCAATAAAGGCGCTCTACCGCAAGCTGGCCATGCAATGCCACCCGGACCGGGTGGAGTCCTCTGACAAAGCGCAGGCGCAAGCCTTGTTTCAGCGCCTGCAGCGCAGCTACCGCGCCAGCGATTTACAGGGTTTGCAACATTTACAAGCCCAACTCGACGCGGGTGATGGCCCGCCGCCGGATGGCGCCAAGCTGCATCCTGGGGCAGCCAGCCCAAGAGCAGCTGCCGATTGGGCGGTGCAGTTGCGTGCACTCCAAAGCACCTTGCTTCAACAACAAGCGCAAAGGCAGGCATTGTTGCGCGGCCCGGCCTGGCGCACCCTCAGTACGCAAAGCGACTGGGGTTTGTGGTTTACACAACAATCCAGGCACTTGCAAGCCGAAGTGCAGCGCTACCGCGAAGCGCTGGCCCAAGCGGCGGACGACAGCGCCGCGCGCCTACGTTGAGCACGCGCATGGGATCCCTGCAAACGACGAAGGGGCACAACGCGCTGAGCGTGTGGGAGCGCGAACGGTTGGACCTGGTTGCCCACACCTTGACGGGCCTGCACGAACACCAGGCCTTGCAATTTTTCCGCGCGCGCCCGGCCTTGTTGTTGGCCTGCCTGCACCACCATTACCAGCTGGATGCGAACTTGATCCGCGCTTTGGGCACACGCGCGCACTGGCGCCAGCTCAGCGCCAACCGCTCGGTGCGCTGGACCGAGGCGCTGATCGCTGAACACCTGGACCACTGGGACTGGGAATTGCTCAGCAAAAATACCGCCCTGCCCTGGTCCAAAGCATTGCTGGAACGCTATGCGGAGCGCTGGAACTGGCAATCCTTGAGCAGCAACGCAGGCTTGCCCTGGAGCCAGAGCCTGCTCGAAGCATTTGTCTACCGCTGGAACTGGGCCGTACTCAGCCGCAATACGGAGTTGCCTTGGACACGCGCCTTTGTCGATGCCAACGCCCACCGCTGGGATTGGGCCGCCTTGAGTTGGAACACCGGTCTGCCCTGGACCGCGGCCTTGTTGAGCAGCTACCAAGAGCGCTGGGATTGGACGGGCCTGAGCGCCAACAGCGCCTTGCCCATCGACGAGGCCCTGGTCGATAAATTCCAAGTGCTGTGGCAATGGACCTGGCTGAGTGCTAACCCTGGCTTGCGCTGGACCGAAGCCTTGTTGGAGCGATACGGGCAGCAGTGGGACTGGACCGCCCTCAGTAGCCAAGCCCAGTTACCTTGGAGCCAAGCGCTTGTGCAACAACATGCCGCACGTTGGGACTGGAAGGCATTGAGCGCCAACCCCCACCTGCCCTGGGACCTTGCGCTAATTGGCGCCTGGCAAAACCGCTGGGATGCGCAGGCCCTGTACCGCAACCCCGGCCTGCCCTGGCATGCTCTGCTGGCGCATTGGCGTGATCCTGCATTTCTGGCAGCGCCAGAAGATCACCCGGCGCCCGCACCGCTTCCTGATTGGGACTGGGACGCCATGAGTGAAAACCCCGCCCTGCCTTGGAGCATGGCTGTGCTGCAGGCTTGCCACGCGCAATGGGATTGGGACCGCCTCAGCTGGAACCCCGGCCTCCCCTGGGATGCGCAATTGCTACACACATTTGCCGAGCACTGGGACTGGAGCGGCCCAAGCAGTAGTGCGGTATTGCCTTGGGATGCCTTGCTGCTGGCACAACACGCGCAAAATTGGGATTGGGAGCGCATCAGCGCCAATAGCCATATTCCATGGACCCAGGACCTGATTGCGCCCTACACAGACACCTTGAACTGGGCGACCCTGAGCGCCCAACCGGGTCTTGCCTGGGATTACGCTTTTTACCTGCGCTTTGAAACCCACTGGTACGCCAGTCTGGTCGGCCAACACCACGGACTCAACGTCCACCATCTGGGCGGCGACGATATCGCGACACTTTTGCTGGAAATACCGTCACCTGCAGCCAATAGCGCGGCGTAAATCGGCCTGCCCGGCCTACTTTCTAAGGCACAAATCTTGCGTAACTGGTGTATCGAAGGCCTGAAACAGGTTCAGGCGTCAAAAAAATTACTGACCCAAGCTAAGAGCCTGCACCCAGCCCGCCCGAGGAAACGCCCATGACCGATGTCAAGCACCAGCCCAGTCCTGCCCAGCATTTAGAGGCGCAAGCGCACCCTGCCCGTGGCCCCTCTACCCAATGGCTGGCTGAATCCACGCTGGTCGTTTCCCGCCAGGCCCATGTCCCGCACGGGCAACGCCTGTACACCCTGGACCACCAAGCGCACCCGGTGCTGCACCAGGCCATGCCTTTGCTGACAGACCACCAAGAATGAGCCTGCGCGCACGACGCCACCCATGCCAGCAGGGCTTCGCGCCTGCTAGGGGAGCGCGCGCGTGAAAAATCTGCTCGCCGACGCCGATGCAGCCTACCGCCGTGGCGACTTTGCCAACGCCTTGCGCATCTCGCGGCCGCTGGCCTCGCTGGAATACGCCGCTGCACAAAACAACCTGGGCTTTATGTACGCCAACGGCCAAGGCGTGGTGCAGGACTATGACGAAGCACTGAAGTGGTACCGCTTAGCTGCCGCGCAAGACTACGCGCCGGCGCAGTACAACCTCGGATACATGTACGCCAACGGACAGGGCGTCGAGCAAGACCATGCGCAGGCGCTGCACTGGTACCAATTGGCCGCAGCGCAAGGCCTGCCCGATGTGCAAACCAATCTGGCATTTATGTATGCCAACGGACAGGGCGTGGAGCGCGATGCCGCGCAAGCGGCCTATTGGTTTGAGCGTGCCGCAGTGCAAGGCCATGCCACCGCCCAATTCAATCTGGGCACTATGCTTTTGCAAGGCGAGGGCTTAGACAAGGACGCCAGCGCCGCACGCAAGTGGTTTGAATCAGCAGCGGTGCAGGGCCATAGTTATGCCCAATTTCAACTCGGTCTGCTGTTGGCGCAAGGCAAGGAAATTAGTGGTGATGCCGAGCTGGCTGCCAAGTGGTACCACAAGGCTGCCGACCAAGGCGACGCGCCAGCCCAGTACAACCTGGGCCTGATGTACGCGCATGGGCAGGGCATTGCCCCGGACTTGTCGCTGGCCATGTCCTATTTCAAACTGGCGGCCGAGCAAGGCCACGGCGATGCCCATTACAACTTGGCCGTGCTGTGCGCGCAGGGCTCAGCCCCAGCCTTGGGTGCCACGAACGAGCCGCCTCTTGATGACGAGGATGCGGAGGCACCGGGCCCTATGGCCCAGGCCCTGGTCCATTACCGCACGGCGGCAGCGCTGGGCCATGTGCAAGCCCAATACAACTTGGGCACGCTAAGCGCCAACGGCTATGGCCTGGCGCAAGACTACGCAGAAGCTTTGCAGTGGTACCAGATGGCAGCGGAGCGGGGAATGCCACAGGCGCAATTTCAAGTCGGCCTGATGTACCAACTCGGTCAAGGCGTCACGCAAAACAATACCCAGGCCCGCCAATGGATGCACCTGGCAGCCGACCAAGGCCATGCCCGGGCGCAATGCAATCTGGGCGCCATGTACAGCCAAGGCAAAGGCGTCACGCAGGACTTCACGCTGGCACGGCAGTGGTACCAACTCGCTGCCGACCAGGGCGATACCCTGGCGCGTTACAACTTGGGCGTTTTATGGTCGCAAGGCCAAGGCGGGCCGCAAGACGCCGCCAAGGCCTACAGCTACTTCGCCTTAGCTGCGCAAAAAAACCATGCCTTGGCGCTATTTAACCAAGGCGTGGCACTCGCGCTCGGTCAGGGCGTAGACCAAAATCTTGACGCTGCTGCGCGCTACTGGCAAGGCGCAGCCGATCAAGGCGTCAGCGAGGCATTGTTCAATCTGGCTGTTTTGGTATCGAGCCAAAACCCGGCTGACGCGCGTGTGCTGTCGCTCTACCAAGCCAGTGCCGATTTGGAAAACGCCGCGGCTTTGCACAACCTTGGCGCCCTCTACGCGAGCGGGACCGCAGTGGCAAAAGACGAAGCCCACGCGCTGCGCTGCTACCGCGCAGCCGCCCAACGGGGCGATGTATCGGCCCAGTACGCCGCGGCGGTTTTGCTTGCCGATGGTGATGCGTCCTTGCGCGACCCCACCGCTGCCCTGGCCTACCTCGAACTGGCCGCTGCACAAGGGCATCCAGCGGCACAGGAGCGACTGCAACTCCAACTATCCGAAACCGGTCAAAGCACCCCAGACTACGCCCGTTTGGTCGACAACTACCGCTTGGCCAGCGAAGGCGGCGACCCGGTTGCCGATTTCAATTTGGGCATTTTGTACGCCGGTGGCCTGGGCACTGCCGTGGATACCGCCAAGGCCCAAGCGCATTACCTGCGCGCAGCCACCACCGGCATGGCGGTGGCCCAAAATAATCTAGCAGTCATGTTGCTGCAGTCTGAAACGCAGCCAGGGCCAGACACTTTGGAACAAGCCGCGCATTGGTTCGGCCAGGCGGCCGATCAAGGCTTTGGACTGTCGCTGCTGAACCTGGCACACATCCACCTGCATCAGGGCCAGAACCAGTCCGCCATGGTCCTGCTGCAAGAGGCGGCACAACAAGGGCTGGCCAAAGCGCAATTTAATTTGGGATGGCACCTGGCATTTGGCGATACGCAAGGGCGCAGCCTGACCCAGGCGCTGCCATGGCTACACCAAGCCGCCGAACAAGGCGATTGCGATGCGCTGTACACGCTGGGTCGTATGCAGTTTTTCGGCCAAGGACTCAACGCCGACGCGGCGCAGGCGCTGGCTTGGTACCAACGGGCCGCGGCTTTGGGCGATTGCGCGGCCCAATTCAACCTCGGCTCGATGTATGCCAATGCACAGGGTACGCCGCAAGACTATGTGCAAGCCTTGCGCTGGTACCAAGCGGCGGCCGGACAAGCCCCCGCGCCTGCATTGCAGGACAACGCGTCCAAGCCGCTGGCGCTGCCCCTAGGTACGCCGCAAGCATTGGCTGACGCCGATAGCGAAGAATTCATAAGGCGCGCAGCATGAGCCTGTCCGCGACACCAAAATACCAGCGAAAGCACGCCAAACGTGCTCAAGATTTACCCATCCGTGCCGACTCTTGAAGGGTCTACCTATAAGGATTTAGTATGCTGCACCTGAAATTTATTGCCATTGCCCTGCTCAGCATCGTACTGAGCGCGTGCCAAATCGCGCCCTTACAAAAAATGATGGGCAGCATTTCACTCGAGGAAGCCCCCGCCGCCAAAGCGGTTGAAAAATCGGCTGACACGATCCCGTCGGCGGCCAAACCACCGGTTGAGGTGCCAATACCGAATTTTCCCCTTGTGGAAAGACGCGAGAGCCTGACTGCCACTGGCTATGCCGTGATCAGCGTGCAAAACCACAAACTCCCGGCACAGCAACGCTTGATGGCGATCCGCGCAGCCAAGCTCGACGCCTACCGCTCGCTAGCGGAGCAGGTCTATGGCCTGCGCCTGGACGCCACCGCTACGGTGGCCGATATGGTGGTGCAAAACGATACCTTCCGCAGTAAGGTGGAAGGCGTGATCTACGGGGCAACCTTAGTGAGCATCACCCCAACCGGCGACGACACCTATGAAACCACACTGTCGCTAGACAAGGGCACGGTGCAGGACATACGGATGCTGTACATAAGCCAACTCAGCGCCAAAAGCAAATAAAAGTCGGAGTCTTTGCACCTATGAAGCACTATTACATCCTGCCATTGGCCTTGCTGCTGGGCACAGGCGGATGGAGTGCGTCGGCGCAAACGCTCAGCTTGGAGGACAAACTCGCAGCCATCCGTAAAAGCCTGGTCGAGGTAGCCCTAGAGGGGCCCACCAAGATCACCTCGACGCAATGGATTGACGCTAAGGGAGCCCTACAAGAAAGCAATAGTTTTCGCTCCGGTATGGAAGTGCGCGGGGTGCGCGTGATCGCGTATGGCACCAACGATCAGGGTGAGGCTACTGCCAAATTGCAGTGGGAAGAACCCAGTAACAGCAACGGACAGAAAAGCGCCACCAACCCTAAAAAATCGGAACCCGCCTGCAAACCCATACCCGGCGGTCGGCTGCAGCACATGATTGGCCTGCAATGGGACATCAGCCCGCGCTTCGGTGCCGACGAACTGCCTTTGGTGGAGGAATTGCGTAGCAAGTGGTCAGCGCAAATTGCCAGCACGGGTGCGGCCGGCGGCCTGTGGCGTGTCAGCGATATGCCGCAAAGCGCAAAACGCAGCAACTACGAACAAGCACTACTCGGCTCCAGCCTGGACGAGTTACCCTGGCGACTGGAGATAGCTGCCAAGCCATTGCCAAAACCAGAATCGGGCCTATTGGATCGGGTGGGCGGCAGCGCTAGCGCTGGCCGTGATGCTTCGGCGGGCAACGAGCGCGGTCAACAGCGCTACCTATGGCCACCGGCTATGCCATTGACGGTTCCGCTGAATCTGGAGATCCGCCTCTATGCACGCAACCAAAGCAAACCCGTCCTGCAAGCGAACACCACTACCACATTACAGGTGCAGGACAGCAATTGGGGGGTGCAGCAACTGAGTACCAGCGCCCGTGCCGAGGTCCTGCAACAGGCAGAAAACTGGTCCCTCGAATTGTTCAAAACCTTGGTGTGCCTGCCGATAGCCGGCGAAGTAACACAGGCACAAGGCAAACAATTGCGCATCAACCTGGGCGCATCGTCGGGGCTACGGATTGGCGATAGCTTCCTACTGGCCGATACGAGCAAAGTACCGCAGCGCATTTTGGAAGCGGGCAATGCCGGACAAACTGTCATGGCCAAAGTCCAATATGTGGGACCCCACTACGCGCACTTGGTACCCAGCGCCGGGCCCGGTGAAAAAGTGCAAGCCCGCTGGGCGGCCTGGTCGGCTGACGAGGGGCGCTAAAGCACACCCCTTCGTGCTAAGCTTTACGCTCCACCGCCATGGCCAATCTACTTAACTCCATCCCCTACGGGCTCAAAATGCTGACCGCCGGGGCCTGCCTGTGCGCACTCCAAGGCCTGCCGACCCTGGCTTATGCGGCCGGCGAGCTTGCCAAGAGCGCGGCCGCCAGCCCCCCGGCGCCGGCATCGAGCTACAAGCCCAAGCCGGGCGAAACGCTGGACCAGGTAATTGCCAAAACCATGGCCAAAAGTCCGCTCAGCATCGCATTGCTACGCCAAGCATTTATCGACCAAAACCCCCAAGGCATCGTGCCGGGCAAAATTCCCAAGTTGCGCAAAGGCGTCACGCTGCAGGTGCCCGATCACGATCGTTTGTTGCGCGGCGTTCTTGCCAGCGTTACGCCGGTTCCCGCCCCCCTCCCTCCAGAAGTCCAGCCGCAGGTGGCGCCCCCTACGCCGGAAGATCGCAAGCGCTGGATCCAATACCCGTGATACCCGTTGGCGATGCGTCGGCACAGCCCTTACGTATCAACCCGCTCTTCCCGCAAGGCGCTGCCTCTCCGACCTTAATCGAAGCGGTGACAGCACGCGCCTTGAGCCTGCGCGATGGCCAGGTCGTCCAGGCCATGGTGCAATCGCGCGGCGATGACATGGTGCTGATGCTGCGCGGGCGACAAATCGGCATTGCTAACGTCCCGGGTTGGGAAACTGGGCAGCGGCTCAGCTTCAGAACCCAGGCCAATCCCGACGGCAGCATCAACTTGGTCCCCGTCACCGGCAAGGCCAGCGCCTACAGCAACCCCGGTCTGCCCACGCTCATTGAAGGGCAGCCGCACCCGGATGCCAATCCGGCCACGACCAACCCCAACCCCAATCCCGCGACAAGACAAGGGCAAGAACAAGCGCCACCCGGCCTGTCCGCACCACCCACACCCGCAAGCACGGCCGTAGTGGCTGTGCAGAACCTGCAAGCCAGCGCACTGGCCGGCCTGGCCTGGACCCCGACCAGCAGCACCGCGACCAAGTTCTCCCGGATCGGCAGCCTGATCTACCGCGAGCCGGGCATGGCCGATGTACGTGCACTGCTCAAGACCGGCGGACTCGACGCCCTCTTAGCCAAGGTCGCCAATCAACCGGAAGTGCAAAGCCAGTTGCAGTCGCAGCTACAAAACATGCGCTTGGCAATGCAAAAGCTCAGCCCCGAGGAAATTAGTGCCGCCTTGCGCGCGGCCATCGGTTCGGAAACCAGCCTGCCCCGGATACGCAACCCTGCGCCCAATGACCTCAAGCCCTTGCTGCACAAACTGCTGGCTTTGATGGACGACAAAACCCAAGAGGACACAGACAACATTCACCAGGTCAAGCGGGCCCTGGCCGACCTGGATGCAGCCCAACTCTCTGCAGTACAAGCACAGCACATGGGGGCGATGGCGATGTCGGTGGTGCTGCCCTTTGCGGACCATGCGCCGGTCGAACTCGCCTTTGAACGCAAACGCAGCGCCGAGGACGAGGAGGCACATTACACCGTCAATATGCATTCCAACAGCCGCGACTATGGCGAGCTGTGGCTGCAAGCGGACTTGATGGCCGGCGACAGTGTGTCCGTCTCCATGTGGGCGGTGCGGCCTGCGGTGATTGAATTTGCGCGTCAGGGCCGCGAGGAGCTGGGCAAGACCTTGGGCGAAGCCGGCCTGACCCTGCGCTCCTTTACGGCGCATCTGGGCGCCCGACCGCCCCCCGAGCCCCAGATCGAACCGATGGCATTGCCCGGTGAAGTACTGGACTTGCGGGCATGAAACTCGTCAAAAAAGCCATTGCGCTGGAGTACGGCAAAAACCGTGCACCCGTAGTGACCGCCAAAGGCGAGGAGGAGGCGGCCCTGGAAATGATTGCCCAAGCCCGCGAATACGGCGTTTATGTAACCGAAGATCCCAAGCTCTTGGCCTTGCTCAGTCGCTTGAAAGTGGACCAGGAAATTCCCCCTGAACTGTTTACCGCAGTCTCGGTGATTCTGTCCTGGGTGTATTGGCTCAAGGGCATGCGGCCGGGTGACGAACAAAACCCTTCGACGCCAAGCGCTGGCACGGACATGCCGCAAACTAGCTCTGAAGAGATGACGGACGCCGAGACGGCGGCCGATAGCGCTCAGGCGTCGCTATAGCCTGTATTGCGAGAAAAGCGGGAAATATGGCCCAGGCGGTCGTACACCTCGACCGAACTGCTGGGATCCTCCAAACGCAGACTTTGCAACGTACCTCGAATGGCTTCGAGTTTGCGCTCCATGAGTACCGCATTGCGACGGTGGGCATCGCGGCAGGCCAGCATCAGTTCGCGAAATCCCTGCCACTGTGGCAGGGTCTGCACCTCGTGCGCCGGAGGTGACAGACGCGTTAACTCGGTTAATAACTCGTTTTTAATGGGTTGGAGTTGCTCAAATTGGTCTAGATCCTGAACGCGTAAAGCATCGAACTCCGACTCCAGAATTTCGGCAAGCTGGCGCGCGAGTTCGTTGGCTTGTTCAGTCGGTTCGGTCAATGCACGCCCTCAAAGAAGGAAGAAAGCGCCCGATCACTGGGCGATTAAGTTTTCCAAAGCCACGAAACTCTCGGCAATACGCCGAGGGTTGAGCGGGTACTGGCCATTTTGAATGGCTTGGCGGATGGAGTCCACCTTGGCGCGGTCAAACTCGGGCTCTTTTTTCAGGCGCTCGGTGATTTTCTTGAACCCGGGCACCTCAGCGCCCCGGTCAGCAGCAGCAGAACGGCTCGCGGCGATCTCCGCCTCCGAGCTCGGTGCAGTGGAGATCGCTCCCGCAAAACCACCCGCTTTGGCTGCAGCCTTCTCCAGCGCTTTACGGGGGGACAAATCTGTCGGCACCGGGCGCGAGTTGTTTGAAATCGAATCAGTCATAGTTGGCTCACTTCATGTATGGAAGTCATTTACGGGGCTTCTCTCACAGGTGAATCGTCAGTACTAAATAAAACTTGAGGGCTTTTTCAAATTTATTTTTAAAAACCGCGCGCCGTGCCGGTTCCGGTCAACACTCCTGTAATGATTCGGCCCGACTCCGGATTTTTTAAGCGGATTTGTTCACCCATTTTGCCATCCTGCAAAGCTTCCACGCGCGCGCTGATGGCAAA
>CAMBNY010000040.1 GCA_945869165.1 Comamonas sp. lk | reverse complement strand
TGAACAACGAGTTCAAGTCGCTGCAAGTAGAGATCACCCGTATTGCAGACAACACCACTTGGAATAATGCCAAGGTGTTTGGTCCTACGGCAGCCACCGCGCTGACCTTGACCTTCCAAGCAGGCATCTTGAGCGGGCAGACTATCAGTGTGACCCTGTCGGCTATGGACGCTACCGGCTTGTCCGTTAACACTGAGTCGCTGACCACATTTACCGCTTCGCAATCGGCCATCACGACGATCGATGCATCCATCGAAATGGTCAACAGTGCACGCAGCACCATGGGTGCCACCATGAATCAGCTGGAGTACTCCGCCGACAATATGGTCAATATCTCGACTAATATTGCCGCCTCGCGCAGCACCATCATGGACACCGAATATGCCACCGCCTCGGCCACGCTGTCCAAAGCCCAGATCATCCAGCAGGCCGCTACTGCCATGTTGGCCCAGGCCAACCAGCAGCCCCAAAGCGTGCTGTCCCTGATCAAGTAAGCGCAGCAAGCCCACCTGGTGGGCCTGTGTGAAACCCGCCGCTGGCGGGTTTTTTTATGCCCAACCCTCCCGACCCGGCAAAACATTGCCGGGTTTGATTGGCACAAAGATTGCTTTTAATGCCCTATGAACTCTAGTGTCTAACTTTTGACGTTAAGGGTATTGAGTAAATAAAGCTTAGTTTAAAAGCTCGATTTAATTTTTTTGGGGAACTGATATGTCCGTTATTAATACCAATATTAGTGCACAGTATTCGCAGGATGCGCTCAAGGTTAATGCCAAGGCCATGGGTAATGTTATGCAGCAACTGGCAACCGGCAACCGCATTAATGCAGCCAAGGACGATGCGGCCGGTCTGTCCATTACCCAAAACATGACGTCACAGATTCGTGGACTGAACCAGGCAGTGCGCAATGTCAACGACGGCATTAACCTGCTACAAACCGCCGATGGCGCCTTGGTAGAAACCGCCGGCATGCTGCAGCGTATGCGCGAATTGGCGGTGCAATCGTCCAACGGCGTTAATTCAGTCAGCCAGCGCGGCTATTTGGACAAGGAATTTAAATCGCTGCAAGAGGAAATTAACCGCATTGCCTCCAATACGGGTTGGAATAATATGACCTTGGTTAACGGCTCCGGCGCAACTGCGGCGACGGCTATGACTTTTGTATTTCAGGCGGGTATTGCCTCAGGGCAGACTATTTCAATGAATATTGAACCGATGAACACTACCGCTTTGGGAGTCGCTGCCACAGGCGGAAGTGGTATTTCGATCGCCAACTTTACCGCCGCCCAAGCGGCAATTACCGAAATTGACAAGGCCATTGAAAATGTCAGTCTTGGCCGAAGCGCTATGGGTGCTACGATGAACCAGCTGAGCTATTCGGCAGATAACATGGTCAATATATCCACCAATATCGGCGCCTCACGCAGCGCCATTTTGGATACGGATTACGCTACCGCCTCAGCGCAATTGGCGAAAAACCAAATTATTAGCCAGGCAGCCACGGCGATGTTGGCCCAGGCCAATCAGCAACCGCAAAGCGTGCTCACCCTACTGAAGTAAGTGACGCCAGGGTGATTACCAGACCCCCAATCCAAAACCCGCCTATAGGCGGGTTTTTTTATGGCTGAGTGGCAAATTCAGGCAACTAGTTGCCACAATTTGCTGGCACAGGTATTGCTTATTTCAGTTCGTAGGCCCTTCGTGTCCAATTTTTGACGTTGGGTTCTCATTAAGAAGACCTTTATTCGAAGGTTGACATTTATTTTTTTGGAGAACCGTTATGCCAGTTATCAATACCAACACGTCGGCCCAGTACGCCCAGGATGCGCTCAAGATCAAGACCAAGACCATGAGCACCGCCATGCAGCAGCTTGCTACGGGTAACCGTATCAATGCCGCCAAGGACGACGCCGCAGGCCTGTCCATCGGCCAAAACATGACCTCTCAGGTCCGCGGCCTGAACCAAGCCGTGCGCAACGTCAACGACGGCATCAACCTGCTGCAAACCGCAGACGGCGCCCTGGTTGAGACCAGCAATATGCTGCAGCGCATGCGTGAACTCGCTGTGCAATCGTCTAACGCCACCAACTCTGCCAGCCAGCGCGTGTACCTGAACAACGAGTTCAAGTCGCTGCAAGTAGAGATCACCCGTATTGCAGACAACACCACTTGGAATAACTCCAAGGTGTTTGGTCCTACGGCAGCCACCGCGCTGACCTTGACCTTCCAAGCAGGCATCTTGAGCGGCCAGACTATCGGCGTGACCCTCTCGGCTATGGACGCCACAGGCTTGGCCGTGAACACCGAATCGCTCACCACATTTACCGCTTCGCAATCGGCCATCACGACGATCGACGCGGCCATCGAGATGGTCAACAGTGGTCGCAGTTCCATGGGTGCCACCATGAATCAGCTGAACTATTCGGCCGACAATATGGTCAATATCTCGACCAATATTGCCGCCTCTCGCAGCACCATCATGGACACCGAATATGCAACCGCCTCGGCCACGCTGTCCAAGTCGCAAATCATCCAGCAGGCTGCTACTGCCATGTTGGCCCAGGCCAACCAGCAACCGCAAAGCGTGCTGTCCCTGATCAAGTAATTTATTACTTCTGTGTAATCAACTACTTTATGGGGAAATCTCATGCCAACGATTAATACGAATACCGCAGCCCAGTTCGCACAGGATGCGCTGACGAGCAATGCCAAGTCGATGAACAGCGCGATGCAACAGCTTGCCACAGGGAATCGCATTAACGCTGCCCGCGACGATGCTGCAGGTCTGTCCATGGGTCAGAATATGACCTCTCAGGTCCGCGGCCTCAACCAGGCGGTGCGCAACACGACCGACGGTATCAACCTGCTCCAAACCGCAGACGGTGCCTTGGTGGAGACCAGCAATATGCTGCAGCGGATGCGAGAACTGGCAGTGCAGTCCTCCAACGGAACTAACTCCACCAGCCAGCGCGCTTACCTGAACAATGAGTTCAAGTCGCTACAGGACGAGATAACTAGGATCGGCAATAACACCACCTGGAACAATGCCAGCGTATTCGGCCCCACGGCCGCCACTGCGCTGACGCTGACCTTCCAGGCCGGCATATTGAGCGGGCAGACTATCTCTGTCACCCTGTCGGCGATGGACTCTACAGGCTTATCGGTCCAGGCCGCCGTAGCGTCCATCGGGACGTTTACCGCTGCCCAGTCGGCCATCACCTCGATCGACGCTGCCATTGAAATCGTCAACAGCGGCCGCAGCGGCATGGGTGCCACGATGAACCAGCTGAGCTACTCGGCGGACAATATGGTCAACATCTCGACCAATATTGCCGCCTCGCGCAGCACCATCATGGATACGGAGTACGCCACGGCGTCCTCGCAGCTATCCCGATCGCAGATCATTCAGCAAGCAGCTACTGCCATGCTGGCGCAGGCCAACCAGCAACCCCAAAGTGTGCTGGCACTGCTGAAGTAATTGCGCCTTAACGGCTGGCGGTCAGTTCTGCCCGCCTAGAGAGACCCGCCTTTTGGCGGGTTTTTTTATGGCTGGACGGCAAAACTAGGCAAATAATTGCCGCAATAAGTTGGCACAGGTATTGCTCACAAAAAAGTGTAGGCCCCGCGTGTCCACTTTCTGACGTTGGGTTCTCAGTAAGAAGACCTTCATCCCAAGGTTGACATTTATTTTTTGGAGAACCGTTATGCCAGTTATCAATACCAACACGTCGTCGCAGCTTGCCCAAGATGCACTCAAAATCAATTCCAAGACCATGAGCACCGCCATGCAGCAGCTTGCCACGGGTAACCGTATCAATGCCGCCAAGGACGACGCCGCAGGCCTGTCCATCGGCCAAAACATGACCTCCCAAGTCCGTGGCCTGAACCAGGCCGTGCGCAACGTCAACGACGGCATCAACCTGCTGCAAACCGCAGACGGCGCCCTGGTCGAGACCAGCAATATGCTGCAGCGCATGCGTGAACTCGCTGTGCAATCGTCTAACGCCACCAACTCTGCCAGCCAGCGTGTTTACTTGAACAACGAGTTCAAGTCGCTGCAAGTAGAGATCACCCGTATTGCAGACAACACCACTTGGAATAATGCCAAGGTGTTTGGCCCCACCGCGGCCACCGCACTGACCTTAACCTTCCAAGCAGGCATCTTGAGCGGCCAGACTATCGGCGTGACCCTGTCGGCTATGGACGCCACAGGCTTGGCCGTGAACACCGAATCGCTCACCACATTTACCGCTTCGCAATCGGCCATCACGACGATCGATGCATCCATCGAAATGGTCAACAGTGCACGCAGCACCATGGGTGCCACCATGAATCAGCTGAGCTATTCGGCCGACAATATGGTCAATATCTCGACCAATATTGCCGCCTCGCGCAGCACCATCATGGACACCGAATATGCCACCGCCTCGGCCACGCTGTCCAAAGCCCAGATCATCCAGCAGGCCGCTACTGCCATGTTGGCCCAGGCCAACCAGCAACCCCAAAGCGTGCTGTCCCTGATCAAGTAAGCGCACCAAGCCCACCTGGTGGGCCTGTGTGAAACCCGCCGCTGGCGGGTTTTTTTATGCCAACCCTCCCGACCCGGCAAAACATTGCCGGATTTGATTGGCACAAAGATTGCTTTTAAAGACCTAAGAGCCTTGGTGTCTGACTTTCGACGCAAGCTTGTGATTAACAGCTCATCGAATCAGATGGCCACTTTATTGTTTACTGGAGAAGTCCATGTCCGTGATTAATACCAACGTCAGCGCAATGTATTCGCAAAACGCGATGAAAACCAATGCGCGCGTTCAGGCTACTGCCATGGAGCAACTGTCCACCGGCGTGCGGGTTAACTCCGCCAAAGACGACGCGGCAGGCCTTGCCATCGGCCAGAACATGACATCGCAAATCCGCGGCCTGAACCAGGCGGTCCGCAACCTCAATGACGGCATCAACATGATGCAAACTGCTGAGGGCGCCATGGTCGAGCAGTCCAATATGCTGCAGCGTATGCGCGAACTGGCTGTCCAATCGATGAACGGCACCTACTCCAACACCCAACGTAGTTACCTGGACAAAGAGTTCCAGGGCTTGACGGAACAAATCAACCGCATCTCCAGCGACACGATGTGGAATGATCAGAAGCTCTTGGCGGGTGGTGGGTATCTGGCGACGCCGAAGAGCTCGGCTGCAATCACTGGGCCCTCTTTAACAACGGTCACCAATGACACGGCCTCAACTGTGTTGAACTGGAATGGTGATCCCATCGCGGCCGGTGCAACCTATGACCCGGGGAAAAGTTATCCGGTTGGGACACTGGTGAAAATGGCAGTCAGCGCCGTGCCCAGCTACATCCCGGCCGGTATGGAATTTACCCAGTCCGGGGTAGCGGCAATGTCCGGATTTAGCTGGGTCCCGATCGTCAAAATACATTCCACCTTCACCGTTCAGGCCGGTAAAGACATCGACCAGACGATCAAGGTAGACATTGCCCCCATGAACACCGACGGCTACGGCCTGGACGGCTTGGACATTGGCACGTTCGACACGGCCACTGCCACCTTGGACAAAATCTCCACCGCACTGGAGAAAATAAACAACCAACGTGCAGGAATCGGTGCAGCAATCAACCAGATGGCCTTCGGCGCGGACAATTTGACCAACGTGTCGTCCAACGCAACACAATCCCGCAGCACAATTATGGATACCGACTACGCTCTGGCCACCACCCAGCTGGCCAAGACCCAGATCATTCAGCAAGCGGCCACCGCGATGCTGGCGCAAGCCAACCAAATGCCGCAAGGCGTGATGGCATTGCTGAAGGGCTAAAACACGCAGCGGGACTAACCAAGCCTTCCCGATAATGGCTTAGCCCGATGCAATTGGGCTAAGCCATTTCACTTTTCTACGCGGTATTGCAATGAGCCAAAACAAGTCAGACCCCAACGTTAGACACATTCTGTCCATCTTGCAGGAAATGGCGTCTGTTAGCGCCAGTGTTATCCACTGGGGCATGGAAGGCAATGAGCAAGAAGTGCGCGTCCAGGTCGACCGTATGCGGCAACTTACCTCCGACTTGCAAGAGGCAGAGGAAAAATCAATATCGTATTTTGATACCCGACCCGATGCGGAAAAACTAATCGTCGCCGAACTGGTAGAAAAAATTGACCAGAGCCAAGAGTTTCGCAAGGCCTGGATGCATCGCTATAAAGAGTTGGCACCTATCAAAGCACTGCTTGAGCTTGAAGATGGACCCGATGGCATACTGGATATGTCGCTCCCCACCGCTTGGGACTGGAAATATGACGCCATTGCGTTCACTAACCGCAGTGATGTACGTCTGATTCACGCCATGCTCAGGCGCGGCCAGAAAAGAGTCTTGGTATTTTGTGCCGAGGACATCCCCATCAGCGACCGTATTGAAGGCGTCGTGTACTTCGAAACCGAAAAAAAGATCGAAGCCTATATGACCAGCCTGCTTCCTGGAATACCCAAACGGATATATACCATCGATAGTGCCATAGCTCCAATTGAGGAAATGGAGGAGCCTGAAAAGGAAGTGCGCGAAAAATATTTTGATAAATTCAAAAAATCTTTTGCCAAGGCCATGACCAACCGCAATACTGTGAAATTATTCGGCAACCGGTGGTTAACGCAAAGCGTGGCCAATTTACCCGGTATCGCTAGACAACCGTCGTTCCGGCACCTTTTGGACGGAATGCTCAAACTACCGCTGGTCATCATCTCGCCCGGTCCATCGCTGGATAAAAATATAACGCAGCTTAAACATCTCAAAAATAAGGCGATACTGCTGGCGCCAGTACAAACGGTGATGGCTTTGCAAAAGCAAAATATTGTGCCCGACATCGTCATGATCGCCGACCCCTCCGATATGCTTTACCTCGTCGATGGCTACGATATGTCGGAAGTATCAGCCGTATTAATTGGCGTCTCCTGCCATCCGGAATTTTATAGACGCTATCAGGACAAAATAATATCTTTTAATGTCAATGGGCCGATAGATGCCTGGATGTCAAACATATTCGACGATACCGTGATTAATGGCGCCTGCGGCTCAGTCTCATCCATGGCATTCTTCCTGGGAACCTTGATGCAGTGCAATCCGATGATACTGGTAGGGCAGGATTTGTCTTTTTCGGGTAAAAAACAATACTCCAAGGGTGCAGTTGACGGTGCCATGAATGTGGTATTTGATAAAAAAGCCAATCAATTCACTTATAAGAATATCCATAGTGCACTTGACGATATATTCAAGGAGAACTCGCCTAACGCCTATGTAGGCAGCCTTACTACCTTGCCGGGATATTATGGTGGAACCGTTCAATCTAAGCCTGATTACGCCATGTTTCATACAGAGTTTGAGCGCATCGCAGAAGCTAATCTTGGGTTTGTTCCGCCCACTCGGCTGTTCAACTGCACGGAAGGCGGCGCCTATATCCAAGGTTTCGAGCACGTCCCCTTGCTGGAGGCAATCAAGGAATTAGAAACTCTGCGCCCTGCCCCTTTGGATATAAAAGCTATTTTTGAGAGTATTTTCACAAAACACGACCGGGAAGTACGATTTAAAAAATTAGAAAATATATTTATCGACTTAAAATCGGCGCTCACTTCCAGCATTAGCTTAGCCAAAGAGTGCCATAGTATTGCAAGCCAAGTTGAAAATGGCAAGGCTACTCTTAGCAAGCTCTCCATCCGGGAAAAAGAACTCATCACCCAAGTGCGCAGCTCGAATTTCATTTCCATGGCTATCCAGGATGAAATCAGGAATGCACTCAAATTAAGTGAATCGGCAACTACCCTCAAGCAAAATCTGGATGCCTCCAAATTGCTATACAAGCTTATTTTGAAGGAAACCGAGAAGATTTACCCGGTGGTCATCGCATCCATGGCGTCGTTTGAGAAAATGAAACAGGAGTGCGGCATCGCATCAGCAACATAAGGGATGGTGATGAAATTTTTGGTTATCGGTTTGGGCTCTATGGGCAAGCGCCGGGTTCGCAACCTGCAGGCTCTGGGCATGGAAGACATTGTTGGATTCGACCCCCGTGCTGACCGGCGTGCAGAGGCTGCCGAAAAATACGGGATACCGGTTTTTGAATCCCTCGATGCGGCACATGCGGCCCAGAAAACCGATGCCTTGGTGATTTCAACGCCGCCCGCGCTGCATATGCAATACGCATTTTGGGCTCTGGCACAGGGCTTGGATTGCTTTATCGAAGCCTCCGTGGTCGATGCCACGGGTATTGAGGAGCTCGCCAAGCAAAGTTCTGCGGCTAAGCGCGTGATGGTTCCCTCGTGCACCATGAGTTTTTATCCTGGTCCGCGCAAGGTCAAGGAACTGGTGCAAGCAGATGCTATCGGCCGAATTCTGAATATCAATTACCAGACCGGGCAATACCTCCCCGACTGGCATCCCTGGGAAGACATCGCGGACTTTTATGTCTCAGCGCGCGAGACCGGTGGGGCGCGTGAAATTGTGCCCTTTGAACTGACTTGGCTTTGCGATGTTTTCGGGCCATCCCAGGCCCTTGGATGCTGGAAGGGGAAGCTGAGCAGCTTAGACGCAGACATAGACGACCTGTACCACTGCCTTGTCCGCTTTCCCGAGCACTCTGCCATCTGCCAACTGACAGTTGAAGTGATTTCCCGCCCCAAAGCCACCCGCGAAATGCGGATACTGGGAAGTGAAGGCGAACTGGTATTTAGTGCGGACAGCAATAGTGTGCGGTATATCTCCACCGGCATGGAGGAATGGACGCATTTCCACTTCGATGCCGGTACGATTGAGCAGCAATACATCAACCCGGAAGAGCCCTATATCGAGGAAATGCGCTGTTTTGTTGCAGCGGCACAGCAGCGCAATCCGTCTTTGTTTCCCAATACCCTGGAAAAAGATGTGGCCGTGCTCCATACCTTGTACGAACTCGAACGGCTATCCGCCGCGGCGAAGCACTGAATAAAGAGGCCATTTCATGCGTTACCAAGACCGCCTGCTCCAAGCCATCCCCGGCGGCGCGCACACCTATTCGCGCGGTTACGACCAGTACCCGACCAACGCGCCAGAAATTTTAGAAAGCGGCAAAGGCGCTTATGTGCGCGATCCCGCAGGGCGGCAATTCTTGGACTACGGAATGTCCTTGCGCGCGGTCAATATCGGCTATGCCGAAGATGCTATTGACCAGGCGGCATTTGCGGAAATCAGAAAAGGCAATAACCTGACCCGACCTTCCACCGTCGAGTTGGAAGCGGCCGAGCGGCTGATCGGACTGATCGACTCGGTGGACATGGTGAAATTTACCAAGAACGGATCTACTGCCGTTTCGGCTGCCGTGAAGTTGGCGCGGGCCTATACCGGCCGGGAAATAGTTGCCCGCTGCGCCGAGCAGCCCTTCTTTTCCTATGACGATTGGTTCATCGGCAATACGCCGCTAACGCGAGGTATTACCCGTGAGACCCAGTTCAACACCAAGAGTTTTCATTACAACCACATTCAATCGCTGCAAGCACTGATCGATGAGTTTCCTGGCCAAATCGCCTGTGTGGTGCTGGAGCCTGCGGCCACGGAGTGCCCTGCAGTAGGTCAGCAGACTGCGGGTTGCTGTGGCTTGGCCACTTGCAATCGCAACTACCAAACTGCAGGGCCCAATTACCTGCAACAAGTGCAGGCCCTGTGTCGCAAGCACGGCATCGTGTTTATCCTTGATGAAATGATTACCGGCTTTCGCTGGGATATGCAAGGCGCGCAGCACATGTACGGTGTGCAGCCGGACCTGTGCACCTTTGGCAAAGCGATGGCCAATGGGTTTGCTGTTGCGGCGGTCGCGGGTCGGCGCGAAATCATGCAATTGGGATCTATCGAATTTGAAGGTACCGAACGCGTGTTCCTGCTGTCCACCACCCATGGCGCCGAGATGGGTGGTTTAGGCGCCTTTCTAGCGACCATGGATTTCATGGAAAAGCACAAGGTGGTTTCGCACCTATGGCAATTCGGTAGCGAATTGATCCGTATGATGAATGCACAGGCCGAGGAACACGGCATTGCGCACAGCTTCAAGGCGGGCGGAATTTCATGCTCGCCTTACTACACGACCGTCGATGCAAACGGTGCGGCCTCCTTGCCACTGCGCACGCTGTTCTCCCAAGAGATGATTCGCCAGGGCGTGTTGATGCCCTGGATTGCACTCTCCTATCGCCATGGCGAAGCAGAGATGGCAAAAACCAAAGCCGCCATCCAGGCCGCGTTTGCGGTGTATCGCCTGGCCTTGGAAGAGGGCCCGGAAAAGTATTTAAACGGTCCGGCGATTAAGCCTGTTTTCAGAAAGTTCAATTGATGGCAACCGCGCCTTTAGCCGCCCCTTTAGAAGGCCAAGTCATTGTTGTTTTCGGTGGCAATGGATTGCTGGGCCGCGAATTCGTCAGCGCCATAACCCAAGCAGGTGGCACGGCCATCAGCGCAGACATACAGGCCACTGGAAATGAACACGCAATGACCGTGGATACCAACTCCAAGGCCTCGCTTGTTGCACTCATCGACGCCCTGCATGCCAAATACGGCCGCATCGACGCCATCGTCAACAGCGCCTACCCTCGCAATGCCAATTACGGGCGTAAGTTTTTTGACATCGCGCACGAGGATTTCTGCGAAAACTTGAGCCTGAATCTAGGCGGCATGTTTCTCGCCAGCCAACAGGCCGCCGTGTATTTCAAAAAACAAGGCTACGGGAATATTATTCATATCGCCTCCGTCTACGGTGTCATTGCACCGAAATTTGAAATTTACGACGGCACCGCGATGACCATGCCTGCCGAATATGCAGCCATCAAATCCGCGGTCATACACCTCAGTAAATATATTGCCAAATCCCTCAAGGGAATGCAGATCAGGGTCAACTGTATTAGCCCGGGTGGAATTCTGGACCACCAAGCCGATGCATTCTTGAAGGCCTATGGAGACCAATGCCTTAATCGCGGAATGCTCGATGCATCCGACATCAACGGAACACTGATTTTCTTGCTCAGTCAGGCCAGCAAAGACATCAACGGACAAAATATCATCGTAGACGACGGGTTTACTTTGTAAATAGGCTGTACAAAAATAAAGCAAATATCTAAATGAAAAATCCTTACCAGCAACAGCCGGCCCGAAGCTTCTGGAGGCAGGCAGTTCAAGGTAAAGAAACCGATGGGTTTTTCAAAGACCTTTGGGTATCCAAATTTCCTATTAGCAAACAAACCAAGTTTGTCACTTTTGGATCATGCTTTGCGCAACACTTTAGCAAGTGGCTGGTTGGAAATGGTTTTTCGTGGATCGATGGTGAAACTCCACCCGAGGTATTGACATCCGATGCTGCCTTGGAGCAAGGCTATGGCATTTTCTCGGTTCGGACCGGCAACATTTATACGGTCGCCATTTTGAAACAGTGGATTGAGCTGGCACTTGGCACTGCGACCGTACAACCGGAAATTGCGGTCAAAGAAGGTGCTTTTTTCGACACCTTACGGCCTCTTATCTCCAAATCCGGGTTCAGCAGCGAGAGTGCGCTCATTTCCGCACGAGCAATGACCTATTCCAGTTTGCTCAAAGCGATACGGCATAGCGACATATTTGTATTCACCTTGGGATTGACCGAAGGATGGGAAAGCCAGAGTGGCTATGCCTATGCGATGTGCCCTGGAACCGAGCTAGGTGGGTTTGAGCCCGGAAACCACCTATTTAAGAACTACAGCTACGATTCAATCCTCAAGGATCTGAATATAACGCTGGACCTGATTAAGCAGATAAATCCAAAGATGCGGTTTATTTTGACGGTATCTCCTGTCCCCTTGACTGCAAGCGCCAGTGCGGAGCACGTACTTAGCGCCACCGTGTATTCCAAGTCGGTACTGCGTGCCGTGGCCGGCTTTTTACACCAAACGCGCGAGGATGTAGATTATTTCCCCTCTTACGAGTTGATTACCAGCCCGCCTTTGCGGGGCGCCTATTTCGAGACCAATATGCGCACCGTCCGACCTGAAGGCGTTCAATTTGTCATGCAACACTTCAGCCGGGGAATTGGAGAAATTCCCCATCTAAGCTCTGTCAGCAGAGCCCAATCAGCCCATAATGAAAGCGCCGAATCGCCGGATGTTTTTTGCGACGATATATTGCTTGACACTTGGCATGCCGACCGCTCCGACGTGGTGAATACCCATATCTGTCTTTTGGGTGATAGCCATTTAGGGAAAATTTCCAAACATCTGCATTCCCTGGGTATTCACCATGCGGGCGGCATGATTATGAATGGAAGTTCCTGGGCGGATAATCTATTTCATCTTGACGAATCAGGCGACTTGTTTGTGCCGCTGGAGGATGCGGGAGCACGGGCCAGATGGCAAGCAAGCTTGCCCTTCTTCAGGACTGACAAAAACCCGAAAATCGTAATTAGCAATATCGGAATTCAAAGCCACCGAAATGTTAAACCTATTTTTGAACATTTCATAAAAAATGGCATAGAAATTAATTTCGAGA
Source organism: Comamonas sp. lk (assembly GCA_945869165.1). Lineage (GTDB taxonomy): Bacteria > Pseudomonadota > Gammaproteobacteria > Burkholderiales > Burkholderiaceae_C > Allorhodoferax. The sequence goes on along the minus strand of CAMBNY010000040.1, from coordinate 16,123 downwards.
ATTTTTCACAATACTTTATTGAGAAAAATTCTAAGCAAATTCAGCTTTTGAACAAAATTAAGGTGATGCCGGAAGTCCAGCTCATCGTGATAACCGACCCGCCAACCCAAGATTTACTTGCGGGCAACGCGATGGATTTATTCATCTTATATGATAACTGGTCCGAAGTAATCTTTGATTATCTGGGATACCGCGTTTTAAATGCCCGCAAAGTCATTCATCGTATCGGTTTCGATGCTTCATTTTACTCGAATGAAAAATCTGAAAATGGTAATGTTGATTGGTACCACGGCAGCGATGCTTATTACGAAGTTATAAGTAATGAACTGGTTGACATCATTAAAAATATTTGATTTAAAAAAATAAATATCCCATTCGAAAACATACCGTTGCTATAAAGGCTTCGTTCCCCGGCCCCATTCATAGGCCATCACCGCTTCAATGGCGATGAAATCGTAAATATCGTCAATTTCATAGCATTGGTAGCGTTTGATTTGGTGAAATCCAGTGCGCTCCGGATAAAAACTGCGTTTGCTTCGCAAGATATCCTGCTTGACTATATAGCCCACACCATAGGGAAAATAAGCTGGAATATTATCCTGGCGTCGCTTGTTATTGGCGATGGCCTCATGGAACGGCATCAGGGTATTGCCCTCCAGCCTTTTCATGATAGAGGGGTGTTCGTGAACTTCCCCCATACTCACCACGGCATCAAAATCCGCATGTTGTTGGTCCAAGAGCTCGAGCATGGCATCGAGATCTCCGGGCTCACGCAAGGGCGAGGTCGGCTCCAGCAGCGCCACATAGTCAAACGCCTGCGCCAAGTTATCGCGGTAAAAATCCAAGGCGTGGAGCACCGTATCGATGCTGGTCGCTGTATCGGTAGCCAAATGGGCAGGCCTTAAAAAAGGCACTTTCGCGCCATGGTCTAGGGCAATGCGGGCGATCTCCTCGCTGTCGGTGCTGACAAGCACTTCGTCGATGTACTTGCTTTCCAATGCGCGCTGGATGGACCAGGCGATCAAAGGCTTTCCACCCAATAGCTTGATATTCTTCCCAGGCAGGCCTTTAGAGCCGCCTCGGGCCGGGATGATGGCAATGACTTTTTTGTCGGAAATCATGGTGTGGGCTCAGGGCATTTGGGCGTTAGCGGAATCGAGATCCTCCGGGCGGCCTACATCGAGCCAAGGTTCGTGCATGGGATAGGCCACGGCGCGCAGTTGGCTGTGTTGTACTTTTTCGAACAGCGTTGGCATATCGCATCGTTCATCGGGTGGGAGGCAGCCCATAGCGTCCGGGTGGAACGCATAGACGCCTGCATTGATGCGGCTACGGCTGATCGGCTTCTCTTCGATTCCGATGATGTTGACCCCATCGGTCTGAACCACGCCAAAGGGGTGTTGCCATTCATGCATGCGCACCGCCATGGTCGCAGCCGCCTGGTGCAGATTGTGAAAGTCCAGCAACTCACCGTACTTGATGTCCGTAATGACATCGCCATTGGTCACAACAAAGCTGTGCTGGGGCTTGGGGCTGAGCAGGCTGAGCGCACCAGCCGTTCCCAGAGGCGTTTTCTCGCGCAGGTATTCGATGTCAACGCCAAACTGCCGGCCGTCGCCGAAGTGCTCTTCGATCATGTGGCCCAGGTAAAGAATAGAAATTACAAAATGCTGAAAACCCTCGGCCTTAGCCCGCTCGATAATGTGCTGCAACATGGGCTTACCCGCGACGGGCAACATGGGTTTGGGGCAGCGCCCGGTATGCGGCCGTAAACGGGTCCCCAAGCCACCGGCCATGATCACCATGGTGTTCTGCCGAGCCTCTATGGCAGATAACTGGTCCCAGAGGTGGAGCCCCACCACCTGCCGGTTTTCGTCCACGATAGGGATTTGTTGCAATTTATTGGCAACCATCAATTGCAATACCAAATCACGTCCCATATCGGGCACCACGACCATGGGCGTGCGAAACACCACGCCACTGATCGGGCTGGACAAGGTGACGCCATTTAACAAGCCGCTGCGAATATCACCATCCGTGATAGTCCCCTCCAATTGCCCTTGCCCATTGGTCACCATCACGATTTTCAGGCCCGAGGATTCAAGGTTGCGAATGGCTTGCTCGATGTTTGAATCCATCGGCAGCAATGCGCCCTGCCAGCGCGGCGTCGTTGGTGTCATAGTGATTTCCAATCGAAAAATGTTTTAGGTATGAGCGCTTGCAGTGGGTATGTTTCAATAACGTTAACGATCTTCTCGCTAGCTCCGCCGGCCCCATAGGGATTTACCGTCTCTCCGAGCTGGCGCGCAAACTCGGGTGACAAGGCCTTGTCGATTGCAGACACGATAGCTTCACTGTGCACTTCGCAATCGATGACGCTTGGCGCCCGCAGACGCCCGCGCTGCCTTTGGCCCATGTTGACCGTAGGCTTTTGAAAACTAGGCGCCTCCATGATGCCGCTGGAAGAGTTTCCAACCACCGCGTCGCAGTGCGCCAAACAGGACAAATAGCGACTCTGGCCTAAGGCTTCGTAGGCGACTGCATTGCGGTGCTTTGCTACAAATGCATGGATATGGGCGCTGATCAGCTGTCCGCCGTTGTCCGCATTAGGCAGGGTAAATATCAAGTGGGTGTCTTTTAACTTGCCGAGCGCATCCAACAGTTGCACGATCGCATGGGCGGACGATTCCACGCCTAAAGTTTCGGGATGCAGCGTGACTAGCAGGTTTTTCTTACCCAGTTGGAAGCCCAAGGCTGTTTCAAGTGCAGCGCGCTCCAAAATCGGTTCGTGCAGTATGCGATCCACACCGAGGCCACCTACCAGGAACACGGTGTGCGGCGACTCGCCCAGTTGCATGACACGTTGTCGGTAGGGTTCAGCCGCAACAAAATGCAAATGCGACATTTTGCTAATGCTATGGCGCAGGGCATCGTCATACGCACCTTCGGTTAACTCGCCCCCATGCAAATGGGCTACCGGAATACGCAGTACCAGTGCCGAGGCCGCTGCGGCAAAAATCTCGTACCGATCCCCCAGCAAAACGATCAGATCAGGCTGCAACGCGCAGAGTGCATCTGCAAAGCCATGCATGGCCAAGCCCATAGATTTGGCAACATCCGCAGGCGTGTCCATACCAGTAATCGATTCCACTTTGCGATCAATAGCGAAGTCGTCGCGCTCTATTGCTTGGTAGGTTGAACCAAACGCAGGCAACAAATGCATACCCGTGGCAATCAGCTGCAGTTGGAGTGCATCACTGTTTTGTATACCCCGCATAAGCCGTTCCAGCAGGCCATATTCCGCCCGTCCGCCGGTAATGACACATATCTTGCGTTTCATAGTGCAATCAAGTCATCCGGCTCAAAATCCCGCGATGCTGTCTGGCCGATCACCTGGTCCCACAGCATGGGGGACAGGCCGGTTCCGGGCCTTTTGATATCGACATTTGCGGGGGAAAAGCGAGTGCCCTTTGAGATACGGGTACGGGCGACCAGCGATTTGCGTGCGGCGGCAATATTGCCGACCTCGCCTTGGCTGGGCTTTTTGACGCCATCGCCTAAAGCGATTTCAATATTCCGGATGGCCTTCACCATCGCCGCAAGCTCGGCTGGCTCCAAACTGGCCTGGTGGTCCGGTCCGGGCAAATCTCGGCTTAGCGTGAAGTGCTTTTCAATCACGCTGGCACCCAAGGCGACCGCAGCGGTGGCCACTTCAATGCCCTGGGTATGGTCTGAATACCCATAGGCCACGCCAAATGCCGATCCGATCGCGGTCATAGCCCGCAAATTCACATCCGCCATGGGCGTCGGATATTGCGTAGTGCAATGCAAAACCGTAATTTGGTCCAAGGGCGTACCGGCTTTTACCAATACCTCGAGGGCATCTTCAATTTCACCGAGCCTGGCCATCCCGGTTGACAAGATGACCGGCAGACGCCATTGCCCGATATGCTTTAAGTAAGGCAGATTCGTAATTTCGCCGGATGGGACTTTAAAAAGTGTTTGCCCTAGGCCCTTGAGTAGATCGAGGCTGGCAATATCAAACCCAGTGGAGAAGAAACCAATGTCACGGTCTTTGCAATGTGCGATCAATTCCTTGTGCATTGGCTCACTGAGTTCGAGCTTGCGAAGCATGGCATGCTGGGTCTCTTGCGGGTTGGCGGCTCCGACCTGGTATTGCGCCTTTGCTGCCTGGGCCGTGACCAATCGATCTGCTTGGAAGGTCTGGAACTTGACTAAATCAGCGCTCGCATCTGCCGCCGCGTCCACCAGGCTGCGTGCCAGCGCCATCTCGCCGTTGTGGTTAACGCCGGCTTCGGCGATGATCAAGGTCTTTGGTTTCATGGTTGCGTCCGTCCGCTGATGCGGCTCAAAGCGGGCACCGCGTCCGATACGCGTATGCCCATGGCGACAAAGCATTGTTCGCCTAGTTGAAGTGATTCCCTGATGACCGCCCCACTGCCAATAAAGCTACCTTCGCCCAGATGCACATGGCCATTGAGAATGGCTCCGGTCGATACGTGGCAGTGACTACCGATGGTTGCATCATGCTCAATCAGCGCGCGGGAATTGATGATGCAATTTTCCCCAATCGTGGCGCCAGCATTGACTATGGCGCCGTGACCCACCAGGGTTCCGGCACCTACCGACGCGTGCGCGGAAACATAGGCCGATGAGGCCTTGACCACGGGGAAGCTAAATCCCAGCGCCAGCGCATCTTGATACAAACGTATGCGTAAGGCCGCTGAATCTATTTGACCCACCGTGACCAGCGCATAAGAAAAACGCTGGCGCAGCGCTGGCAAATCCGCATCGACCGCGTCTATGGGATAGCCGGAGATGGAGCCCCCCCATTGCGCAGCTTGCCCCACAATGGCAGCGATACGCCAACGGCCCTCGCTCTCGATGGCATCGATGCAAGAGCGGCAGTGTCCGCCCGCGCCTATGAGAACAAGCCCTTGCGTTTCCATTACCCGCTCACACCCAAGCCAGCGCTGCTGGGGATATTGATCAGTCTGGCCGCAATGGATTGCGCAACAGGAAGTTGGGCACGGGGCATGTGCGCATACATAGGCAACTCGTGCATCAGCGTCCAGGCTGGCCGTGTCATAAGGCCAGCATCGTTTGCAGCCGCGAGTATGGCGTCGCGCAGGGCCAAGTCCGGTTCATCCAGGAGCAAGGACTGCAACCAATAATTGCTGGTGCAATGCGCTGGCTCGCTCCACAAGCGTATGCCATCCACCGAAGCAAAAGCCTGCTTATAGCGATCATGCAAGGCCCGCTTTTGGGCCAGAAAAACCGGCAACTGCTCTAGCTGCGCGCAACCGAGTGCCGCATTGATATTGGGCATACGGTAGTTGTAGCCAAGCTGGTCGTGAACAAATTCCCAGCGATGCGCCACTTTGGCGGTGGTGGTGAGATGTTTAGCCTTACGGGCCAGTTCTGTGTCATTGGTCAGCAAAGCGCCGCCGCCGCCAGTAGTCACAATTTTGTTCCCGTTAAAACTCAAGGTGCCAAAGATGCCACTGGTGCCGGTATGCTGGCCCTTGTAATAACTGCCAAGGGATTCGGCTGCATCTTCGATCACTTGCAAATTAAATTCTGTGGCTACCGTCAGCAACGCACTTAAGTCCACCGGGCAACCGAAGGTGTGCATAGGCAAGACCGCGCGAATCACCCTGCCGGTATGGCGATTGATGCAGACGCCATGCTTCATGTGGGTATTGGCCGCCAGATGCTCGCGCAGCGCATGGGCATCTAAGCCCAGGGTGTTCGCCTCGCTATCGACGAAATGCGCAATGGCCTGGCAGTACCGTATAGCGTTGGCAGTGGCCACAAAGGTGAAGGTGGGAAGCAGTACTTCGTCGTCTGCTTGCACCCCTGCCAATAGCAAGGCGATATGTAATGCGGCCGTTCCATTGACCACAGCCACCGCATGCTTGGCGCCTGTCAGGGTGGCCAGGTCGGATTCAAATCGATCCACATAAGCGCCCACCGACGACACATACGTGGATGCAAGGCAATCCATGAGAAAACTCGCCTCCTTGCCCTGGAAACGAGGTTCATGCAGGGCAAGCGTGCCAGGGCCAACCACTGCGCGAATGGCCTCGACAACATCAGCACCTAATTTGCTTGCAGTGTGCAAAGTAATCCGATCTAAACGTTGTAGATATCCGGCTTGTAAGCGCTTAAATTGGCCGGCTCGGTAAACCAGTTTATGGTTTCAGTCAGTCCTTTTCGCAACCCTTGCAGGCCACCGTACTGGGGGCGCCATCCCATCAGCGCAGCGGCTTTTGAGTTGTCGGCCCAGAGTCGCTCAACCTCGCTATGGGCAGGACGCAATCGCTGCTCGTCAGAGACCCAGGTCACGTCGGCAGACATTATTTGAGCGATCATATTGGCCGTGTTTTCTACCGAAATTTCAAAATTACTTCCCAGATTAATGACCTGGCCATTGCTTGCCTCACATTCCAAGGCGGCCATAAATCCGGCTACCGTATCGCTGACAAAGTTGAAATCCCGGGTCGGAGTCAATGCGCCGAGTTGGATACTGCGCATGCCGCTAGCAATTTGGGAAATAATCGTCGGAATAACCGCCCGGGCCGATTGCCTAGGACCATAGGTATTGAAGGGGCGGATAACCGTGACCGGTGTACCAAACGACAAATAATAAGAAAGCGCAATATGGTCGGCACCGATTTTGCTGGCTGAATAGGGTGATTGCCCCTGCAAGGGATGTTCCTCGGTAATAGGCACAAACCTGGCGCTTCCATACACCTCACTGGTGGAAGTATGAATCACACGTTGTAGCCCAAGGTCGCGCGCCGCCTGCACCACATTGAGCGTTCCAGAGACATTGGTATCCACATAGCTGGAGGGCGAGTGGTAGGAATAGGGAATTCCAATCAAAGCCGCCAGATGCATGACCGCGTCGCAACCGCGCATCGATTCCCGAACGCCAAACGGATCGCGCACATCGCCCGTAAAGACCTGGAAATTACCCCGTACATCGGGGGCGCATCGATCCAGCCAGCCCCAGGTGCCAAATGAGTTATACAAGGCAAAGGCCTTCACATCATGGCCGGCACGCACTAATGCTTCGGTCAAATGCGACCCAATAAATCCATCCGCACCGGTTACCAAAACTCGCATGTTTTTTCTCTACTTAAATAGGTATCAAGGGATAGCGCATTGCCAATTTTTACCTAGTGCACTGAAGTTTGCGCTGGCGCAAGCAAGAGGCCGGCCGTAAATGCGACCTCAGGATCCTTGGGCGCTATGTGCTGCGCCGATCGAAGGTGTGTCAATGCCATCTCCATATTGTCGGTTGCAATCCCAAGCCGTACCAGCCCCATGAGCGGTCGGACGGTGCACAGCTGCTTATTGATCACCGGCCCTTGTACTTGCATTGCACGTTCAAACGCGAATCGCGCCTCCTCAAACCGGTTCAAGGACTCCAGTAACTCACCGATGCGATAGGCGATCGCCGGAGAGTCTGGCAATTTTTCTGACAAGGGTCGTAATTGGTCAAGCGCTTGATCCGCTTGCCCAGATGCCATGGCATCGACCATCATGACCGCCAGTTCACCGGCCCAATAGCCCAGTGCGCTGTCGGGGGTGTGGTTCCATGCTTCCAGCGCCTGGGGCGCCGCCCGTCGCGCTGAGTCTTCATCGCCCCAAAAGCGGGCCAGCTCTAACAATTTGTAATGTAAGTACACATCCTGGGGGTTGCGCGCCAGCGTGGCCTCGATGATGGCGGTATCCCGCTCCTTTTTCCCACGCGCATGGGCGTGGGCGCGGTGATAGCCATGGTGCTCAATCGGCCCCGCCAGGTGTAGCAGCTCCAGGCCGCGTGCGCGTAATTGCGGCAGCAAGGTGTCTGCAAGATCTTCGTGGATGGCGTGGCGAAATCGTATGCTTTCGTGGCGGCGGAACATGCGCACAATATGCTCTGACTGCACATGCCCATCCTCGCGCAGATTCTGCATGTTCACGGTGGCCGCTCCAGCACCCCTATTGGATAAAAGCGCGCGCGCCTGCGTCACAAATTGCGCAGAAACATGCTCATCGGGGTCCAATACCAGGACCCAATCGCCAGTAGCTGCTTCCAAGGAATAGTTGCGCGCCAGCGCAAAATCATGTTGCCAGGGACGGTGCAAAACCTTCGCCCCAGCCGCCTCCAGAATCGCCACGGTGGTATCCCGGGACCCTGTATCCACCACCACGAGCTCGTCCCACAGCCCTCGAACCTTGGCCAGAAAGGCGGGCAACATGTCGGCCTCGTCCTTCACGATCATGCAAAGCGAGAGACTTGGGGGAAAAGGAAGCGTCATGGGATCATTTATCGTTGAGCCTGAAAACCCAAGCATCTTCCATGCCCAGTGCGGGTAAATCGTCGCCCCGCATAGTCAAGCCCCACCCGGCCCGGATGATCCAATTACCGGCATCACTCTTGCTTTATCGGTGGCTATGGCCCCGAACATCCCCACCCTAGCCACGCCCAAGAACCAGTCTGTCAACTGCTGGCAGTGCCGGCATTTCGCCACGAGCTGGGACCCCGCCTTGCCTTATATGTGCAGGCTGATGGGCTTCAAATCCAAAATGTTGCCCTCCATACAGATAGTGCAGTTGGACGGACGCGCATGCCAAGGGTTTGACCTCAAGCCGCAAAAAGCTGTCGCCAAGCCCCAGGTGTCGGCAAATCGTCAGTAAAGCCTCAAAACCCGTGGCACGGGTCTTGCACAAAGGGTTACTCGATTGACACCTTTTTGACCAAAGCACCTTATGTCCGCGTCACATTTGCCCATTTCAGCCCTTTGGCTGGACCCATTTCGCCCGCTGAGCGCCGCGAATGCGCAGTCCTTGGCCGGTGCCGGCCTGGTGGTTACCGCCGTGAGCACGCTTGATGCGTTGCAAGAGGCGCTAGCCGACGAGCAAGCCGCCTACGCCATGCTGGTGCTTGGATTAGGAGCCGACATCAGCCTGCTGGAAGACAGTGCCGCCCAGGTCAAGGCCAGCCCTTTGGCACTCCCCTTGGTCTGCCGTACCGAGCGTCGCCATCTGGAAGTCGCGATCGCTGCCCTGCACCATGGCGCCTGCCACGCGCTGGCCGCCGATGACTGGAGCACTGCCGCCTGGACCCAAACCATCACCCGTGCGCGCAATGCCTTCACTGCCTTGGCCGCGCCACAAGCCCCTCAAAACACCGCAGCGGCACCATCGGCTGCGCACCATGGCGCGCAGGATGCCGCCATCCGCAGCGTGGTGTATGTCGACCCCATCAGCCGCAATCTTCTGGCGCTGGCCCAACGCGTAGCCATGGCCAATGTCGCAGTCCTGATCGAAGGCCCGACCGGTTCGGGTAAAGAAGTGCTCTCGCGCGTATTGCACGAATCCTCTGGTAGTGCCAATGGGCCCTTTGTCGGCTTTAACTGCGCCGCCATGCCCGAGCACATGATTGAAGACATGCTGTTTGGCCATGAAAAAGGCGCTTTCACTGGCGCGGTCAAAGACCACCGTGGCTTGTTCGAGCAAGCGCAAGGCGGCACCATTTTCTTGGACGAAATTGGCGAACTACCCCTGACACTGCAAGCCAAGCTGCTGCGCGTATTGCAAGAGCGTACGCTGGTGCGTCTGGGCGGTGAGCGCACCATAGCGCTGGACGTACGCGTCGTGGCAGCCACCAACAAAAACCTGCGCGAATCGATCGCGCTACGCGAATTCCGCGAAGACCTGTACTTCCGCCTGAGTACCTTCAAGCTGCGCGTGCCCGCGCTGGCCGAACGCCCGGGGGACATACTTCCTATCGTCGCCCGCATGCTGGCGCGTCATAGTCGCAATGGTCAGGGCTGGAGCGTCAGTCCGCAAGCCCAAGCCTTGTTGCTGACCTACGCCTGGCCCGGCAATGTGCGCGAATTGGAAAACGTGGTGCAACGCGCCATGGTGCTGTGTGCTGATCAGCAAATCGACACCCCCCACCTCATGTTTGATGACGTGTCCACGCAATCGCTGATGCAGCAAAGCTTTGTTCTGACAGACGCGCCCACTGCCCCTGCGGCGCCCGTGGACCTGCAGCTAGCGCAGGGTGTACCGCCCAATATCCAGGAATTACTGGCCATGGTGCATGAAGACGACAGCATGGACATGCCATTGCAAGCAGCCGTCAAGCAAAACGAACATAGCCTGATCCGCGCCGCCTTGGAATCCTCGCGCAGCCGCTTGGAAGCGGCCGAAAAATTAGGTATCAGCCCGCGCACCCTGCGCTACAAGCTGGCCCGCCTGCGCGACAACTCGCTGAGCCAACTGGTCAACGCCTAAGTACCGCAACCCGATCAGGAGCGACCGACATGATTGAAAAAGCCACCTCCGCCGCCAGCATCGCCTCGATGCTGCGTACCCTGGAAACGCACTCTGCCCAAGCCCGTGGCGTGAGCGAAGACAGCGTCAGCGGCGCTCCCAAAGCGGACTTCGGGGACTTCATCCGTAACGCGGTAAATCAGACTAATTCCGCCCAAGTGGACTCACAGAAAACCACCAGCGCGTTTGAAAGCGGCGAGGCTATCCCGCTGACCGAAGTGGTGATGAAGATGCAAAAGGCCTCCTTGTCCTTTGAAGCGACTTTGCAAGTGCGCAACAAAGTACTCAAAGCCTACGAAGACGTGATGAACATGCCGGTTTAAGCAAAGCCCGACACACCTTGACTCAAATCCTGCGCTGAAAGAGACAATTTATGGCAACCGCAACCGCACCTACTGGAACATTGCTTCCCGGCGCCTCTGATGCCGGCGCTCTGGCAACCCGTTCGGGCGCCAATTCGCGTGGAGCTATGGCAACCGTGGGCGCAGACGGCGCGATCACCATGGGCGATTCCGGCACCGCGCTGGCAGATTATTCGGGACCCTTCGGTCCGATCAAACAGGTGCTGGACCAACCGGCTGTCAAAAAATCGTTACCTCTGTTGATCATTGCCATCGCCTTGTTGGCTTTTGCTTTGGTCTATACCCTGGTCAACCAGCCGAGCTACCGGCCCGTGATGTCGGGAATCAGTGAAGCGGATCAACAAGCGGTTTTTGAAGCCCTCAAGGCCGCTGACTTCAAGCCCGTCGTCGATACCAGCAACGGGCAGGTGACCGTTCCCGTAACCCGCTACCACGAGGCGCGGATTTATCTTGCCTCCAAAGGCCTGCCCAAAACCGCCTCCTCAGGCCTGGATTCTTTGAAAGACCAGTCGGCCATGACCACCAGTCAGTTCATGGAGCAAGTGCGCTACAACGCGGCCATGGAACAAGAGTTGGCGCGCAGCATCCAACAAATCGATTCCATACAAACGGCGCGTGTGCATTTAGCTACGACCAAGCCTTCCGTCTTTGTGCGCGACCGCACGCCGCCCAAAGCCTCGGTGGTCGTGACGCCTTACCAGGGCCGCAGCATCAGCCCCACGCAGGTGCAGGCGATTGTGCATTTGGTGGCCTCGAGCGTGCCTATGCTGCTCCCAGAAAACGTATCTATCGTTGATAACGTGGGCAAGCTGATGACCGATGCCGCCTCCGATGCGGCCATGGGCCTGAACGCCACCCAATCCAAATACAAGCAGTCCATGGAAGACCTGTACCGCCAACGGGTACTGGAAATTTTGGTACCTATCGTGGGCGATGCCAACGTGCGCTCACAAGTGAACCTGAACATCGATTTCAGCCAAACCGAAATTACCTCAGAAGACTTTGACCCCACCGGCAAAGGCGCCAAGACGCGCTCAGAAATCACCAGCGAAGACCGCAACAGCGCCAAGGAAGCCTCGGGCATTCCCGGCACTTTGGCCAATACCGCGCCACCCGCGCCCACCACCACCTTGAACACCGCCGCTACCCCGGCCACGGCCACCGATGAACGCAGCACCGTGGCGGCGCGTGCCACCCGCAATTTTGAAATGGACCGCCAGGTGCGGCATACCAAAGCGGCCTCGGGCGGTATTCAGCGCGTAAGCGTAGCCGTGGTGCTCAATGAGCGTGCACCCATCGCGCAGCCGAAGAACGACAAAGGCGAAGACCAGCCCGCCAAGCCAAACCCCTACACCCCCGAGGAATTGGAACGCATCCAACAATTGGTGCGCGGCGTGGTCGGCTTTGACGAAGCGCGTAAAGACGTGGTTAGCGTCATCCCCGCCAAGTTTGAGCCCGATGTCCCCGTAGACCTGAGTATCCCCTGGCACAAAGATGACGCGGTGCTAACCAATCTGAAGTCGGCCCTGCTCGGCCTGATGTTTGTAGCCTTCCTCATGGCCGTCGTCCGCCCGGTCGTGGTTCACATGATGGAGCGTGATAAACAAGCGGCCCTGGCAGCAGCTGAGAAGGTTCGCTTGGCGCAAGAAGAAGCCTTGGCCCTGGAGCGTGCGCAGACAGAGGAAGCGGCTGCGGCGGGCGTCGAAGCGGGCGAGCCATCGGCAGCCGAGACGCTCGAAGAGATGAAAGCGAAGATGAAGGCCAAGAAGTCTGGCATCTCCGCCGAGATGATGGATACTGCCAACACCTACGACGACAAAGTGGCGCTCATCCGCATGATCGTGGGCGACGACTCGGCCCGCGTGGCCAGCGTACTAAAGAACATGATCAAGCCCAATTAAGGGGCGTTGAAAAAATAGATTTCCCGGAAGTAAACCACTATGGCAGACAACGACACCAAAGTAAGCGGGCCTGCGGGCTACACCGACGCGCTACGCCGAGAGATGTCGGAGTTGACCGGCACGCAGCGCGCTGCCGTGCTGATGCTGCTATTGGGCGAAGAGCAGGCTGCCAACATCATCCGCTTTCTGAGCCCGAAAGAGGTACAAGGCCTGGGCGCCGCCATGGTGCAAGTGGCCGAACTATCGCAAGAGGCCGTCAATGCGGTGCTCGATGAATTTCTAGCAGAAATCAAACGCCAGACCAATTTGGGTTTGGGTACCTCAGACTACGTGGACAAAGTCTTTCGCCGTGCGCTGGGCGACGACAAAGCCGCCTCGGTGCTGGGCCGCATCAACCCCGGGCATGGCAGCAAAGGTTTGGAGATCTTGACCTGGATGGATGCGCGCTCGATTGCCGACATGATTCAGGCCGAGCATCCGCAGGTGGTGGCGATTATTTTGTCGGTATTGGAAACTGGCGTCGCCGCTGAAGTGTTGAATTTTTTGCCGCCCGATGCGCGCGCCGAGATCATGCAGCGTGTTGCCAGCCTGGAACAAGTGCAGCCCTCGGCCATGGACGAGTTGGAAGCCATCATGAAGAAGCAGTTCTCCACGAACTCCTCCTCCAAGTCTTCCAGCCTGGGCGGCGTGAAAGCCGCTGCCAATATTTTGAACCAGACCAAAACGACTTTAGAAGCAGCCGTGATGAGCGGCTTGCGCGATATCGACCCGGACCTGATGCAACAGATTCAGGACAATATGTTCACCTTCGAAAATCTGGTCAGCGTGGACAACAAGGGTATTGCCAAAATCATGGCCAACGTGGAGCCTGATTTGATGATGAAGGCCCTCAAAGGTGCCAGCGAAGCGGTCAAAGAAAAATTTCTGGGCAGCATGTCCGAACGTGCACGCGGCATGTTCCGCGACGATATGGAAGCCTTGCCACCGATGCGTCTGTCCGACGTGGAGACCGCACAAAAAATGATCATGCGCGCAGCCCGCAAACTGGCAGATGCCGGCGACTTGGTGCTAGGCGGCGGGGCCGACTATGTCTAACACGGCGCAAGCCGAGGCGCGCAAGTCCGACGTCCGGCCTGCACGGGTCTGGCAGCCGACCGACTTGCTGCACCCGATTGCACCCGAAGGCGGTTTTTTGCCTAATGCCTGGCGACCATCGGGCGCAGCCGGTTTTGATCCCCATGGATTTACCACGCCGGTTTTGGATTTGAAGGCGCTGTCGGCACCACCGGCAGCGCAAGACCCCTGCGCTGAGGGTGACATGCCAGGCACCCATTCGTCGGCCTCTGAACCAGAGGATGGCGATACGCCAGCTGCCCAGTCGAGCACCCAAGCCCAAGCGCCTGAAACGCCCCCCGCCCCTGCTATCGACCCCCAGGCGCTGGAAAAAGCACGCGCTGAGGGCCACGCCCAAGGCATGGCACAAGCCCGCGCCGCTATGCAGGCGGACGTGCAAAGCGAGACCCACAAAATACTCAGCGAAGACCATGCACTGGTAGACAAATTGCAGGCCGCTCTGGCCGATTTGCAACAAAGCCCGCAATCCTTTATGGAGCCGCTCAAGCGGCTGGCACTGCATATGGCAGAGCAACTGGTACTGGCCGAGTTGCAAATCGACGGCAGCGCCATCGAGCGTTTGGTGCAGCGCTGCGTCGACGAACTGGCGCAACACGACGAGTCCATGATCGTGGTGCAGCTGCACCCTTCCGATGTGGAGCGCCTGCACACTATGCGCGAGCGCACTGGCCTCAACGAAGGTTCGGCCTTGCGCCTGCAAGCTGACGCCAACCTCCTACCGGGCAGCGTACGCGCCAGCGCCAATGATGCTTTGGTGGAGGACTTGATTGTCGAGCGCTTAGGTACTTTGGCACGGGCCCTCCACATCAACGAATCGCGCTGGAGTGCGCAAAGTGCGTTCAGCGCGGAACGCATCGCCGCCGACAAACTGCCTAGCGCTGGCGTTGAAGACGCCCGCCCGCGTATGGCCAGTGCCACCCAGGTCGGCAACCCGGCACCGCTTAGTCAGGCGCCCGAAGCCGAGCTAGTCGCTCCCCACGAACAAGCCGCGCACGATACCGTGGCAGCGATTGATGAATTACTGAACGACGAAGACCATGTTTGACTTTGACGCCGCCGTCAACCAAAGCATCCCGAAACTGCACAGCAAACTGCCGCAACGCAGCGGCACACTGGTCCGACTGGTCGGATTACGGCTGGAGGCACGCGGCATCATGGCCCCGATTGGCGCCTGCTGCGAGATCGTGGGCGACAACGGCCAGCGCATCGAAGCCGAAGTGGTTGGCTTTGCCGACAAAACTATCTACCTGATGCCTTTTTCAGAACCCACCGGCATTGGCCCGGGTGCGGTGGTACGGGTATTGAGCGACAGCGGACATGCATTATTGGGGCCCGAACTACTGGGCCGGGTCATCGACGCCCAAGGCGAGGCCCTGGACGGCCGGCCCACGCCCGCTTGCACCACCAAGCTCGGGTTGTTGGGACGGCCCATCAATCCGATGGAACGCGGCCCCATCGACCGCGTACTGGACGTCGGCGTCAAAGCCATCAATGGCCTTCTCACTTTAGGGCGCGGACAGCGCGTCGGGCTGGTTGCCGGATCGGGCGTGGGCAAAAGCGTGCTGCTGAGCATGCTGACACGCTTTACCAAAGCCGATGTGGTCGTGATCGGGCTGATCGGCGAGCGTGGACGCGAGGTCCAGGCCTTTATCCAAGAAACCCTGGGGCCCGAAGGTTTGGCCAAATCCGTCGTCATTGCCGCACCGGCCAATGTGTCGCCGGTGTTGCGCCTCAAAGGTGCGCACCTTACGCATGTCGTCGCCGAATACTTCCGCGACCAAGGCAAAGATGTGCTGATGCTGGTCGACAGCCTGACCCGCGTTGCCCATGCGCAACGTGAAATCGGCCTGGCGATCGGCGAGCCGCCCACTTCCAAGGGCTACCCACCCTCGGTATTTGCCCTGCTGCCCAACCTGATTGAACGCGCAGGCGTCGGACGGTTCGGGGTGGGTTCCATCACTGCCATCTATACGGTACTGGCCGAGGGCGACGATGGCAACGACCCGATTGTGGACATTGCCCGTGCCTCACTGGACGGCCAGGTCATGCTGTCGCGCAAACTGGCCGATGCCGCGCACTACCCGGCGATTGACCTGACCGGTTCGATCTCCCGCGTCATGCAAAACTTGCTGACACCGACCGATTTGAAGCTGGCCAACCGCTTTAGGCGCTTGTGGTCCCTCTACCAACAAAACGTCGACCTGATTCAGGTGGGGGCTTACCAGCAAGGTAGCAATGCCGAAATCGACCAGGCCATTGCGGCGCGCGAAGCCATGGAGACGTTTTTACGCCAGGACATGTTCACCGGCGTGGACGAAAGCCAAACGCGCACCGATGTGCGGGTCTTGATGGAGCAGTGACCGTGCCGGC
>CAMBNY010000039.1 GCA_945869165.1 Comamonas sp. lk | reverse complement strand
TGGTCAGAATGTGACGTTTGAAGGCTTGGCCGCGTTTAACGGTTCCACCGGGACGGACGCGGAAGCGTTTCTTCGCCGCGCTCTTGGTCTTCATTTTGGGCATTTGCATGCTCCTTCTTCATTTGTGCTCGTGAGGCGTACGGAAAACTTTTCCGTCCTTGTTGGCCCCGAGCCACTTGTTGGGAGCCGACTTGTTGGGTATCTCTACCACCGCAAACCTGCTCTCCATATGCCAGAGGTCTCCCACTGTGCAAACTTGGGCAAATTTCTCTGCCCGTCGACTGCCCGAAGGCAATCGAAAAAAACTACGCTGCCATCTCCTGCGCCGGCCTAGCCGCACCACCGGGCTTTTTCTTACCCGGCGCAATCATCATGACCATTTGCCGACCTTCAAGCTTGGGAAACTGCTCGACAACGATTAGATCTGCCAATTCTTCGCGCATACGCTGCAACAAGGCTAAACCGATTTCCTGGTGGGTAATCTCGCGACCCCGGAAACGCAAAGTGATCTTGCACTTGTCGCCATCGTCCAGAAAGCGCTTGATATTGCGCACCTTGATGTTGTAGTCGCCGTCGTCCGTTCCGGGGCGGAACTTGACTTCCTTAACCTCAATCACCTTTTGTTTGGACTTGGCTTCCGCCGCCTTTTTCTGTTCCTGGTACTTGAACTTTCCGTAATCCATCAAACGGCATACCGGTGGTACGGCAGTGGCGGAAATCTCCACCAGATCTACGTCCAACTCACCTGCAAGGCGCAAAGCCTCGTTGATGTTGACAACACCGAGCGGCTCGTTGTCAGCGCCGGTAAGGCGGACTTCCGGGGCCATGATTTCCCGGTTCAGGCGGTGTTTACGTTCTTCGCGTTGGCGGCGGTCACGAATTTCAGTAGCGATGGCTCAATCCTTCACAAAACAGGCCCGACAGGGCGACTTCCGCGCAATACGCGACGCATCTTCTTCATCTTTGGAAAAACCTTAGACAAGGGATTTATCAGCTATGTCCCTAGAAATGAGCGCACTGAACGCTTCAAGGGGCATGGCACCGAGGTCTTTTCCACCCCGGGCGCGCACTGCAACGGCACCGGCAGCCATCTCTTTATCGCCTATAACGAGCAGAAACGGCAGCTTTTGCATCGAATGCTCGCGTATTTTATACGTGATTTTCTCGTTTCTAAGGTCTAAATCCACCCTAAGCCCTTGATTTTGCAGCGTTTTGGCGACTTTTTTGGCATATTCAGCCTGGGCATCGGTGATATTGAGCACCGCCAGCTGCACCGGCGCCAGCCAAGTGGGCAAGGCGCCAGCACTCTCTTCAATCAAGATTCCAATAAAGCGCTCCAAGCTTCCGACGATGGCGCGGTGCAGCATGACGGGCCGGTGGCGGGCGCCGTCTTCGCCCACATATTCGGCGTCCAGGCGTTCGGGCATAGAGAAATCCACTTGCATGGTGCCACATTGCCATTGGCGCCCGATGGCGTCTTTTAAGGTGTATTCGATCTTGGGGCCGTAAAAAGCGCCGTCGCCCGGGGAGATTTCAAAGTCGCAGCCGGAAGCGCGCAGGCTTTCCATGAGCGCAGCTTCTGACTTATCCCAAATCGCATCGCTGCCTATGCGCTGCGCGGGCCGTGTGGCCACTTTGTAAATGATGTTTTTGAAGCCGAAATCGGTATAGACCTTTTGCAGTAGCGCGGTGTAGTTGACGCACTCTTGCAGGATTTGGTCTTCGGTACAAAAAATATGCCCGTCGTCCTGGGTGAAGCCGCGCACCCGCATGATGCCGTGCAGGCCGCCCGATGGCTCGTTGCGGTGGCATTGGCCAAATTCGCCATAGCGCAAAGGAAGATCACGGTAGCTTTTGATGCCTTGTTTGAAAATAAGAATATGGCCCGGACAGTTCATCGGTTTGAGCGCGTAGTCACGCTTTTCCGATTCGGTGGTGAACATGTTTTCGCGGTATTTATCCCAGTGACCGGTTTTTTCCCACAGGCTTTTGTCGATGATTTGCGGGCCTTTGACTTCTTGGTAGCCGTTGTCTTGGTAGACCTTGCGCATGTACTGCTCGACGCCCTGCCACAGCGTCCAACCCTTAGGGTGCCAGAACACCAGGCCCGGCGCGTGCTCATCGATGTGGAATAGGTCCAGCTCACGGCCCAATTTGCGGTGGTCGCGCTTTTCGGCCTCTTCCAGCATGGTCAGGTATTGCTGCAATTCTTCTTTGCTGGCCCAGGCGGTGCCGTATATGCGTTGCAGCATTTCCTTGGTGTGGTCGCCACGCCAGTAGGCGCCGGCCAATTTCATCAACTTGAAATGCTTGAGCTTGCCGGTGCTGGGCACATGGGGGCCGCGACACAAATCTTCAAAACTGCCTTCGCGGTAAAGCGATACGCCCTCGCCCGCCGGAATGCTGCCGATGATTTCGGCTTTGTAATGCTCGCCAATGCCTTTGAAATGGGCGACGGCCTCGTCACGCGGCAGCACGCGGCGCTGCACAGGTTCGTCTTTGGCAGCAAGGTCCGCCATTTTTTTCTCGATGGCGGTCAAGTCCTCGGGGGTGAAAGGTCGCTCAAAAGAGAAATCGTAAAAAAAGCCGTTTTCAATGACCGGGCCGATGGTGACCTGGGCTTGGGGAAACAATTCTTTGACGGCATAGGCCAGCAAGTGGGCGGTGGAGTGCCGAATGACTTCCAAGCCGTCGGCATCCTTGGCGGTAATGATGGACAACTGACTGTCAGCCGCTATGGAGTAACTGGTATCCACCACTTTGCCGTCGACCTTGGCCGCTAGCGCCGCTTTAGCCAAACCCGCACCAATGGAGGCCGCCACCTCGGCCACCGTCACCGGGCCGGGAAATTCGCGTTGGGAACCGTCGGGAAGCGTAATGTGGATCATCGTGGGGGCAATATTGGATTAGGTGCTCAAGGGCTGAGGAAAAAAACGCGCCGGCAAACCATGGCCGCACACAGCCAGTAATTTTAGCCCTGCTAGGCCTCTGGTACTGGTGGTGCACGGTCCGCAGCGGAAGGCGGGGACTTCGGCCTCGCCCGGCGCTCAGTGGCGCGGCAATCCGCCAAGGCTGTAAGTTGCAAGCATCTGGCATGACGCGCGATTACATGCGCTGCTGACCTGCGCCCGCAGAAGGCCTGGAATTTATTGTGCAGATTTATACCGGTTTTGCTTGCAATTGAACGCTTGTTTCATAAGAATAGGGGCGCGCACTCGGCCATCACCGCTGGCGGCGGACCGGGCGCTCGCTTTCCACTATTTTGAGGAACCCCCATCCATGTCGAATTTCAAGCGTATCTGCCTACTTTTGGCTGCCAGCCTCCTGGCTCTGGGCTCGAATCTGGCGCATGCCCAAGCCACCCTCAAGGTGCTCAATTGGTCCGAGTACATAGGCCCGGAAGTGATCAGCAAGTTTGAAAAAGCCACCGGCATCAAGGTGATCTACAGTATTTTGGACAGCGATGACACCTTGCAAGCCAAGCTGCTCAGCGGTAACAGCGGTTATGACGTGGTCTATCCCAGCTCTAATTACATGGCCAAGCAAATCAAGGCCGGCGTGTTTGAGCCTATCGACTGGTCCAAGGTGCCCAACAAAAAATACCTGGACACCACGGTGATGGCGCAAACCGCTAAACACGATCCGGGCAATGTCTATGGCGTGCCCTATGTTTGGGGCACTGAAGGTCTAGTAGTGAACATGACCAAGGCCAAACAGGCTTGGGGCGGCGAGCTACCTGCGCTGAGCTATGACCTTTTGTTCAAGCCGGAGAACGCCAAAATTTTGGCCAAGTGCGGTATTGCGCTGATTGACCAACCCAGTGAGGCCAGCGTGATGCTGGCCTATATGGGGCGTGACCCCAACAGCCCCAAGCTGTCGGATACCCAGGATGCGTTCAAGGAGCTGGCAAAAATCCGGCCCTATATCAAGTTTTTTTCCAACAACATGATCAGCGATGTGGCCAGTGGCGATGTCTGCATTTCTACCGGCTGGTCTGGCGACTACAACGTGATGAAGCGCCGCGCCAAGGCGGCGGGCAAAGACTTTGATATCCGCTATGCCACCCCCAAAGGCGCAACGGGTCTTTGGTTTACTTTGATGGGCATTCCCAAAGACTCGACCAATAAAGACGCGGCGCACAAATGGATTAACTTTTTGCTGAGCCCGGAAATCGCTGCCGAAATCACCAACGAGATCACCTATACCAATGCGGTTCCAGCATCCAAAGCCATGGTCAAACCCGAGCTGGCTAACGATCCGTTTTTGTATCCTAGCGATGCGCAAATGGCCGACTATTTCGTTTTCAAACCGCAGGAAACCGATTT
This sequence comes from Comamonas sp. lk, assembly GCA_945869165.1. Taxonomy (GTDB): domain Bacteria; phylum Pseudomonadota; class Gammaproteobacteria; order Burkholderiales; family Burkholderiaceae_C; genus Allorhodoferax. Next base: position 24,751 of record CAMBNY010000039.1, on the reverse strand, counting down.
GCTGCGTGCCACCAACAAACTGTGGCTGCGCTACAAGTCCGGTCTGTGAGCGCGGATAAACCTCAAGCCCTGGTCCGCCGCCTTGCCGACCTACAGTGGGAGGGCTGGCCTCCCGCTGAGGCCGCTGAACGCGGCGCAGTGACCTGGAAGGATTTGCTGGGCGGCCAGGGACCGGGCGGCCCCAATATGGTGATGGGCGTGGCCCGCGTGCGCTGCGGCGAATCGCTCAAAGCGCACCGCCATAGCGAACCGGAAAACTACTACACCTTAAGCGGGCGCGGCGTCGTTACGGTCGAGGGCCAGGCAATCGCCGTCGAGGCGGGAACGGCGATTTACATTCCCGGCGATGCTGAGCACCAGATTGACAACGCCCAAGCAGAGGATTTGATGATTTTGTACACCTTTGCAGTTAAGGATTGGAGCGAGGTGCAGTACCGTTTCACTCCAGAAAACCGCCAGGCCTGATCAGGCCAGCACATAGCCCATTTCCTGTTCGACTTCGTGCATGGTGCGCACAATGCCTTCGCGCATGATGTCGAACATCTCGTCGATTTGCGTGCGGTTAATGATGAGCGCGGGCGAAAAAACGCAGAGGTTCACGATGGGCCGCAGCATCAAGCCCATGCTTTGGCAATGGCGGTCGATGCGGGCGCCCAGCTCCGTATCCAGCGCCAGTAACTGCGCATCGGACAAGCCGCTTTCCTGCGCGCCGCGCACGGTGCATTCGACGCAGCCGAGCAAACCCATGCCACGCGTATCGGCCACTAAGGCAATGTCGCGCAATGCATGTAAACGTTTTTGAAAATACGGCGCGATCTCACGCACATGGGCCAGCAGGTCTTCACGCTCCATGATCTCCATGTTTTTCAAGGCCGCAGCGCTGCACACCGGATGGCCGGAGTTGGTATAGCCGTGGGCAAAGGTTCCGCCCTGGGCCCGATCGCCGCTGACTTGGGCGAACACGCGGTCGGAAATTAAACAAGCACCTAATGGCAAATACCCCGAGGTAATGCCCTTGGCGCAAGTCACCAAATCGGGCTCCACCCCAAACACTTCTTTGCTGGCAAACCAATAGCCCAAGCGGCCAAAGGCGGTGACGACTTCGTCAGCAATAAACAAAACATCGTATTTGCGGCACACTTCCCAGACGCGGCGGAAATAGCCGTCCGACGCCACGATTACGCCGCCCGAGGCTTGCACCGGCTCGGCGATGAAGGCACCCACTTTGTCCGCCCCGATCTCCAGAATTTTTGCCTCTAACTCGTTGACCCGTGCCGTACAAAAATCTTCCACACGCATGCCTGCTGGCCGCAAACGCGGATTCACGCCCGAGAGCAAATGGGCTTGCGGCATAGAAATATCCAAAAAGCTCTTGTCCCGGTCTTTGCCCGCCACCATGCCAGTGAGATAGCTGCTGCCGTGGTAGGCCCCGGCGCGCGAGATGATGTGTTTTTTGGCTGGACGGCCCAGCACATTGTTGTAGTAATGGACAAAGCGCAGCGCAGTCTCGACCGCCGTGGTGCCACCCGTGGTCAGGAACACCTGGTTCATGGCGCCGGGCGCTACCGATGCGAGTTGGCGCGCCAAGCGCGCCGGTGGTTCGGCGCTCAAGGAAAAGGGGTTGATATAGGTCAGGCGCGTGGCCTGCTCGGCAATCGCTTGGGCCATTTCCGCGCGGCCATAGCCGATCTGGGTGCACCACATGCCCGCCGGGCCGTCGATCATGCGCGCACCTTTATCGTCATAGACGTAAATGCCCTCGCCATGGCTCAAGGTGGTGCGCCCGGCATTGCCTGACGTCGCCATGTATTCCCAGGGATGTACCCAGTTTACGTCCTGGTCATTTAGGTTTTCATTCATACCCGCGTTCCCCTTCTACTGGTGTTGGCGGTGGCGTGTAAAGCATTGCGCAGGCTCTGCGCCTGGGTTCGCTCACGCTTCATCAAGTAATAACTATTGCCCACTACAGCCACTCCGACCAGACCAATAATCAGCGTCCCCATAGCATTGATTTCCGGGTTCATACCTAAGCGCATGCGTGAGAGCAGCACCAAAGGTAAGGTGCTGGTTTCTGGGCCGGACAAAAACGCGGACATGATCACGTCATCCAGCGATATGGTGAACGACAACATCCATCCGGCGAGCAGCGAAGGCAGGATGAGCGGCAGCGTAATGTCAAAAAACACGCGCAGCGGCGTGGCGCCCAGATCGCGCGCCGCCTCGGTCAATGACGCGTCCATGGACGATAAACGGGCCGAAACGGTTAGCGCCACATAAGAGACGCACAGCATGGTGTGGCCTATCAACATAGTGACCAAACCCCTGCCCTGCGGCCAGCCAAACATCTGCTCCATGGCGACAAACAAGAGCAAAAGTGAAATGCCGGAAATCACCTCGGGCAAGACCAAGGGCGCGTTGACCATCGCAGAGAACAAAGTACTGCCAGCAAATCGCCGGTAATGCGCTAATACAAAGCCCACCCAGGCGCCGACCACTACCGCGCAACACGCGGTGACAAATGCCAGTTGTAAGCTGGTACGGCAGGCATCCAATAACTCGTCATCCTGCAGTAGCTTGCCGTACCATTGCGTGGAAAAGTGCGTCCACTCATTGGCCAGATGCGATGCATTAAACGAATAGACCACCACACTGGCAATGGGCAGGTACAGAAAGAGAAAAACCAAGGTCAAAAAAACGCGGCCCGCATTTTTTAATAGGAAGTTCATAGCGCCATCCCGCCGCGGCTTTGCAAGCGCTGGAACCAAGCCATGGGCAGGAGCAGCAGCGCGACCATCAGGCAGGTGGCAGCAGCAGCCAGCGGCCAGTCAATGCTATTGAAAAAATCCGACCACATGACGCGCCCGATCATCAAATCTTGCGAGCTGCCTAATAGCTCGGGAATCACATACTCGCCCACACAGGGGATAAACACCAAAAGCGAACCCGCGGTAATGCCCGGTAAAGACAGGGGCAGCGTGACGGTGAAGAACACCTCCCAGGGCGTGGCGCCCAAGTCGCGGGCTGCCTCGGGCAGGCGCGGGTCCATCTTCATCAAAAAGGCACAGAGCGGCAAAATCATATAAGGCAGATAGGAATACACCATGCCGATGTACAGGCCCAGTGTGTTTTGCATCAAGCGCAGCGGCGCATCAATCCAACCCAGGTACAGCAAAAGGCTATTGGCCAAACCCTGGTCCTTCAAAATACCAATCCAGGAGTACACCCGTACCAGGTAAGAAGTCCAAAACGGCAGCACGATGCCCATCAACAAAAGGTTGCGGGCAAGTGGCTTGGCACGGGCAATCAACCAGGCCGTGGGGTAACCAATCAACAGGCAAATTAGGGTGGTGAAAAACGCGACGCGCACCGAGTTGATGTAGGCGGACAAATAAATATCGTCGCTAAATATGGTGAGGTAGTTTTGTACGGTCCACAGCCATACCGGTTTGCCATCTTCCATGCCCCACAAAGGCATATAGGGCGGTACCGTCATAGACGATTGGGCAAAGCTGATCTTCAGCACCAGCAAAAAGGGCAACATAAAAAACAGCAGCAAAAACACAAAGGGCACACCGATAGCCAAAGCCCGCGGGCCGGGTATCCAGGAGCGTTCAGTGGACGTAATGGACATAGCGCGAGGGCCTCAAGTCAAACGTACCAGGCTGCGGCTGGACCACTGCAGCAGCACCGTGTCGTCGTAGTCCGGCGCCCGCTCAAAGCCCATCATCACCTCGCGCGGCACGTTCACCACCAGCGTGCGGCCAGACGCCAGCGTCACATAAAGCAAGGTGTAACTGCCCATGTAGCCAATCTGTGCCACCGTACCCAGCGCCGCATTGGCGGGGGGTACCTTGCTGTCGGGGACCGCCAATTGCATGCGAATGCGTTCGGGCCGCACCGACACCTGCACTGCCTGCCCCATTTGAGCATCTGGCCCTGGCTCACCCAGATCCAAAGGAACTTCCAAATCCGCACACACCATCTGGCCCCGCCGGTCCGCCAGCACACCGGCAAACACATTGGTCGATCCAATGAACTCGGCGGCAAACTGGGTGGCCGGTGTTTCATAGACCTGCTCCGGTGAGCCTATTTGCACAATGCGCCCTTCACTCATCACCGCTATGCGGTCAGCCATGGTCATGGCCTCTTCCTGGTCATGCGTGACCATGACACAAGTCACACCGACTTTGTACAAAATATTGCCCAACTCAAATTGCGTTTTTTGCCGGATTTGCTTGTCCAGGGCGGACATGGGCTCGTCTAGTAAGAGCAGCTTGGGCTGCTTGACCAAGCTGCGCGCCAAGGCCACACGCTGCTGCTGCCCGCCAGACAACTGGGCTGGCATGTGCCGGGCATGGCTGTGCATTTGCACCAGTTCCAGCACTTCAGCCACGCGCTCATTGATTTCCGCTTTGGGGCGGCCTTCGCGCTTTAAACCGTAGGCGATATTGGCCGTCACGTTCATATGCGGAAACAAGGCATAGGACTGGAACATCATGTTCACTGGCCGCTCATGCGCGAGCATGTCGGTGATGTCTTGCCCGTCCAGCACGATGCGGCCCTGGGTAGGCGTCTCCAGCCCGGCCATGATGCGTAGCAAGGTGGACTTGCCGCAGCCCGAGCTACCAAGCAAAGCAAAAAACTCGTTACGGCGGATCGACAAATTCAAGTCGCTCACGACCGTCGCACTACCAAATTGCTTGCGCACGGACTGCACTTGCAGAAAACCGTCCTCACCGAGCGCGTTGCTGGCTTTTTTTAACAAGGGCTTGGCGTTCATACTCGCACCACTCCTGGGTCAGCGCACTTGCCCACCCTACGCACCAGGGTGATGCGCTGCATTTCGCTGGCCCATTGGCCCATGCCGCCCACCCGCACCGGGCGGTTCAGCCACTCGCGCGCCTTGGCTTGCCAGGCTTGTGCGGATGCAGACAGCGGATACGCCATGGTCGCGAGCTTTCCAATAAAACGGTGGACCAAAATGCAGCCATCGCTTGTTGAACGTTAGTATAGTAGGCGTGCAAAGTCAAGTCAGGCATACCCTTATGCTGTCTCTTTTCAGGCGGGCTTGCGGATGCTATTAAACAATCGTATAGTAAGTGCCTGCCAGCCGCACTGGGCGATCTTGCCCTGCCGGTCGGCCCTTGGAGTAGCGCGGATGGCGGGGCAAGACAAGTGGGACGTGATCGTGGTGGGCGCAGGCCATAACGGCCTGGTCAGCGCTTGCTATCTGGCGCGTGCCGGGCTCAAAGTGCTGGTGTTGGAACGCAAGGACTATGTCGGCGGCGCCGCTGTCAGCCGCAGCCTGCACCCGGAATTTACTTATTCCAATTGCTCGTATGTTTGCAGCCTCTTGCGCCCCGAAATCATGCGTGCGCTGGAGTTGCCCAAATTCGGTCTGCAAGTGATTCCCTACGGCGGCGGTGCGGCACTGACGCGCGATGGCCGCCACCTGGCCACTTACACCAACCCGGATGCACAGCGGCGCGAGTATGCGCGTCACTCCCCGCGCGATGCGCAGGCCTACGAGCGCTTCTCACGCGATGTCATGCGCCAGTGCAAATTCATCAAGCCCCTGCTGATGCGCACACCGCCGGACCCGGCCTCTTTCAAGTCGCAAGACATCATGGAACTGCTTTACCTGGGCCAACGTTTTCATGCGCTGGGAGATGAGCGCATGCACGAGACCATCCGTTTTTGGACCATGAGCGCGGCTGATTACCTGGACGAATATTTCGAGAACGACTTGATCAAAGCGACTCTGGCCGGCAGCTCCATCATCGGCACCGCCTTGGGACCGCGCTCGCCCGGCACCGCCTATGTGCTGCTGCACCACTACATGGGCGACATTGACGACGCGGTGGGCTCTTGGGGCTTTGCGCGTGGCGGCATGGGCGCGGTAACGCAAGCCATGGCTGACTCGCTGCGCGCTAGCGGCGGCAGCATACGCACCGACGCGCCAGTGGCGCAGATTTTGGTGCGCGGCGGTAAAACCACTGGCGTGGTGCTGGACAGCGGCGAAGAAATTCATGCCAGCACGGTGATATCTAATATGGACGTCAAGCGCACGTTTTTGGATACCGTAGATGCCAAAGCGCTGCCGCCTGACTTTGTAGAGCTGGTACGCCACTTCAAGATTCGCGGCTCCTCTGGCAAGCTCAATATCGCACTAGACGGCCTGCCGCATTTTCCGGCGCTGCCGCCGGACTCGCCGGCCATCAAAGGCGATATGCATATCTCCGAAACCATGGACGATATCGAGCGCGGCTACGACGACTGGAAAGCCGGCCGCTGGTCGCGCCACCCCTATGTGGACATGCTGCTGCCCTCCATCATCGACCCGACCATGGCGCCCGAGGGCAAACACTATATGTCGGTGTTTGTGCAATACGCGCCCTACGAACTGGCCGACGGCCCTTGGGACGACAGCAAGCGCCAGGCCTTTGGCGATACCGTAATCAACGCGATTGCCGAACACAGCCCCAACTTCAAAAGCCTGATACGGCATGCCGAAATCCGCACGCCCTGGGATATAGAAAACGAAGTCGGCCTGACCGAAGGCAATATCTTCCAAGGCGAATTGACCATGGACCAATTGCTGTTCAACCGGCCTATTCCGGGCTATGCGCAATACCGCTCGCCGGTCAAAGGTTTGTATATGTGCGGCTCCAGCACGCATCCGGGTGGCGGCGTCATGGGTGCGCCGGGGGCCAATGCGGCGCGCTCGGTGTTGCAGGATTTAGGACTGCGGGGGCAGGCATGACTACGCGTTTTGATGCCATCGTGATCGGTGCCGGCCACAACGGCCTGGCCTGCGCCCTGGACCTGGCGCGCGCCGGTCGCAAAGTGCTGGTGCTCGAAGCGCGCGAACAAGTGGGCGGCGCTGCGGTGACGCGCAGCTTTGCGCCGGGCTTTAGCGTATCGGGCTGCGCGCATTTGCTGCATGCTTTGCCGCAGAGCATGGTGCAAGACTTTGGCTTGCAAGGTCACGGTCTGCTGCTGGCGGCGCAAGCCATGCCCACGCATGCGCTGCGCTCGGATGGCCTGGCTCTGGCCCTGCACGCGCCAAGCGGTCTGAACGCCGCCGATGCACAAACCTATGGGCCTTTTCAAAAGCGCATGCAAGGCTTCGGGGCCTTGGTGGCCCACTTACTGAACACCAGCCCGCCGCAACTTTCACTCACGCGCTGGGGCGAGCGCTGGGCCATGTTGCGCCTGGCGCTGCGCCTGCGCCTGATGGGCAAAAGCGCGATGCGCGAATTGCTGCGCGTAGGCGGCATGAACGTCTATGACCTGCTAGACGACAACCTGGCCGATGCCCCACTCAAAGGCGCCTTGGCCTTTGATGCCTGCCTGGGCGGCGAGTACGGCCCACGCTCGCCCGGCACAGTGCTGACCTGGCTGTACCGGCTGGCGGGGGAACAAGGCGCGGGCAACAGCGGCCTGTCACAAGTGTTGGGCGGCATGGGCGCTTTCAGTGACGCCCTGGCTCTGGCCTGCACCGCCCAAGGCGTGCACATCCGCACCGGTTTGGCGGTACAAAACATATTGACGCGGGACGATAAAGCCTGCGGCGTGCGCCTGGCCGACGGGCAGGAAATAGAGGCGGCGATCGTGGTCTCTGGAACGGGCCTGAAGCACACCTTGCTGGACTTGCTGGGCGCGCCGCAGCTCGATACCGGCACGGTGCGCCGCGTGCGCCACTTCCGCGCGCGCGGCCTGGTGGCCAAGCTGCACTTGGGCTTGTCCGCACTACCGGCCTTCACCGGCGCAGACGCAGCCGCAATGCGGGGCCGCTTGCTCATCAGCCCGAGCATGGACTATTTGGAGCAGGCCTTCAACCCCAGCAAATACCGCGAGATCCCCGAGCACCCGGCGCTGGAAATCAGTATTCCTACGCTCAACGACCCCGGCCTGGCGCCCGAGGGCAAACATGTGCTCTCGGCACTGGTGCAATTTGTGCCTTACGACCTGGGCCCAAACCCGCAGGCCGTGCGTGCCAAGCTCTTGCAAAACATTTTTTCCGTGTTGGAAAAGCACGCGCCCGGTTTGGGCGCTTTGGTGGAGCATTGCGAATTGCTCACGCCCTCGGACATCGAGCGTGAATTCGGCTTAGCCGGTGGCCACTGGCACCAGGGCGCGCTGAGCTTTGACCAGTTTTTTATCAACCGCCCGCTGCCGCTCTACCAGCAATACCAAAGCCCGTTGCCGGGCTTGTGGATGTGTGGCGCCGCCTGCCACCCAGGCGGCAGCGTCATGGGCCTGGCCGGTCGCCACGCGGCGCGCGCTATTCTTGAAAGCCGGAGCGCGCCATGAAGTTCGCATCGCTGCCCCAGCTATCCGACGCGCACTACCGCAGGCCCCTGCTGCACACGCCGTTTTTTGAAGCCAGCCGCCCTTGGATTCAGACCGACAGCTTTATCGCCTGGACCGGCTACAGCACGCCTGGCGTGTACTCCACCACCGAGCACGAATACTTTGCGATCCGCAATAGCTGCGCGCTGTTTGACCTCACGCCGATGGTCAAGTACCGCATCAGCGGCCCCGACGCCGAGCGCTACCTCAACCGCGTAGTCACTGGCGATATGCGCAAACTGGCGGTGGACAAAGTGGTCTATACGCTGTGGTGTGACGACGCAGGCCATGTCATCGATGATGGCACCGTATTTCGCCTGGGGCCGCAGGAGTTCCGCTTGTGCAGCCAAGAAAGGCAACTGGAATGGCTGCAAGACAGCGCCTTTGGTTTTGATGTGGACATCGCCGAAATCACGGCGGATATTGCTGCGCTGGCGGTACAAGGGCCAACCGCTTTTACCGTTTTGCGCGCCATCGGTCTGGAGGGTCTGGAACACCTCAAGCCCATGGCCATGGTGCACCAAGACTGGCAGGGCCACCGGGTCACGGTATCGCGCACCGGCTTTACCGGTGACTTGGGCTACGAAGTCTGGATCGCCCCCGAAGGTGCCACGCTGTTGTGGAACAGCTTGATGGAAGCGGGCCGCAACCGGGGCATTACGCCGATTGGCTACGAGGCGCTGGATATGGCGCGCATCGAGGCCGGTTTTATCTTGCCCGATGTGGACTTTATTTCTTGCAAACACACCATCCGCTTAGGCCGCGAAAGCACGCCCTGGGAACTGAATCTGGCGTGGACCGTGGCATTGGACAAAGGCCATTTCAACGGACGGCGCGCGCTGCTGGCGGCCCAAGCCACAGGCCCAAGACGCAAATTGGTCGGGCTCGAGCTCGATGGCAATAAAGCAGCCCACGGCTCGCTGGTCTATGCCGATAAAGACAACACGCTGCAGGCCGGTGAGATTACCTCAGCCATGTGGTCACCCACGCTCAAGCGCAATATCGCCATCGCCCGGCTAGACGCGCCCTACTGCGATACCAAGGGCAGCTTGTGGGTGGACTTGTACCTGCACCGCGAACTGCAATGGGAGCGGCGCAACGTGCGCTGCAAAATCGTCGAGCGCCCTTTTTACATACCCGCCCGCCGCCGCGCGACGCCGCCACCCGAACGCTAAGCCGCACCATGTCCAAGCCCCTATTGTTTTATCCCGGCGCCGCGGCCGATGCCTTGACAAGCCTTCGAAAGGCATTGGCAGAACAGCAAAGCGGCCATGCGCTGCCACGCGCGTTTTACAAAGACCCGCAAATTTTTGAACTAGACATGCGCCACTTTTTGCTGGCGCATTGGCACTGCGTCGGCCATAGCAGCATGGTCGCGCAAGCAGGCGATTTTTTTACCGTGGAGCTGGCCAGCGAATCCATCCTCATCACCCGGGATGCCGATGGCCAGATACGCGCCCTGCTCAACGTCTGCCGCCACCGGGGTTCGCGCATTTGTGATGAAGCACACGGCCATAAAGCCAATGGCAAATTTGTCTGCCCCTACCATGGCTGGACCTATGACTGCAGCGGCCAATTGCTGCATGCACGCGGCATGGACGAAAGCTTGAATACCGCCGATCACAGCTTGCGCCAGCTGGCCTTGCATGTGGAAGAAGGCATGATTTTTATCACCCTGGCGCGCGAACCGCTGGGCCTGGAACACATGCGCCAGGTGTTTGCACCGGCAGCCCAAGTCTATGGCTGGAGCCGCGCCAAAGTCGCGGCGCGCAAGACTTATCACATCGCCGCCAATTGGAAGCTGGTGGAAGAAAACTACCAGGAGTGCTACCACTGCACCCCTTCGCACCAAGAGTATTCCAAGCGCCACACCTACTCGCGCCCCGAGGCCCTGCGCCAGGGACCAGACCAGGCCTTGCGCGCACGCCGCCAGGCCCTGGGCCTGAACCTGCAAGAGCACGATTTTTATTACACCGCCGCCCATAGTGGCCAAGAAAGCGCGGACTGCATCGCCTCGGCTATGGTCGATGGTTTTCAGACCGGCAGCGCCGATGGCAAAGCCGTCGCACCGCTCATGGGCGCGTTTCGCGGCAAGGGCTATGACGGGGGGTTTTCTTTTATAGATCTGGGGCCGAGTTCCAACTTTGTGGCCTACCCGGACTACACCCTGCTCTACCGCACCGTGCCCCAAACCGTGGACCGCACCGAGTTTGAATTGATCTGGCTGGTGGACCAGGACGCGGTAGAAGGCGTGGACTATGACCTGGACCGCCTGACCTGGATGTGGGACTTCACCAGCTTGGAAGACAAGCGCATCATCGAAGTGAATCAGTTAGGCGTGAACTCGGCCTTCTTTACGCCCGGCCCGTATGCGCCCATGGAGTCCTGCGCGCAGCTTTATATCGAATGGTATTTGACCGCCATGCGCGCGCTGGTGGACGAGCGCACTGCCAGTGACTTGGCACGATAAGTTTTTCCAACCCGATGACATGGCACACCCGCCACCCTCCATAAAAAAAGCGGCAAAGCCTGCGGCGGTGCGCAGTCGCGAGCAGCCCGAAGTACGCAAGCGGCTTTTGATAGACGCCACCACGCGCTCGATTGCCCAGTACGGCTACAGCGGCATTACTATCGAGCGCATTTGCGCCGAAGGCGGTGTGTCACGTGGGCTGATCAACCACCACTTCGGCAGCAAAGATGAGTTGCTGCTGCAGTCTTACAAAACCTTGTGCGACCAGTGGAAGGCCTACGCGCTGGACGGCATGAAAGACATGGATGATCCGGCAAACGCCCTGCGCTCGTGCATCAACAAAAACTTTGACGATGCCATGTTCAACCCGCAGCAGTTGCGCATCTGGCTGGGCTTTTGGAGCGTGATTCCCAAATCGCCCAAGCTGCAAAAGCTGGACCGCGCGCTCTACCAGCTGGACCTCAAAATTTACCAAGACGTGTTGGAGCGCCTGGCCCAAAAAAATGGTTTGCACATCGACACCCGCGCCCAGTCGGTTGCGCTGATGGCCCTGATCGCCGGGCTGTGGTTGCAAGCCGCGCTGGACCCACAATCGCTTAGCGCCGCGCAAGCACGGGCCATGTGCCTGAACGCAGTGGCGCCACTTTTGTAAGTGCACAAGCAAGCAAACCAGGCCACCACTATGACTCAGCACACAAGGCTCCCCATCCGGCCCACGCTACCGGCCTGGACCTATAACAATGCCGAGTTGCAATGCCTGGAAATAGATGCGCTGTTTCGCAAGTCTTGGCAGTTTGCCTGCCATGTGAATGAATTACCGCAGCCGCGCGACTTCATCACCCTGGACATGGGGCCAGACCCGGTGCTAGTGCTGCGCGACGAGGCCGGCGTGTTGCGCGCCTACCTCAATGTATGCCGCCACCGGGGCGCGCGGCTGCTGGACGGCAGCGGCCAATGCAAAGCGCGGCTAACTTGCCCCTACCACGGCTGGAGCTACAGCCTGCAAGGCCCGCTGGCCGCGCGGCCGAGCGAAGAGACCTTTGCAGACCATGACAAATCCGCGCTCGGCCTGCGCGCCCTGGAGCTGGAAGTGCTCTGCGGCCTGGTGTTTGTGCGCCTGACGCCGGGCGGCCCGGCGCTGCATACGCAGTGGCAAGAATTTTTGCCTCAGTTGCAAGACTACCGCCTGGAAGAAATGGTGCCTCTGGGCGCGCACTGGGTGGAAGACTGGGCCTGCAACTGGAAAGTCGGCGTGGACAACAACCTGGAAAACTACCATGTACCACTGGGCCATCCGGGCTACCAGCGCTTGCTCGACAGCGACATGATAGGCACCCTGAACGCACACGGCGTGGCCGCTAGCACCAGCGTATTGCGCTCGCAACCGTCAAGCAACTGGGCCGAGCGCATGTACCAGGCTATGGCGCCGCGCCTGAACGCTGACCTGCCCGCGTCGGTGCGCAATGCCTGGACGTTTTTTACGATGCCCCCCAATACCGGCATGGACATTTATGGCGACAGCATGGACTTGTTCCAGTTTTTCCCCAAAACCGCTACCACCTGCACCGTGCGCTACCCCATCTACGTGCGCCCGGACAGCCGCCGCGAAATGAAAGTACTGCGCTACCTGAACGCCCGCATCAACCGCCAGGTCAGCGCCGAGGACAAAGCTTTGAGCGAGCGCGTACAGCAGGGCTTGCAATCCCAGGGCTTTGCCAACGGCCCGCTGTCACGCTACGAATATTGCATCGAAGATTTCCACCGCCGCGTGCAAGAGGCCTGCCCGGTGACCCGCATGAGCATAGAGCCGGCGCCGGGGTTTTCGCGGGCCGCTGGCAACGCCTGAGCAAGTCTGGGTGCGCAGGGCGTGCCAAAAGCTAAGATGCCCGGCACGCATTCGCCGCCCACACTCTGGCGGCTTTTTCAACCCCATTGCGGCACCGCGCCGCCCCATGCCATGCAGTTTGATTTTTCCAACCCCTACAGCAGTACCCGTTTGCCGGTGTTTGCCCGCAACATCGTCAGCACCTCGCACCCGTTAGCGGCGCAAGCCGGTTTACGCATGCTGTGGCAAGGCGGTAATGCGGTGGACGCAGCGATTGCCGCCGCCGCCGCGCTAACGATTTGCGAGCCAGTCAGCAATGGCCTGGGCTCGGATGCGTTTTGTATTTTGTGGGACGGACAGCAGCTGCACGGCCTCAATAGTTCGGGCCATGCGCCTGCGGCCTGGACGCCGGACTACTTTGCCAGCAAATACGGCCACGCCTTGGCCACGCCGCCCAAGCGCGGGCTCGATGCCGTCACCGTGCCCGGCGCCGTCGCCGCCTGGTCCACCATGAGCCAGCGCTTTGGCAAACTATCTTTCGCCGAGCTCATGCAGCCCGCCATCGAAATCGCCGAGCGCGGCTACTTGGTGCCGGTGGTGGTCCAGCAAAAATGGGCCGCTGCCACGCCCGAGCTACAAAACCAACCCGGCTTTGCCGCGCACTTTTTGCCCTACGGGCGCGCACCCCAGGTGGGCGAGTTATTTCAATTTCCGGCAGCTGCGCGCGGCCTGCGCGAGATCGCGGCAAGCAAAGGCGAATCCTTTTACCGGGGCGAGATGGCCCAGGCGATGGAGCGCTTTTCCAGCGCACACGGCGGCAGCCTGCGCGCCTCAGACCTGGCGGCTTTTCAGCCCGAATGGGTGACACCGCTGGCCCACAACTATCGCGGCTACACCGTGCACGAAATACCGCCCAGCGGCCAGGGCATTGCCGCACTGATGGCGCTAGGCATGCTGGAGCACTTTGATATCGCGGGCATGGCGCGCGACGGCGTTGACAGCCAGCACGTGCAAATCGAGGCCATGAAGCTGGCCTTTGCCGATGTCTATCGCTACGTGGCCGACCCGCGTGCCATGGCCCTGAGCACTGCGCAATTGCTAGACCCGCAGTACCTGGCCCTGCGCGCCGCACTGATCGACATGCAGCGCGCCCAAAGCTTCGGCCCAGGCAACCCGGCCCAGGGCGGCACGGTGTACCTGACGACTGCCGACGAGACCGGCATGATGGTCAGCTTTATCCAAAGCAATTACATGGGCTTTGGCTCGGGCTGCGTGGAGCCGCAGTTTGGTATCAGCCTGCAAAACCGGGGCCACGGCTTTAGCACCGACCCGCAAGCACCCAACACAGCCAACCTGGTGGCGCCTGGCAAAAAACCATTTCACACCATCATCCCCGCGTTCCTGACGCGTGACGGCCAGCCGGTGATGAGCTTTGGCGTGATGGGCGCCAATATGCAACCCCAAGGCCATGTGCAAACCCTGGTGCGCATGCTGGACTACGGCCAAAACCCGCAAGCCGCCTGCGACGCGCCGCGCTGGCGCTTTAACACCGGCTTGGCCATCAACGTCGAATCCGGCATGGCCACTAACACTGTGCAAGGCTTGGCATCACGCGGCCACCAGATGGAAGTGATGAACGACAGTTACCAAGACTTTGGGGCCGGTCAATTCATCTGGCGCGCTGGCGATCCAGGCAAGAAAGGCTATGTGGCGGCTAGTGATGCGCGCAGGGATGGGCTGGTGGCGGGGATGTAACTCCAGAATAGAAAAGACTTCTTTGAAACGCAAGAAGGGCAGGCACTCACGTACCCGCCCTTTTTGCTAATGCCCACTACCCAAGCCGCGAACGGCCCGGTGCGGGTCAGCGCTTTAGTGGAACTGCTCTTCTTCGGTGGAGCCGGTCAGCGCGGTGACGCTGGAGCGGCCGCCTTGGATAACGGTGGTGATTTCGTCGAAGTAGCCGGTGCCCACTTCTTGCTGGTGCGACACAAAGCTGTAACCACGGTCGCGGGCGGCGAATTCGGGCTCTTGCACTTTTTCCACATACGCGGTCATGCCGCGCTTGACGTAGTCTTGGGACAGGTCAAACATGTGGTACCACATGTTGTGGATACCGGCCAGCGTGATGAACTGGTATTTGTAGCCCATGGCGCCGAGTTCGCGCTGGAATTTGGCGATGGTGGCGTCGTCCAGGTTTTTCTTCCAGTTGAAGGACGGCGAGCAGTTGTAAGCCAGCATCTTGCCGGGGTGTTTGTCGTGCACGGCTTCGGCGTATTTGCGCGCGAAGTCCAGATCGGGCGTGCCGGTTTCGCACCACACCAAATCGGCGTACTCGGCATAGGCCACCGAACGGGCCACGGCCTGGTCCATGCCTTTGCGGGTTTTGTAAAAACCTTCGGAGGTGCGCTCACCGGTCAGGAAGGGTTGGTCGATGGGGTCAAAGTCGCTGGTCACCAGATCAGCGGCTTCGGCGTCGGTACGGGCGATTACCAAAGTGGGTACACCATACACGTCTGCAGCCATGCGCGCTGCTTTGAGTTTTTGCACGGCTTCGGTGGTGGGCACCAAGACTTTGCCGCCCATGTGGCCGCATTTTTTGACTGAAGCGAGTTGGTCTTCAAAGTGCACGCCACCCGCGCCCGAGCGGATCATGGCTTTCATCAATTCATAGGCATTGAGCACGCCGCCAAAGCCCGCTTCCGCATCGGCCACGATGGGCGCGTGGTAATCGATATAGCCTTTGTCGCCAGGGCCTACCCCTTTGGACCACTGAATTTCATCGGCGCGGGTGAAGGAATTGTTGATGCGCTCCACCACTTTAGGCACCGAGTCCACGGGGTACAAGGATTGATCCGGGTACATGGCGGAGTATTCATTGCTATCGGCAGCGACTTGCCAGCCGGACAGGTAAATGGCTTTAACGCCCGCCTTGACTTGTTGCATGGCCTGGCCGCCGGTCAGCGCGCCAAGGCAGTTGACATAGGGCTCGTCGTGCAGCAAATCCCACAGTTTTTCGGCGCCACGGCGGGCTAGCGTGTGCTCGACCTGGAAGGAGCCGCGCAGGCGGACGACATCAGCGGCCGAGTAACCGCGCTTGATACCTTTCCAGCGCGGGTTGGTGGCCCAGTCTTTTTCCAGTTGTGCGACTTGTTGTTCGCGGCTCAGTTGTGCATTGAGTGCTTGCGGCATAAAAACTCCTTGTGGTTGATCGGTGCCCAGGCCAAGGTGGCCCGTGGTGCAGTGCCGCAATTCTAAGTCTTATATAAGACATGGAAACAATCTTATGTCTTATATAAGACTAAATATTTTTTGTTATTAATCAATGACTTAGCTGTATTTTTTCACGATAGATTTATTATATTTCTCAATGCGAAATTTCGGATAGGCGTGCCATACGTCCTATTTCCCGGCATGCGGAATAAAACTTGATCGGAAGGAGTCCCACCGGGAAGGCAGGGGCTGGCTTTAAAACGCGTCGGCGTAGCGCTGCATTTCCCACGCGCTGACGTGCTGGGCATAGCTGTCCCACTCGGCGCGCTTAAGGCCTATCCACTGGGCGCAAAAGGCCGCGCCCACGGCAGTGCGAAGCACCTCGTCCGCTTGCAGAGCCTCTATGGCCTCTTCTAGGTTTTTGGGCAAGCGCGCCGGCATAGGCTGGCCGCTGGCCTGGCGGATGTACAAGTCTTCGTTGCAAGGCGCTGGTGCTGCCATGGCGCTGTCTATGCCGTGCAAGCCTGCATGCAGCACCCCAGCCAGGGCCGCGTAAATATTGCACGATGGGTCGGGCAAGCGCCACTCCATGCGGCCTGCTACGGTGCGCAGCAAACACGTGCGGTTGTTGTCGCCATAGGCCTTCCACACCGGCGACCAGGTGGTGCCCGATGCGCTGGGGCTGCTGGCCAGGCGCTTATAGCTATTGACCGTGGGCGCGCACAGCGCGGCCAGGGCGTCGGCGTGGTGCAAGAGGCCTGCGGCAAACTGGTGGCCCGCCGTACTCAGACCTAGGCTGCCTTGCGCATCGGCAAACACCGCCCTGCCCTGCACATCCGTGATGCTGATATGGAAATGCAAGCCACTGCCGGGCGCATGCGCTAGGGGTTTGGGCATGCTGCTAAACACCTGGCCGTGGCGCTGGGCTATCGCATGGGCCGTCAGCTTGAACAACATATAGCGGTCCGCCGCAGCCAGCGCGTGGTCGTGGGCGTAATTGATTTCATACTGGCCGCAAGCGTCTTCGTGGTCCATCTGCTGCAAGCGAAAACCCAGAGCGCCCAGGGCCACACGCATATCGTCCAAAAACGCGTAGTTGCGGTGAATGGCTTTGAGGTCGTAGGAAGGTTTGTCCAGCGTGTCCTGCGCATCGGCCAGCGTCCACTGGCCCGTTGCATCCTGGCGCAGCAGAAAAAACTCGGGCTCTATGCCCACCCACATCGTCCAGCCACGCTGGGCCAATGCGTTCGTGGCGGCTTTGAGCACTTGGCGAGAGCAAGTAGCCAGCGGCTGCCCGCCTGCAAAGCCATCGCAGACCGCATGCGCCACGCCGGGCATAAAGGGCAAGGGCCGCAAACTGTCCGGCTGCACGCGTCCATAGTATTCGCTGCGTACCCCCTGGCGCGGCAGGCCCGTGCCCCAGATGCTGGGCCCGGCAAAACCGGCGCCCTGCGCTACCCATTCCGGCAAATTGTCTAAAGGCACCAGCTTGCCTTTGGCCACGCCATGGATGTCGCAAAACTGCGCCAGCACGGAATGGATGCCCTGCGCTTGCAGCGCGCCGATCCGATCTTGCAAAGACCTATCAGCCATAGCGTCTTACCTTACCTTGGATGCTCATACCGGATCCTTTCGGTCGAACGCTGGCGTTAGCACATTCTGCGTCCTCCGGCTCCGGTTCAACATGCGCTTTAGCCAAACTTCAAGATCATCAATGTAAGTAAACACTGCGGGTACCACCAACAAACTCAGCAAGGTTGAGGTAATCAAACCGCCAATCACGGCAATCGCCATGGGCGAGCGAAAGCTCGGGTCCGCGCCCCAGCCTATCGCAAGAGGCAGCATGCCGGTACCCATCGCGATGGTAGTCATCACAATCGGACGGCTGCGCTTTCGGCAGGCATCGACCAAGGCCTCAAACCGCTCCATACCCGCCTGGCGCGCCAGTACCGCGTAATCGACCAACAAAATAGAATTTTTGGTGACGATACCCATAAGCATAATGAGCCCGATCATAGTCGGCATCGACAAGGCGCGACCGGTAATCAGCAGCAACACAAATGCGCCGCCAATGCTCAAAGGCAGCGCCGCCAAAATCGTGACCGGCTGCAAAAAGTCTTTGAACAAGAGTACCAGCACGCCGTAAATACACAGCACGCCGATCAGCATGGCGATTCCGAAGCTGGCAAACAAGGCCTGCATTTCCTGGGCGTCGCCCAACTCGGCAATCGACACGCCAGGCGGCAAATTGGCCAGGCTGGGCAAGGCGCGCGCCTCGGCATTGACCTCGCCCAGCGTGCGCTTACCCAGTTCTACTTCCAGCACCACATTGCGGTTGCGGTTGAGGCGACTAATTTGCGCGGGCCCACTGTCCATGCGGATGTCGGCCACTTGCGCCAGCATCACCGGGCCGCTCTTACCGGGTACCGTCAAGCGAGCCAGTGAGGCCAAGTCGGCGCGCACCGCGTCGGGCAGCTTCACACGAATAGGCACCTGGCGCTGTGCCAAATTGAGCTTGGACAAGGCCGTGTCGTAGTCGCCGGCAGTAGCGACGCGCACCGTCTCGCCAATGCTGGCCGCCGTAACACCCAAATCGGCGGCGCGGGCGTTATCCGGGCGGACAATGATTTCGGGGCGCACCAGCGAAGCACTAGAGTTGATATTGCCGATCCCCTTCAGACCTCGCAGGTCCCGTTCCACTAACTGGGCCGCTTGCATCAACGCTGCGGGGTCTTCGCTCTTGAGCACGAGTTGCAGCTTGCCGCCGGTTTCGGGTGAGCCGACGTTAAAACGCGCCCCCGGAATATCGGCCATGCGGCTACGGATGTGGGCGTCAATGTCCTGCATGCTTTCTTTGCGATCATTGCGGTGCACCGCGCTAATCGTCAGCACTGCGCGGCGTGCTTCGGCTGCCGCACCGGGAGCAAAAGCGTCGCCGCTTGAGCCGCCGCCAATGGAACTAAAAATGCTTACGACGTGCTCTATGCCAGCGATCTCTTTGCGCGCTTGCTCGGCAATTTTTTGGGTTTCGGCCAAGGTGCTGCCAGGGGCCAACTCGATGGTGACCTGCGTCTGCCCCCGGTCACCTGGCGGAATAAAGGTGGTCGGCAGCAAGCCCACCAAAGACACCGAGCCCACAAAAAACAAACCAGCCCCAATGGCGGTGACCAGTCGATGGCGCAGACACCATTGCATTACGCGCAAGTACGCGAGCATGATGGGGCCATCAGGCGGCTCAACCAACACAGGCGCGCCGTCAATCGTGCGCGCAGGCCGCAACATATAAGCGGCCATCATGGGCGTGAGCAGGCGCGCCACCATCAGCGAGGCCAAAATCGCCAGCACCGCCGTCCAGCCAAATTGCTTAAAAAACAGACCCGGGACGCCGCCCATAAAAGCCGTGGGTAAAAACACTGCCACCAATGCAAACGTGGTGGCGATCACCGCCATGCCGATCTCGTCCGCCGCCTCCATCGCTGCCTGAAACGGCGACTTACCCATACGCAAATGGCGAGCGATGTTTTCAATCTCCACGATCGCATCATCGACCAACACACCCACCACCAAAGCAAGCGATAAGAGAGTCACGGTATTGAGCGTGTAGCCGAAATACTTCATGCCCAGAAAGGTCGGAATAACCGACAGCGGCAAAGCCGTGGACACCACCAAAGTGGCGCGCCAATCGCGCAGAAACAACCACACCACCAGAATCGCCAAGAGCGCGCCGTCGTACAGCAACTCCATAGAGCCCTTGAAGTTTTCCTGCACCGGCGCGGCATTGTCAATAATTGCCTCGATGCGCAAGTCCGGGTTTTCTTCTTGCAGCTTGGCCACTACGAGGCGCGCACCTTCGGCCACCGCCACTTCGCTGGCGCCTTTGCTGCGGAATATTTCAAAGGCCACGACTTTGGCGCCGTCCTGGGTGGCAATCGCCCGGGCTTCGCTTACCGTGTCCAGCACCTTGGCAATTTGCTCCAGGCGCACATGGCGGCCATCGGGCAGGGGCAAGTCCAGCTGCGCCAATTCCTGCGCGCTTTGGACTGTGGCAATGGTGCGCACCGATTGCTCGGCGCCACTGACATCGCCGCGCCCGCCCGGCGCCTCAACTTGTACGATTTTCAGGCGACGTGACACATCCAAAGCGGACACACCGAGCGCGGCCATGCGCGCGGTATCGAGCTCCACGCGCACCTCACGGTAGACGCCACCTAATCGCTTCACCGCGCCCACACCGGGCACGCCGCGCAGACGCTTATTGGCCGTGTTGTCGACAAACCAGCTGATGGCCTCGTCATCGCGCACTTGCATACCTGGCTGGCCCGAAGCCTGCACCGTGTAGGTGCGCACCACGCGGCCCGCCGTCGACGCTTTGGTAACCGAAGGATCGCGCAATTCAGAAGGCAAATCAGCGCGCACACTGGCAACGGCATCACGCACTTCGTTGACGGCTTCATTGATCGGCTTTTCCAGCACGAACTCCACCGTGACCACCGCGCTGCCATCGAGCACCGTGGTGTACACATTTTTCACGCCAGCCAAGGTGGCTACTGCGTCTTCTATCTTGCGCGCTACCTCGGTTTCCATTTGCGCGGGTGCCGCGCCGGGCAAGCCCGCTTCCACCGTCACGATAGGCAATTCAATATCCGGAAAATCCTGCACCACGCTGCCGCGAAACGCCAGCAAGCCAGCCAGCGTCAGCAAGGCGAACAGCATGATCGCCGGTATGGGGTTCCTAATCGAGTAGGCCGAAAAATTCACAGACGCCCCTTATTGCGCAGCACTGGGAGCGGGCTTGGCACCAGCAGCTGAGGTGTTGGCCGACGCAGGCGCCACTTTCACGGTATCCCCATCGCGCAAAAAGCCAGCGCCTGAAGCGACTACCTGGGCATCGGCTTCCAAACCATCGAGCACCTCAATAACCGGCCCCGAACCACTGCTGGCACGCCTGCCGGTATTGATACGGGTTTGTGTCACCCGACCATCAGGTTGCAGTCGAAAACAGTAACTAAACCCGTCGCGCACCACCACCGCTTGCTGTGCCACCGTCAATGCGGGCGTTTGGCCCAACACAAATTCCCCGGGCACATACATGCCGGGTTTAAGTGCAATCGCAGTTTTATCTACTGGCCCGAGCAAGTCGACGTACACCAATCCGACCCGGCTTTGTGCATCCATAGTCGGGGCCAGCATGCGCACGCGTCCCTGCCACTGACCACCGCCGGGGGACGTGACGCGCGCAGCAGCGCCGGGCACGATCCGTGAAAACTCGGCCGCAGTAACTTCAGCGCGCCATTCCAAGCGGCTTTTGCGCACCAAACGGAACAGCTCGCTACCCGGCGCTACCACCGCGCCCAAGGCCGCATTGCGCGCAATGATGGTGCCGCTATCGGGCGCCAGAATTTGCGTATGTTTCAGGCGTAGCAATTGGCTGTCCACAGCGGCCCTGGCTGCTTCCAGTCGCGCCTTGGCCACTTGTTCGGCGTTCAGCATTTGGCTGATCTGCTGCGCACTGAGGGCCGAATCATTTTGCAATGCCCGTGCGCGATCTGCATTCATGCCGGCCTCGAGCGATGCCGCCTGCGCCTCCGACAGTTGCGCGCGCGCCAGCGCGACGTCGGCCCGTACGCCGTCCGTGGACAGCTGCGCTAGTAGCTGACCAGCGTGTACGACATCACCTACGTTGGCCAGCAAATCAGCTATGCGCATGCCTCCGACTTCCGCGGACACGCTGGCCTCCTGCCAAGCGGCCACATTGCCATTGGCCTGCAGCGTCAGGGGTAAGGTGGATTTCTGCACGCGCGTGGCAGTGACCGTCAGCACCGGCTTGGCCGCAGGGGCCGGGTCAGCCGCCTGCACGGAGACCATCACCGAAAAAAACAGGCTGGCCACCAAAGCGATAGCAGACTGATGTGCGCCAAGGGTGGCTCGTATCCAATTCGAAGTAATCACTCGCATACCTTCAGTTCTTTCGATGTCAATTCGCTTTCGGATCGCTTTCGGGCACCAATACCGAATCAGGACCCTGCTCCGCTTGTGCGCGGTCCCAGCCGCCCCCTGCGGCGCGGTACAACGCAACCCAAGCGCGGCGGCGCTCCCATTGCAAGCCCACCACCAACGATTGGGCACCGTACCAGCCGCGACGCGCCTCCTCGAGTTCCAGCCCGCTGAGCATGCCCTGGCGCATTCGTGCCTGTGCCGATTTAAAAACCTGCTCCATACTGGCCAAGCTGTACTGCGCCTGTTCGCTGCGGGCATCGTTGAGTTGCAATTGCAGCAAAGACTCTTCCACTTCGCGTACCGCATGACGGACACGGGCCTGGTAGGTCGCCACTTTGCTTTCAAAGTTGGACTTCGCGGCATCGATGTTGGCCAGCCGTTGGCCCGCGTCAAACACCGGCACCGCCAATGCCAGCGGCCCCAAAGACCAGGTGGTCAGGTAATTGTCGGCGCCTGCCATAGAAAATTGCGTAGGGGCGACCGAGCCGCTCAATGTCAAACGCGGCCACTGCTGCGCCTGGGCGCCGGCCACCAGCGCCGAGGCTTTGTACACCTCACGTTCGGCGGCAAACACGTCGGGGCGTTGGGCCAAGGTTTGGGCGGGAATGCTGGATACGGCAAAAACCGGGCTCTCCAGCAAGGGGACTTCGGAAGGGGCAATCAAGCTGCGTACCTGCGACTCCGGCAATGCAGTTAAGGCGACCAAGGCTTTAACGCCCATATCGCATTGGGCCGATTGCTGTGCAAGCCGGGCACGCGCATCGGCAAGCGCTGCACGGGCCAATGAAACCTGAGTGGAAGGTACTAGGCCGGCCGACAGCAGTTGACCCGAGAACCGCAAGCTCTCTTCAAATGAATGACTGATGCGCCGGTCATTGTCGGCCAAGGCCTGGCACGCACGTGCGCCGAAATAGGCATGTGCCACTTCGGCCGCCAGTGAAACGCGGGCCTCATGCCACTGGGCCTGGCTGGCCTGCAATTGGGCCCGGGCACCGTCGCGCAGTACTTTGTTGGCCCCCACCAAATCGATTTCCCAACTGGCCTGAACCGAAACGCCCACTGTGCTCATGGCGCCCATACCGACTTGGTTCTCGCCACGGCTTGCCGCCGCTCCGGCATTGACTTGGGGCAGCATGGTCGCACCCGCGGCACTGCTGCTGGCGCGTGCCTGCGCGATCAAAGCCAAAGCCTGCTGTAAATTCGGGCTGGCCTGCTGCGCGGCGTCTTGCAAACGCAACAAAGCCGGATCCTCCTGCGCTTGCCACCAATCTCGCAGCGCGCGAATTTGCCCCTCGTGCGGCAGGGGCGCTTGCCATTGATCCACCGGCGCCGCCACCTTAGCCACCGGTTGCCGCGGCACAGTGCAGGCCGCCAAGAGCAGTACGCTAAAAAAGCTGACAAGCCCCAGAGGCAAGCGGCGCGCAAAGTGCTTGAAATAGATGTTCATTGAATACAAAAGCGGATCGCAAAGCGAGAAACGGGCCCGCCTGGGGCGGAAAAAACCGAATATCCGACTATTTTCTCCGATACCGACCAGCGCTTTCGCGATGAAGGGCATTTGGGCGGCAGAAAGCCGACGTTCGTGCGCAAGGCACTTGAACCTTAATGCCCGTGCGCAAGGGAGCTGACCGCCGTAACCAGTCCAATCCCGGCCAGCAACCAGGTGATTTGCGCAGCGGTTTGCCAGCCGCTCAGTCGCTTTTGTAATTGCGGAATCAAATCGGCCAAAGCCACATAGATAAAGCTGCTGGACGCGACGACAAGGAAGAAAGGCAAATAGTCCTGCAGTTGTGCGACCAGCCAGTAGCCCAACAAGCCACCCAGCGCCGTGACCGAGCCTGCCATCGACACCTTGATAAGCGCAGCCTGGCGATCTGTGGCGCCTGCGCGCAAGACCACCAAATCGCCCATGTGGTGCGGTACTTCGTGGGCCAGCACGGCCACCGAGGCAATCATTCCCAGGCGAATATCGGCCATGAACGCTGAGGCAATCAACACGCCATCGCCAAAACAATGCACGCTGTCACCGGCCAGCACCGCCCAGCTGCCGCCAAAATGGCTGTGAGCCGAGGCCTGTCCCTGCACGGCGCCCTGCGGGTGCACATGGCTATGGTCATGGGCACCCGCATGTGCAGCGCTTGCCGCTGGCGCATGGTCGTGGTCCGCATGGCTGTGGGCATGCGCCCCATGTTCATGGCCGTGGTGCCAGAGTTCCGCTTTATCCAGCAGGAAAAAAAACACCAAGCCGATAAGCAAAGTCATAAACAAATCATGCGCACCGGCTTGGCTTTCAAAGGCTTCGGGTAGTAAATGCATAAAGGCGGTGGCAAGCAAAGCACCGGCTGCCATGCTGAGCATATGCTGGGTGTAGCGGGCCAGCAAACCAAAACTGAGCGCAGCGGCGACCCAGACGCTGCCAATGCCAGCGCACAGCGTGCCGACCAATATTGCAAAAATAATCACACGCAGTCCTTTTGAATTTCGCTTTGCGGTGGGACACCGTTGGATGCAAACCAGGCCAGCATCTCGCGCCAGGCGGCTTGGGCTGCAGCGTGCCGATAACCCGGACGGTAATCGGCATAAAACGCATGCGGCGCATCGGGAACCACCTCGATACGCGAAGCGCGTGCGGACGATGAACCTTCTGCCAGCGCAGCGCGCATCGCGGCCACCGTATCCAAGGGAATGCCGCTATCCATGGCGCCATAGAGGCCCAACACCGGTGCCTGTAAATCCACCGCCGTATCCACCGGATGGCGCGGTGTGAGCGCTGTCTTATTGCCCGCCAACCGACCATACCAAGCTGCGCCGGCTTTGACGCGTGCTTGGTGCGCGGCATACAACCAGGTGATACGCCCGCCCCAGCAAAATCCTGTGACGCCCAGGCGTCCCAG
>CAMBNY010000038.1 GCA_945869165.1 Comamonas sp. lk | reverse complement strand
TCCATAACGGCAAAAACTTCCTGTCCATCATTGACGTGCCACTTGTAAGGCTGATCCGTCCAATGCAGTTTGACGGTGGTACCGTCCAGATTGGCGATAGCCAGACTGCCCCATGCCAAATCCGCAGTGAATTCTTTGCTCCGAATCGTCTTCATCATGCTTGCCTATCCATCAACGAGATGAAACCTAAGGAAGGTCTGCATAAGTCCGTCATCGCGAGGAGCGCAGCGACGCTGCGATCCATAAGTGATTGATTGGTAAGCAAAAATGGATTGCTTCGCTTCGCTCGCAATGACGGGTTTTGACTTATGCAGAGGTTCTCTAACCAAGGCGCGCCCAGCCCCAGGCTTGGGTGGCCCGGGCGTTTTGCGTAGGTAAAGGAGGAGCGCGCAGCGCGGGGGACACGGAGCAAAACGTCCGGGCCACCCGAGCCTGCGAGCACCATACAAGCAACTCGCATAAACATCACAGTGGAATATTCCCATGCTTGCGCCACGGGTTTTCCAGTTTCTTGTCCTTGAGCATCACCAGCGAACGGCAAATGCGCTTGCGCGTTTCAGCGGGCAAGATCACATCGTCAATAAACCCACGGGCACCGGCCACAAAGGGATTGGCAAAGCGCGCTTTGTATTCGGCCTCTTTGGCGGCCAGCTTTTCAGGATCGCCTTTGTCCTCTCGGAAAATAATTTCCACCGCGCCCTTGGCGCCCATCACCGCGATCTCGGCATTAGGCCAGGCGAAGTTCACGTCGCCGCGCAAATGTTTAGAGGCCATCACGTCATACGCGCCACCATACGCTTTGCGCGTAATGACCGTGATTTTGGGCACGGTGCATTCCGCATAGGCATAGAGCAACTTAGCACCGTGCTTGATGATGCCGCCGTACTCCTGGCTGGTGCCGGGCATAAAGCCGGGCACATCGACAAAGGTGATAACCGGAATATTGAAGGCATCACAAAAACGCACAAAGCGCGCCGCTTTGATGCTGCTCTTGATGTCCAAGCACCCGGCCAACACCAAGGGCTGATTGGCCACGATGCCCACGGTCTGCCCGTCCATGCGCGCGAAGCCGATCAGGATGTTTTTGGCGTACTCGGGCTGGATTTCAAAAAAGTCGCCGTCGTCCACGGTTTTGACGATCAACTCCTTCATGTCATAGGCCTTATTCGGGTTCTCTGGCACTAAGGTGTTGAGGCTGATATCCATACGATGCGCCGGGTCGCCGCTGGGCCGTACCGGGGCTTTTTCGCGGTTGGACAAGGGCAAATAGTTGTAGAGGCGGCGCAGCATCAAGAGCGCTTCTACGTCGTTGTCAAACGCCATATCGGCCACGCCGCTTTTGGTGGTGTGGGTAATCGCACCGCCCAACTCCTCGGCGCTGACTTCTTCGTGCGTCACCGTCTTCACGACTTCAGGGCCGGTGACAAACATATACGAGCTGTCTTTGACCATGAAGATGAAATCCGTCATAGCCGGTGAATACACCGCGCCGCCGGCTGAAGGCCCCATGATCATGCTGATTTGCGGAATCACGCCGCTGGCCATGACATTGCGCTGGAAGACATCGGCATAGCCGCCTAGCGAGGCCACGCCTTCTTGGATGCGCGCGCCGCCCGAGTCGTTCAGGCCGATCACTGGTGCGCCCACTTTCATGGCCTGGTCCATGATTTTGCAAATCTTCTCGGCGTGCGATTCGCTCAAAGCGCCGCCAAACACCGTGAAGTCTTGGCTAAACACAAACACCAAGCGACCATTGATCATGCCGTAGCCAGTGACCACGCCGTCGCCGGGGATTTTGTTGTCTTGCATGCCAAAGTCGGTGCAGCGGTGCTCGACGAACATGTCCCATTCTTCAAACGTGCCTTCGTCTAGCAGCACTTCTAGGCGCTCGCGCGCCGTCAGCTTGCCTTTGCCGTGCTGCGCGCTGATGCGCTTTTCGCCGCCGCCCATGCGCGCCGCGGCGCGCTTGGCTTCGAGTTGCTCCAATATGTCTTGCATGCTTACTTCTCCGTGCTGGTAATCGATGCCCCAAGGCTATTGCCGTAGGCGTGTAAAAGTTGTCGTGCGGCGGTGGATGCGGCCAGCGAACCCGCGGCTACTTGGGCGCTGAGCTCGGGTAGCAAAGCACCAATTGCCGACTGGGTTTTGAAGCTTTGTTTCAGGCCCGCCTCAATACGCTCCCACATCCACGCCAGCGCCTGGCTTTGGCGCCGCGTGGCAAAGCGACCGCTGTCGGCTTGCAAGGTGCGAAAGGCGCTTACAGCCTCCCAAAACTCGCTGATACCGGTGCCCTGCAAAGCGCTGATAGGCACCACTTGCGGACTCCAGCCCAGACGGTCTGGGTTGCCGTGCAAGCCCAGCAGGCGCAAAGCGCTGGTGATCTGCGCTTGGGCGCGCGTGGCGGCATCCGGGTCGATATCTGCTTTGTTGATGACCACCAGATCGGCCAACTCCATCACCCCTTTTTTGATGGCTTGCAAATCGTCGCCCGCGTTAGGCAATTGCAAAAGGCAAAACATATCGGTCATGCCGCTGACCGCGGTTTCGGATTGGCCCACGCCCACGGTTTCGACTAGCACCACGTCGTAGCCTGCGGCTTCGCAGACCAACATGCACTCGCGGGTTTTTTCGGCGACGCCGCCCAAGGTGCCGCTGGCCGGGCTGGGCCGGATAAAGGCCTGCGGATGCACCGACAACTGCTCCATGCGCGTCTTATCGCCCAAGATGGAGCCGCCCGACACGCTGCTCGACGGGTCCACCGCCAACACCGCCACGCGGTGGCCTTGGGCAATCAAATGCAAACCCAGGGCTTCGATAAACGTCGATTTGCCCACGCCCGGCACGCCGCTGATGCCTAGGCGCATTGACTGGCCAGTGAAGGGCAACAAGGCCGTGAGCAAAGCATCCGCCTGCGCCCGATGGTCAGCGCGCGTGGACTCCAGCAGCGTGATCGCCTTGGCCATGGCGCGGCGCTGCACTGCGGGCGTGGTGCTGCGCAGGTCTGACACGGACGTGGAAACTACTTGAAGCGTCATCAAAGAATCTCAAAGGCCCGGCCATCGGCCAGGCGGTAGCGCGAAAAATCGCGGACGTCCAAGGTCATGATGCGGTTGACGCCCGTATCCGAGGCAAGGTAAACCAAGGATGCATCGCCAAAATCCATCTCAGTGCGCGGAGATTCGGTGTAGCGGCGCATCAATTCGGCCATGCCTTCCAGATTGCTCTGGTCAAAGGGGAAGATGGACAGGCCATCAGCCGCCACCCAGCGCAAAAACGCATAGCGCTGCGGCAAGCCCAGTAAGTAGCTGGCTTCGGTGACACACGGCCAGGTGCTGGTGAGCGACCATTGCTCCTGAGCAGCCCGCGCAAACAACTGGTTGTAATGCGCAGCGCTGGGCTGGTCGCGACCAAACAAGGCCACCATGGCGCTGGCGTCAACGATCGCTGCGAATGCCATGTTTATCTTGCAATTTGGCCACCAGCTGCGCGCGTGATGCTTCGGTGTCATAGGGCTGCTCATAGCCCTCAAAAGCCTGGGCTACCGCGGCTTCTGCCGGGTTGGCGTTGGGGCCATAAGCGCGCTGCTCTTCTTCGACCTTCAAAGCCAGCATCAGCTCATAGGGGTTTTTGCGGCCCAGAGAACGCTCCACCGCGTCGATGATGAATTGCGATTTGGTAATGCCCTGACGCTTGGCAGCTTGCTCTAGCTGCTTTTCCAGCAAAGGGTCCATACGCACGGAAACGGCCATGATTTACTCCTTTCGAAATACTGTAATACAGTATAACAACCGTTCTTCAGACCTGCAAAGACTTGCTAATCTGGTCCAGCACATCGCGCGCGCTAACCGGGATGGGCGTGCCCGGGCCGTATATGCCTTTGACTCCGGCGGCGTACAAAAAGTCGTAGTCTTGGCGCGGAATCACGCCGCCCACACCCACGATGATGCCTTCGCCGCCTTGCTTTTTTAGCTCGTCGATGATGGCTGGCACCAGAGTTTTATGCCCTGCGGCCAAAGTAGAGACGCCCACGGCGTGCACATCGTTTTCAATCGCTTGGCGGGCACATTCTTCGGGGGTTTGGAACAGCGGGCCAATGTCCACGTCAAAGCCCAGGTCGGCAAACGCGGTTGCCACCACTTTGGCGCCCCGGTCGTGGCCGTCCTGGCCGAGCTTGGAGATCATCACACGCGGGCGCCGGCCTTGCGCGTCGGCAAAGGCGGCTATATCGGCTTTGAGGGCGTTCCAGTATTCCATGGTGTCTCCGTGGCTGTGCTCGGCATCGTACGCGGCGGCATACACGCCAGACACTTTGTGCGTATCGGCCCGATGCCGTCCAAACGCTTTTTCCAGCGCGTCGCTCACCTCGCCCACCGTGGCGCGCAAGCGCATGGCGGCGATGCTCAGTTCCAGCAAATTGCCTTCGTGCCCTGCCGCAAACGTCAGCGCATCCAAGGCCGCTTGCACGGCAGACTGGTCGCGCCCGGCACGCACTTGCTTGAGACGTGCGATCTGGCCTTCGCGCACCGCCACGTTGTCGATATCGCGCGCTTCAATCGCGTCTTCGGTTTTGAGCTTGTATTTGTTCACGCCCACGATCACGTCTTGGCCGCTGTCGATGCGGGCTTGTTTTTCAGCAGCCGCCGCCTCGATTTTTAGCTTGGCCCAACCGGTATCGACCGCCTTGACCATGCCGCCCATGGCATCGACTTCTTCGATAATTTTCCAGGCCGCGTCAGCCATGTCCTGGGTCAGCTTTTCCATCATGTAGCTACCGGCCCAGGGGTCGATCACGCTGGTAATGTGCGTCTCTTCCTGGATGATGAGCTGCGTGTTGCGCGCAATGCGCGAACTGAACTCGGTAGGCAGCGCAATGGCTTCGTCAAAGCTATTGGTATGCAGGCTTTGCGTGCCACCAAACACCGCCGCCATCGCTTCGATGGTGGTACGCACCACGTTGTTGTACGGGTCTTGTTCGGTCAGGCTCCAGCCGCTGGTTTGGCAGTGGGTACGCAGCATCAGGCTCTTGGGCGATTGGGCCTTAAAGCCTTGCATGATGCGGCACCACAGCAGGCGCGCGGCGCGCATCTTGGCCACTTCTAAATAGAAGTTCATGCCAATCGCCCAGAAAAAGGACAAACGGCCTGCAAATTCGTCTACATCCAGGCCGGTGGCAATCGCAGTTTTGACGTATTCCTTGCCGTCGGCCAAAGTGAAAGCCAACTCCAAAGCCTGGTTGGCGCCGGCTTCTTGCATGTGGTAACCCGAGATAGAAATCGAGTTGAACTTGGGCATGTTTTTGGCCGTGTAGCCAATGATGTCGCCGATGATGCGCATGCTAGGCCCAGGCGGGTAAATATAGGTGTTGCGCACCATGAACTCTTTGAGGATGTCGTTTTGTATGGTGCCGCTCAGTTGCGCTTGCGCCACGCCCTGCTCTTCGGCGGCCACGATGTAGCCCGCCAGCACGGGCAGCACCGCGCCGTTCATCGTCATCGACACGCTGACTTTGTCCAGCGGAATTTGGTTGAACAAAATCTTCATGTCCTCCACCGAGTCGATGGCGACCCCGGCCTTGCCCACGTCGCCGGTCACGCGCGGGTGGTCCGAGTCGTAGCCTCTGTGGGTGGCCAAATCAAATGCGACTGATACGCCCTGCCCGCCTGCGGCCAGCGCTTGGCGGTAAAAGGCGTTGCTCTCTTCGGCAGTCGAAAAACCGGCGTATTGGCGGATGGTCCAGGGCCGCACCGCGTACATGGTGGCTTGCGGGCCGCGCACATAGGGGGCAAAACCGGGCAGCGTGTTGGCATAAGGCAGATGGGCCGTGTCCGCTGCGGTATAGAGCGGCTTGACGACGATGCCGTCCGGCGTGGTCCAGTTCAGCGCATCCACATGGCCGCCGGGCGCGGACTTGGCGGCGGCGCGCAGCCAGGCGGCGTGGTCGCCCTGCTCAAAAGTGGGCCAGGCAGCTGGCTGCGGGGACGGGGATGCGGGCGGCTTGGAGCTCATGGCGCGGGCTTTCGAATCAAGATTTTTACGGCTAGGAACGCGCTGCACAAGTCCAAACCCGTCATTGCGAGCGCAGCGAAGCAATCCATTTTTGCTTGCCAATGAAGCACTTATGGATCGCCGCGTCGCTGCGCTCCTCGCGATGACGGGCTGATACAGACCTTCCTTAGCGCATTCTATCATTCATAATTATTAATTCAAAACTGAATTAGGGCTTACAATTTCCGCCATGCAAAGCCTCACCCTGACTCCGCGCGCGCTTTACCAAGAGGTAGCGGAGTTGCTGCGCGAGCGCATTTTCTCTAACACCTTGCCGCCGGGCAGCTGGATCGACGAAATGGCGCTGGCCGAGGAATACGGCATCAGCCGTACCCCCTTGCGTGAGGCTATCAAGGTGCTGGCTACCGAAGGCCTGGTGACCATGAAAGTGCGGCGCGGCGCTTATGTGACCGAGGTTAATGCCAAAGACCAGGCGGATGTTTATCACCTGCTCTCGCTACTCGAATCTGACGCCGCTGGCGTGGTCGCCCAGCGCGCCACGCCAGCGCAATTGCAAGACTTGCAAACCCTGCACACCGAGCTAGCCGCCGCAGTGGACTCCACTGATAGGTTTTTTGAAGTGAATGAGCGCTTTCATATGCGCCTTCTGGAGATTGCCGACAACCGCTGGCGCGACCAGCTGTGCGCGGACTTGCGCAAAGTGATGAAGCTCAATCGCCACAACTCGCTGCTCAAAAGCGGGCGTGTGGCCGAGTCGTTGCGCGAACACCAAGCATTGATGGACGCGCTGCTGGCGCGCGACGCGGCGCTGAGCATGCAGCGCATGCGCGAGCACTTTGCCAACGGGCTGGAAGCAGCGGGTTGATGGCTGCCATGGCAGGCCAAACCACGCATCTGCTGTACTTACACGGCTTTCGCTCGTCCCCCGCGTCCGACCCAGAGCTGGCGTTGATTTCACAACGCGACAAAGTGTGTAGCGGGGGGGTTTTTCAATCAAGTGGCAGCAAATAATTCTGGCGCTCCACCATTTCGTCCTCAGGCAGACCCGCAAGCTCGGCAAACCGAGGCCATTGCTTGATGGCATTTCGCACTTTCTCGATGACCTTATTTGCAGTTCCAATTTTGAATCGATCGGCCTCTGCCAGCAAATCTCTGCGTTCGAAATCCTTGAATTTTCCGTTCACCGACATCAAATGCTGGCTGATCCATTCATTCGTGGGGTCATAAGCGAAAGTGACGTCGTACGCTGGTGACAACTCCCAAGTTGCGCTGCCTTCGCGAAGCAAAAATGAAAAATTCTTCGCGTGGTCGTCACAGTTGCGTCCCATCACGTTAAACACCATGCGTCGGAATGCCTCTTCCATCGCTTCGTACGGAAGTTTGAGTTGCACCATCGTGGAGAATAGCTGCGAATAGGCATTGGTGCCTTTCTTTTTGAAGTCAAGATGCGACATCGCGCAAAGCGTTTGCATGTGATTGCGATCACCATTTTCTTCTCTGTCAAAGCGACGGGTCATGAAGTGTGCCCGGCCGTTTTCCTTGAGGAGTCGGCAATCCGTCATATGGATTCCTGCGTCGCGTGCCATCAAGTGATAGGCGTACTCGACTCGACCATAGCTTTGCGAAGAACCTAGTTTGCGGTGCTTGTCTAATCCGTCAAACTTTAGCAGCCATTGCTCAAAACCACTTGGAGCATCTAACTGGCCTGAGCGAATTTCATCGCTTATAGGATTCCAAGCAATGACTGCTTTTGCTCTTGCACCGCCAGCCGATGTGCCCACATCAATGATGTTGCGCAGTGCCGCGTTGGTATGCTCATCGTCATCCATCACACCGGTTACGGCCTTACGTGCTTGTTCAACGAGCGAACTGAGGTCAATGGCAGTTGGCTTGTCGCTTTCTGGACCGCGCTTGGGCTGAAACTTCAAGGCCCCCATTGCCCGATTGCCCATATAGGCCAGCCGGTCCAAGGGCGTGACCTTAGCGCTTGAGACACCGCGGTCAGCCATATACCGGTCGATCAGTGCGTTACCAAAATCATCGGGCAGCGAGTCGCTGAGCATGGCTGGCAATCGTTGGTACGTTGCTTCTGGAAGATCCGTAAAAATGTAACCTTCCTCTGACAGAGGCATCTGCAAAGGTGATGGCTCGATGCCGCTTTGGATAAATTCTTCGGTGTAGTTAAAGACATAAAACCCATACTTGGGGTCAAGGCCCACGGAGCCTATGTGTAGTTGCCACAAGTACACCTTGACTACGTTGACGTGTGTAAATGGCTTGCTTCCTACTGTTTTTTTTGTAGTCATTTTCGTGGTCATACGATTACTGAAATGCGTTAAGGAAGGTCTGCATAAGTCCGTCATCGCGAGGAGCGTAGCGACGCGGCGATCCATAAGTGCAAGATTCGCAAGCCAAAGTGGATTGCTTCGCTGCGCTCGCAATGACGGGTATGGACTTATGCAGATGTTCCTTAGAGAGATTCAAGTTTTTTGAGCGGTGACGATTCAATTTCTTGCTGAGCGCTTGCGATTAATCGACGCGCTGCATTCATTTCAAATGGTGAGGCAGGTGCCGGTTGGCCATTAACTTGGGCTGTCTGCGCGGTAGCAAGAAGCCGTTTGGCCGCATTGATCCTCACTTTAGGGCTTGTTGCGCGCACACGCTGTGAAGCGCGACTTGTCAGAGTCAAAGGATTGATCGTAGCTACTGGCGCTATCGTTTCTAGCCACGACTCCCGCCCAAGCGCACGCACGATGCGCAACAGCGTCTTGACCGTCGAGCCTTGCCCCGCTTCGAGGTTTCGCAATGCGCGCACGCTTACGCCAGCGCGCGCCGCGAGCATTTTCTGATCCCAGTTTTTATTGAGACGCAGCCGTTTGAGTTTTTCGCCAAGGTCAAGCTCATGCTCGTTGAGTGTCTGGTTTTCAATCATGTTCAATTGCCTTCAAATTTACATTATTAAGCGCCCTTATTTTGCCTTTAAAGTTTAAAAATACCTTATTAAAGGCAGATATTCGCCTCTAAAATTTATATTCTACGTCAATTTTTCTGTTTCCTAGGGCAGGTCTGCACAAGTCCGTCATCGCGAGGAGCGCAGCGACGCGGCGATCCATAAGTGCTTGATTGGTAAGCAAAAATGGATTGCTTCGCTGCGCTCGCAATGACGGGTTTGGACTTATGCAGAGCTTCCCTAAGTAACGTAATTAGGATTTTTATGTCGTTTTATCATCTTAAAAGGCATAAACCTGCCCTTTGTAATTAAGAAAAAATTTTAAAAGGATATCAATCAAAAATAACCGCATTCGGCGGCATCAATGAAGCAAGGAGCGCGCGAGGCCCCGACCTTGAATTACACTATTTGATATTTAGTAATTCAATCTCCCGAGGATGCCATGCAAAGCACCATCACCGCCCGAGGGCAAACTGTCGTACCGGCTGCCATACGCCACCAATTCCGCTTAGGTCCGGCAGACCGCTTGGAATGGATTGTGGATAAAGGCGGCATCAGCGTGGTGCCGGTGCGCGCGCACCCGGTGCAAGCCTTTCGTGGACAGGGCAAAGGCGGCGCCACGGCCCGGCTGTTGGCAGAGCGCAAAGCGGACGCGGCCCGCGAATGAAGCGCTTTTTGCTCGATACATCCGCACTACTCACCTTGCGTGACGACGAACCCGGCGCCGACCGGGTGGCACAGGTCCTGGAAATGGCGATGCAAGGGCAGGCCAAGTGCTATGGCTGCTTTATGACGCTGATGGAAATTTTCTACCGCGTGTGGCGCGACGAAAACGAGGCAGCGGGCCAACTTGCCTACCAGCAGTGTTTGGCACTGCCCATCGAGTGGTTGCACAACACCGAAACCTTGCTCTTCAAGGCCGCGCAATTCAAAGCCCTCTATCCTTTGCCTATCGCAGACGCGTGGATCGCCGCCTGCGCATCGGAACACAGCGCCGTTCTGTTGCACAAAGACCCGGAATTTAAAGCGCTGGCGGTCAGCCAGGAACTGCTGCCCCTTAAAACCAAAAAAATCAAATAGCGCGGGGATCGCTCAGTCCCCCACCCGCTTCCCCGCCACCACCAAGCCCACGCCCGACAAAATCAGCACGCCGCCGATCAGGTGGTGCAGCTCCAGTGGCTCACCCAACAACAGCCAAGCTACAACTGCCGCGTATAAAGGCCCCAGATACATAGTCATAGCTACCGGGCCGGGGCCGAGGACGGATTGGGTCCAGCCATAAATCCAATAGGCCAGCACGCCCGGCAACAGCGCGGCCATGACCACCAAGGCCAGCGCTTGCGTGCCCAAAGGCGGGCCGCCTTGCAATAGCTCCCATGCGGCAAATGGCGTGAGCACGACCACGCCACCGGCGCAAATAACGGCCAATTGGGCGCTGGCGCTATGGGGTTGCCCCAGTGTTTTTGCATCATGGAATACGCCGCCCAGGCGGTGGCGGCAGCGGCGATCCATAAGTCGCCCGGTACAAACACCACTTGCGTGAGCAGCAGCCATTGCCCCTGCACCACTACGTGCACCACGCCCACCAGCGCCAGCACCACGCCCAGCGCCTGGCGTTTGGAGAAGGGCTCGCGCAGCCACAGTACCGAACCCACGGCAATCATCACGGGCGATGCGGCGTAGATCAACGAGATGTTCATCATGGTGGTGGTCTGCCCGGCAAAGTACACCGCCGCGCCGCAAATCCACATACCGCATGCGCCCAGCAGCAGGTAGCGGCGGGTGTGGGTGCGCAGCGCTTGGCGGTGTTGCCACAGTTCGGCGCGGGTGACCCAAGCCAATATCACCCCGGCCAGCGCCCAGCGGCCCCAGGCCAGCACGTGTGGCGTGATCACATCCACGGCACGCCGCGCAATAAAAGAATTGACTACCCACAACAGCGGAATGACCCAGATCAGCAATTTGGCAGCGCGCGTCGCGCTAGCGCTTGGATTAGGCTGCATGGTCTGCCAGGACAGCGGCTTGCGCCATGGCCGCATGCGCGCGGGCCAGCACTTCGCGCGGGGGCAAGGGCTTTAAGCGGTGGTCGCTCCACACCTGGCGCCACAAGCGCGCACCGCGCCGCCCGTGGTACAGGCCCAGCATGTGGCGGGCTATTGCATACCAAGGGCAGCCGTCTTCTGCAAAGGCGCGCTCCATGTACAGCACCATGGCTTCTTCCACGGCTTCTGGCACTGGCGGCGTATGCGCGTCACCATAAAAAAGCGCGTCCCACTCGGTCATCAACCAGGGGCGGTAATAGGCTTCGCGCCCGAGCATCACGCCATCGACCTGCTGCAAATGCGTGGCGATATCCAAGTTGTTGGTGATGCCGCCGTTCACCACAATTTGCAGGCTTGGAAAATCTTGTTTCAGGCGGTAAGCCATGTCATAGCGCAGCGGTGGAATTTCGCGGTTCTCTTTGGGCGACAAGCCTTGCAGCCAGGCATTGCGCGCATGCACGATAAACACCTGGCAACCGGCTTGCGCCACGGTGCCAACAAAGTCGCGCACAAAGCCGTAGTCCTCGTTTTTGTCGATACCGATGCGGTGCTTCACCGTGACCGGCACGTCCACCACATCGACCATGGCCTTGACGCAATCGGCCACGAGCGCCGGTTCGTTCATCAGGCAAGCGCCAAAGGCGCCACGCTGGACCCGCTCGCTGGGGCAGCCGCAATTGAGGTTGATTTCCTCATAACCCCACTGCTCGCCCATGCGCGCAGCACGCGCTAGGTCTGCCGGTTCGCTACCGCCCAGCTGCAAGGCCAGCGGCTGCTCCTCAAGGTTGAAGCGCAAATGCCGCGCCACATCACCATGCAGCAGCGCGCCAGTGGTCACCATCTCGGTATAGAGCCGGGTGTGGCGCGTTAGCAGGCGGTGGAAATAACGGCAATGGCGGTCGGTCCAATCCATCATGGGGGCGACAGACAGGCGCCAGCGAGTCGCTAGAGGGTGAGTGCCCAGTGCCATGTCTGTCGAAAGCTCAGAGACGGGTGTAAAAAACTCCATGCCCCATTATCCCTAGGCTAGGCAGAGATCAAGTCGCGATGCACCACGGCGCTGCATCTTGCACCAGGCCCATCCACAAAGCCCAGGCGGCGCTAGCGGCCAGTGCCGCTCCGGCCAGTCGCACGCCCCAGTCGCCCGTCGCTGCGGCGGACGGCGTGCGCGCCACCCAGCGCAGCCACAGCCAGGGCCCAGCCAGCATGGTGATGCCACTGCCCAGCGCAAACAAGGCCATAAGCAGCGCGCCACCGGCCACGCTACCAGCCAGCGCAGAAACCATGACCGCTGAATACAAAAGGCCGCACGGCAGCAGCGCCCACAGCATGCCCACCAGGCCCGGCGCGGCACCCCGGTGCAAGCCTAGGCTTTGCGCGCGCGTCCATAAAAAACGGCCTAGTGTTTCCAGCCACGGCGGCTGTCGGGCGCGCCAAAGCAGCAACAGACCCATCGCGATAGCGGCGATATGCAGAAAAGTCCAGAGCGGGCGCAGCGCCACCGACTGCACGGTAAGCCAGCCCAGCCCTTGCATGGACGCAGCGGCCAGCGCGCCCAGGCCCGCGTAGCCCACTATGCGGCCCGCTTGGAAGCTCAGTAGCGCGCGCCCCCTCGCAGCGCCCGCCGCCTGGCCTATGCCCGCGCAGGCCGCACCGCACATGGCTACGCAATGCGGGCCACCGGCCAAGCCCATCAGAAACGCTGTGGGCGCAAGAGAGACAAGCGCATAGGACACGGCGCGATGCTAAGCGGTCTTACAAGATTTTGGAAAATCGATTGCGGTTCACATCGGCTTGCAAATGGCGGTCAAACACCATGGCAATGGCGCGCACAAAATACCAGCCCATGGCGGTGACCTGGATACCCGCAGCGTCCACCTCCACCAGCCCTTGCGTTTGCAGAGCCTCTAGCGCCTGCAACTCAGGCGCAAAGGTACGCGCAAAGTCCACCAAATGGGCTGCAGACACCGACTCAAAGTGCACCGCACCCTGGCACATCAAAGCCATGATGACCGAGCGGCGCAGTATGTCGTCACGGCTCAAGGCCAGCCCGCGCACCACCGGCAGGTGCGCATGGTTGAGCAGGTCGTAATACTCATCCAAGGTCTTAGCGTTTTGGCTATACACGGCACCCACACAGCCGATGGAGGAAACGCCCAGGGCAATCAGATCGCAATCAGGTTGGGTGCTGTAGCCCTGAAAGTTGCGGTGCAACCGACCCTGGCGCTTGGCCACGGCCAGTGCGTCTTCGGCCAGCGCAAAGTGGTCCATACCCACATACACATAACCCGCCGCCGACAAGGCCGCCAATGAACGCGACAACATGGTGACTTTGTCCGCAGCGCCGGGCAATTGCATAGCGTCGATGCGCCGCTGCGGCTTAAAGCGCGTGGGCAAATGCGCATAGGCATACAGCGCAATGCGGTCAGGCCGCAAGCGCGCCACCTGCTCCAAAGTGCGGTCAAAAGACTGCGGGCTTTGCTGGGGTAGGCCGTAAATCAAATCGACGTTCACCGACTGCATGCTATGGGCACGCGCTGCGGCTACCAGGCTAAATACCTGCTCGGTGTCCTGCACCCGGTGCACCGCTTTTTGCACCGCCGGGTCAAAGTCTTGCACGCCAAAGCTCAGGCGGTTAAAGCCCATGGCGGCGATGGCCGCGATGCGCGCTGCATCGACGGTACGCGGATCGACTTCGATGGAGATCTCGGCGCCTTTGGTAAAGCGAAAGTTGGCGTGCAGCAAATGCATCAGGCCGCCCAACTGGGCGTCGGTCAAAAACGTGGGGCTACCACCGCCTAGGTGCAACTGGCCTACCGGCTGCCCGCGCCCAATACGGGCGATATGCAGATCGATTTCCTTTTCCAAGTAACGCAGGTATTCCACTGCCCGGTCATGGTGCTTGGTGATGACTTTGTTACACGCACAGTAATAGCACAATGATTCGCAAAACGGAATGTGGATGTACAGGGAAATAGGGGTCACCCGAGCCCCAGCACAGAAGCGCCGGGCCAAGGCCTGCAGGTAATCGGCCTCGCTAAAGGCCTCGACAAAGCGATCCGCCGTGGGGTAAGACGTATAGCGCGGCCCGGCGACGTCGTAGCGGCGCAAAAGATCTTCAGAAACAGGAATGCTTACAACCATATTACGGGCTCAAGGGGTAACATGACCTCTACTGTGGCGCAAGCCCGGAAATGAGCGGTTGATGTGCATCAAGCAATGCCCAATACAAGCCGCAAAGAACGATTCGTTGCGAAAGGTATCTATGTTTGATCCATCCCCAGCCATGCAGAACGCCCCCGGTTCTGTGCAGGCACCGAGCCCACCCAAAGTGATTGCGATCAGCTCCAGCAGCATCAAGGTGGCTTGCTCTAATTGCAATTTGCGCGAGCTGTGTATGCCGGTGGGTTTGAACAAAGAAGAGTTGGCCCGCGTCGATACTTTGGTGGACGTGCGGCGCAAAGTGAAAAAAGGCGGCGCCCTGTTTCACAACGGCGAAAAGTTCACTAGCCTTTACGCCATACGTACCGGTTTTTTCAAAACCTGTGTTGCCACCGAGGACGGGCGTGATCAGGTGACGGGTTTTCAAATGGCGGGCGAAGTGATGGGCTTGGACGGTATCGTCAATGACCAACACACGTGCGACGCGATCGCACTAGAAGACGCCGAAGTGTGCGTGCTGCCCTTTGAACGCATCGAAGAGTTGTCGCACGAGATTGCTTCCATGCAGCGCCATGTGCACAAAATAATGAGCCGCGAAATTGTGCGCGAAAACGGCGTGATGTTGCTGCTGGGCAGCATGCGCGCCGAAGAGCGATTGGCGGCGTTTTTGCTCAACTTGGTGCAGCGGCTGCACACACGCGGATTCTCGCAATCAGAATTGGTGCTGCGCATGACGCGCGAAGAGATTGGCAGCTACCTGGGCCTCAAGCTAGAAACCGTGAGCCGTACGTTTTCCAAGTTCGCTGACGAAGGCATTATCGAGGTCAAGCAACGCCATGTGCGCATCCTCAACAGCGATGCGCTGCGCGATTTGGTTAACCGACCCGACTGCGACTAAGGCAGCCCCTCAGGCCTCAGCGGAGGTCTGCATCAGCCACCCATCGCAAAGAGTGCAACTCCCGTCACTGCGAGGAGCGTTAGCGACGCGGCAGTCCATGGTGGAATGAGCTCACTTACGCGCCCAAGCATGAAGCCCTGGATTGCCACGGCCTACGGCCTCGCAATGACGAGCTTACTTTAACGGCTACAAGCCCTGGATTACCACGGCCTGCGGCCTCGCAATGACGATGTAGTCATCCACGGCCGCGCAATGAATGCAACTCCCGTCACTGCGAGGAGCGTTAGCGACGCGGCAGTCCACGGTGGAATGAGCTCACTTCCGCATCAAAGCATGAAGCCATGGATTGCCACGGCCTGCAGCCTCGCAATGACCTATCTTCGACTACCTGTGCTTTTGGTCTGACAGGTTTTTTGTCATTGCAATATACCTTCATACAAGTCAGACCAACTCGGGTTCTTAGACTCAATCAAAGCGACTTTGCGTTTTCTTGAACCGGCTTTGAGTTGCTTCTCCCGGGCGATGGCCGCTTCCATCGTTTCATGCTGTTCGAACCACACCAGGGTGTGTAATTTATATTTACTGCTGAAACCTTCGATCACGCCATTGCGATGCTGCCATACACGCTTGATCAAATCGCTCGTTACACCGACGTAAAGAGTTCCGTTTGGCTGGCTAGCAAGTAAACGCAGGGCATTTTCATGGGTGTGCAATGTACCGCAGCACCATGACCGTGTCACCTCTGAATCGCCACTGCCTGCGATCTCGCAATGACGAGCTGCCTTTAATAGCCACGAGCCATTGATTGCCGCGGCCTACAGCCTCGCAATGACGATATATCCATTTGCGGCCTCGCAATGGCGGTTTGGACTTTTGCAGCGCTAGCTTAGGGCTTAGCCGGTGGTGCGGCGACGCCGGTGGCTGCATGGTTGCGGGCCTGCATAGCGGGCGCCCAATTGGAGGGTTGGCTTTGCACGCTTTGCCCGCCGGGCGGAAAGTCGGCTTCGGTCACCAGCGCATCCATGCCGCTATAGGCCAGATAAAAGGTAAAGAAGCTGGCCAGCACCACGATCAAAGGGCCGGATACGACCAACCAGACATGGCCGAATTGCCACCAGGGTGCTGCGTCGGGGGTAGTGGGCGTGGTCATCAATTCTCCTTAGCGCGGAACAATAAACACGGCTTTTTCTTTGAGGACTGTGGTGTCGTCCTGGCCGTCAATTTCAAAATGGATGGGGTGTGAGCCCGGCGTGGCCTGGCCTGGCGGCAATTGCAGGCGCAGCACAAACCAGCGCGATTGCGCGGGCGCTACGCTCAGGTCCTCGTCGCTCACCACCTTTAAACCGGGTAGGCCATCGACCTGCACATGCACGCGCAGCTCGGATTCGGTGACGTTCATGATTTGCAGGCGGAATACGTTTTCGATCACGCCACCAGGCAGCTCACGCGCCAACGATTTTCGGTCGCGCTCTACATCCACTTTAAAAGGCGG
This sequence comes from Comamonas sp. lk, assembly GCA_945869165.1. GTDB lineage: Bacteria > Pseudomonadota > Gammaproteobacteria > Burkholderiales > Burkholderiaceae_C > Allorhodoferax. Next base: position 13,192 of record CAMBNY010000038.1, on the reverse strand, counting down.
ACGTCCGAGCAAACCGAAGCCCACTATGCCAATAATGAGCCATAGGATGACGGTGTAGAGCAAAACGCGAGCACGCAACACTCGGCGTAATATCTCCGAGCCACTCCACCCGTTTTGAATCGCGTTTTGGGTGGAGTATTTCACCAGGCCGCGCGGATAGTTCATTTTGTCCATCACCTCATCGCACACGTCCGCACAGGCGCCGCAGCCAATGCATTCGTATTGCAAGCCCTCGCGGATGTCGATGCCGGTGGGGCATACGTGCACGCACAAATTGCAATCAATACACGCACCCAGCGCCAACTGGGCCGGGTCCGCCTTGCGCGAGCGCGAACCGCGCGGCTCGCCACGGGCTTGGTCGTAGCCCACGATTAAAGTGTCTTTGTCAAACATGGCGCTTTGAAAGCGCGCATAAGGACACATATGCATACAAACTTGTTCGCGCATATACCCGGCGTTGCCATAGGTGGCAAAACCATAAAACAAGACCCAAAATATTTCCCAAGAACCAAAAGACCATTGGACCACTTCACCGGCCAACACATGGATGGGCGTGAAGTAGCCCACAAAGGTAAAGCCAGTCCACAAACCCACGGCCAGCCACAGCATTTGCTTGAGCGACTTGCGCCAGAGTTTGTCCCAGCTCCAAGGACCTTCGTCACGACGCATGTGGGCAATGCGGTCGCCCTCGGTCTTGCGCTCTATCCACATAAAAATTTCGGTATAGACGGTTTGCGGGCAGGCATAACCACACCACAAGCGACCGGCGACAGCGGTGAACAAAAACAGCGAGAGGGCCGAGATGACCAGCAAGCCCGTCAAGTAAATAAAGTCCTGCGGGTAAAGCACTAGCTTGAAGATATAAAAGCGCCGCGCGGCTAAATCAAACAAGACGGCCTGGCGCTCACCCCAGTGCAGCCACGGTAGGCCGTAAAACAGCAATTGCGTAAAGAACACCATGGCCCAACGCAAACGTGCAAACCTGCCGCTGACGCTGCGTGGGTATATTTTTTGGTGCGCTTCGTACAAAGACACCCACATCGGGCTAGCCCCCTCGGGTGGGCTGATCGGGCTGCTGTCCTTGGAGACGGCAATGGGAATGACGGTGCGCGCGGCGCTTTCGGGGGGCTTCAAAGGGATCGGCTCAAACGAAGAGAGGGCGCCATCGGCTGGCGCTTATTTATTGGAAAAACCCCAGACATAGCCAGTGAGCACATGAATTTGGGCCTGGGTCAAGAGGCCTGACTGCGCTGGCATCTGGTTGACTTTGCCATGATTGACCATGGCCACAATCACACTTTCGCCGTAGCCGTGCAGCCAGGTGTTGTCACTCAAATTGGGCGCCCCGATCGCTTGGTTGCCTTTGCCATCGGCGCCGTGGCAGGCCGCACAGACGGTAAATTTAGACTTACCCAAAGCAGCGCGCAGCGAGTCGTGCGGACTGCCCGACAGGCTGAGCACATAGTTGGCGACGTTTTTCGCCTCAGCGGGGGTGCCCACGGCGGCGGCCATGGCCGGCATTTGTCCGATACGTCCCAAGGTGATGGTTTCTTTGATTTTGTCCGGGCTGCCGCCATACAGCCAATCGCCATCGCTTAGGTTAGGAAAGCCTTTGGAGCCGCGTGCGTCCGAGCCGTGGCACTGGGCGCAGTTGTTCATGAACAGGCGCTCGCCCACGAGCTTGGCCTGCGGATCGCGCGAAAGTGCTTCGGGTGTCATTGCAGAAAACTTAGCGTATAGCGGCGCTTCGTCGGCCTCTGCTTTGGACACCTCGGCGCGGTATTCGCCCAAAGAGGTCCAGCCCAAAGTGCCGGCATGGCTGCCCAAGCCCGGGTACAGCGCCAAATAGGCAAATCCAAACACCACGGAAATGACAAACATCCAAACCCACCAGCGCGGCAGCGGATTGTTCATTTCGCGCAAGTCCTCGTCCCAGAGATGGCCCGTGCTGTCGTCAGAGGACATAACGTGGGTCTTGCCGGTAACCCATAAAAGTACCAGGCAGGCCATCATGCCCACCAGGGTGATGACGGAGATATAGACCGTCCAGAAGTTGCTAGTGAAGTCGCTCATACATAGTTCCTGTGTGCCGTGTGGGCACGCTCAGTCCTGCTCAAAGGGAAGGCGCTCGGCTTGCGAAAAATCTTCGCTGCGTTTGGGTGAATAGCTCCACCAAATAATGCCCACAAAGACGGCAAAACTGGCCAGCGTGACCAAGGTGCGCAAGGTGTTGATATCCATGTTTTTTCCTTAGCCTTACTTAAGCGCCAGGCCCAGCATTTGCAAATAAGCGATGGTGGCGTCTAGCTCGGTTTTGCCTTGCAAAGCCTCGGTGGCAGTAGCAATTTCTGCATCGGTATAAGGCACACCCACGTTGCGCAGGGCGCGCATATGCGCAGGCATGCTTTGCGCGTCCACTGGCGTTTTGGCGAGCCAGGGATAGGCCGGCATATTGGACTCAGGCACCAAGTCGCGCGGGTTGTTCAGGTGGATGCTGTGCCACTCGTCGCTGTAACGGCTACCCACGCGCGCCAGGTCCGGCCCGGTGCGCTTGCTACCCCATTGAAACGGGTGGTCATACACCGATTCGCCCGCCACCGAATAATGGCCGTAGCGCAGGGTTTCGGCGCGCAGCGGGCGGATCATTTGTGAGTGGCAGTTGTAACAACCTTCGCGCACGTAAACATCGCGCCCAGCTAATTGCAGCGCGGTATAGGGCTTGACGCCGGCCAGCGGCTCGGTGGTGGATTTTTGGAAGAACAGGGGCACGATTTCGACCATGCCGCCGGCCAGCAGCACGAGCAATATCAATACGATCATCAAGAAATTATTGGTCTCGATCTTCTCGTGCGTGAAGCCAGTTTTATCAGTGGGGTTTGCCATATCAGTTTCCTTTGCTCAGGCGTGGGCTAGCAGTGGCGGCACTTGCACCGAAACCGCATTACCGGCAAGCGCCGTTTTCAGGGAGTTCCACAGCATGATGAGCATGCCGATCAGGTAGAGCAATCCACCGATAAGACGCAAGACATAAAACGGGTAAGTGGCTTTCACGGACTCCACAAAGGTGTAGGTCAAAGTGCCGTCGGGGTTGACCGCACGCCACATCAGGCCTTGCATCACACCGGCAATCCACATCGCTGCGATATAGACCACGATGCCGATGGTGGCCACCCAAAAATGCAGCTCAATGGCGGGCACGCTGTACATTTTTTTCTGACCAAAGAGGCGCGGTATCAGGTAGTACATACTGCCCATGGTGACCAGCCCCACCCAGCCCAAGGCGCCGGAATGCACATGGCCAACCGTCCAGTCGGTGTAATGGCTCAGCGCATTGACGGTTTTGATGGACATCATCGGGCCTTCAAAAGTACTCATGCCGTAGAAGGACAAGGACACGATGAGGAAGCGCAAAATCGGGTCGTCCCGCAGCTTGTGCCAGGCGCCCGATAAAGTCATCACGCCGTTGATCATGCCGCCCCAGCTAGGCGCCAGCAAAATCAGCGAGAACACCATGCCCACCGATTGCGTCCAGTCCGGCAGCGCGGTGTAGTGCAAATGGTGCGGACCCGCCCACATATAGGTGAAGATCAGCGCCCAAAAGTGGACGATAGACAGCCGGTAGCTATAGACAGGGCGCTCGGCCTGTTTAGGGATGAAGTAATACATCATGCCCAGAAAACCAGCCGTCAGGAAAAAACCCACAGCATTGTGGCCATACCACCATTGAATCATCGCGTCCTGCACGCCAGCGTAGGCGGAATACGACTTCATCCAACCAGCGGGAATGGCCGCGCTGTTGACCAAATGCAAGATGGCTACGGCCAAGATAAAGGCGCCGAAGAACCAGTTGGCCACATAAATATGCTTGACCTTGCGCGTGCCCAGGGTGCCGAAAAACACCACCGCGAAGCTGACCCAGACTAGGGTGATGAGGATGTCAATCGGCCATTCCAGCTCGGCGTATTCTTTGCCCTGGGTATAGCCCAAAGGCAGCGAAATCGCCGCCGCCACAATCACCGCCTGCCAGCCCCAAAAGGTGAAGGCGGCCAGCTTGTCCGAAAACAAACGCACCTGGCTGGTACGTTGCACTACGTAGTAGGACGATGCAAACAAGCCGCAGCCACCAAAGGCAAAAATCACCGCGTTGGTGTGCAAGGGCCGTAGGCGCCCGTAGCTGAGCCAGGGAATGCCAAAGTTCAGTTCCGGCCAAGCCAGTTGCGCGGCGATGATGACGCCGACCAGCATGCCCACCACGCCCCAGACCACGGTCATGATCGCAAACTGGCGCACGACGGTGTCGTTATAAGTCGCCGCCTGCTGGTTTGCAAATGCCATACATACCTCTCTCAATAGATGCGTTACGCACAGTGTGTAGCGTGGGATGAAATATTGTTTTGATACAAATCAAGTGGCGCGCAAACCGCGCCGAAAAATTGCGAATTAAGCCGAGTCGTCTTCCAATATGCGCGCGCCTTCGGACTCGATGTCGTCAAACTGCCCCCGGTCTATGGCCCACCACAAACCGCCCAGAATGAAAAACACCAGGCTGACCGACAGGGGAATGAGCAAGTAAAGAATGTCCATAGGGGTGTCAGGAGGTGGCGCTTGCCAACGTGGATTGCCACGGCCTACGGCCTGGCAATGACGAAGGATTCATCCACGGCCTCGTCATGACGATGGATTCATATTCGGCCTTGCCGTAAACGTGACTCCCGTCACTGCGAGGAGCGTTAGCGACGTGGCAGTCCATGCAGTCGTCACTGCAAGGAGCGTTAGCGCCGCGGCAGTCCATGGTGGAATGAGCTCACTTGCGCCAAAGCATAAAGTCATGGATTGCCACGGCCTGCGGCCTCGCAATGACGAGGTATTCATCTACGGCCTCGTAAGGACGATGTATTCATAGTCGGCCTCGTGATGACGGGTTTGGAGTTCTGTAGATCTTGCATTGCGCTATCAGTTTGCGCAGAACGCGCCAATCGCGCTGCATTAGCGACAACCAGCAAAGAGCTGCTCGCCATGCCCAGCCCGGCCAACCAGGCCGGCAAGAGCCCGGCCACCGCCAAGGGCACGCAGGCCGCGTTGTAGAGCAGCGCCCAGAGCAGGTTTTGCCGCACCACGCGCATGGTTTTGCGCGCCAGCACCAAGGTGTCGGTGATAGCACCCAACTGTGAGCCCAGCACCACTAAGTCCGCTTGCGACTGCGCCAGCGACGAAGCATTGCCAAAGGCAAACGCCACATGCGCCCCGGCCAACACCGGCGCATCGTTCATACCGTCGCCCACCATGGCCACCGTCGCGCCCTGGCCTTGGAGTTGGCGCAAGCGGGCCAGTTTGTCGTCCGGGGTGCAACGGGCGTGGGCGCGGTCTGGCGCAATGCCTAGCTGGGCGGCGGCCAGCACCACTGGGGCCGGCGCATCGCCAGACAAGAGATGCACTGCCAGGCCCATGGCCTCTAGGTCTTGCACGCATTTACGGGCGTCCGGGCGCAGCAATTCGCGCAATTGAAAGGTCGCCACCCAGCCCATCTCATCCGTGAGGCACACACTGCTGCTATCGCTTTGCGGATCTGCCAAACCGCAAAACGTGGCCGAACCCAGGCGCATGGAACGTGGCGCCTCACCAAAGCCAACATCGAAAACCGCACCCGCATCGCAATGGGCAGCCCCAAGGTGCCCGCTCCCACCAACGCTAGCGCGCACCACTTGGCCAGACAGACCTTGGCCTACAGTTTCTTGAACCGTTGTGGCTTGGCAAATCCCAAGCTGCGCTTGTGCTTGCGCAGCCTCGCACAAAGCGCGCGCTGCGGGATGGCGCGAATGGCGGGCCAGGGCAACGGCCATCGCTAGTGCTTCGTCGGGGCGCAGGCCAGGTCGGCATTGCGTGCTGTCCAGTTGCTGCGCATCGCTACTTAGCGTGCCGGTTTTGTCGAACACCACCGTATCCACCCGCGCCAAGGTTTCCAAAGCCTGCAAGTGGCGTACCAACACGCCACCGGTGGCAAGGCGTCCGGCAGCAGCCAGCATGGCAGCCGGAGTTGCCAAGGACAAAGCGCAAGGGCAGGTGACGACCAGTACCGCCACCGCCAGCATCATCGCGTGCGCCGGGTCGCGCGGCCACCACCACAAGGCAACCAGCGCGGCGGCCAGCAGCACGCCGATTAAAAATGGCTTGGCCATGCGGTCGGCCAGGCGTGCAAGCTGCGGCTGCTCGGTGGCAGCGCTTTGCATCAGCGCCACGATGGCGGCAAAGCGCGTATCACTGCCCGCCTTGTCCACCCGCACGCGCATAGTGCCCGCCAGGTTATGGCTGCCCGCAAGCACCTTATCGCCGGGGCTGCGCGCCAAGGGACGTGACTCGCCAGTGAGCATGGCTTCATCCACCGCGCTGCTGCCTTGCAGCACCACACCGTCGGCAGGAAAAGTCTCGCCCGCATAGACCCGCAGCACATCACCCACGCGCACCCGGCGCGCGGCGATGCGCTCGGCGCTGCCATCTGCGCCTAAGCGCTCCACGCTATCGGGCAAGCGGTTAAATACGGCGTCCAGCGCCCCGGCGGTGCGCTCGCGCAAGCGCAGCTCCAGCCAGCGGCCACTGAGCAGGAAAAACACAAACATGGTGAGCGAGTCGAAATACACCTCGCGCCCAAAAGGCCCGCTCGGCTCAAAAGTGCCGGCGCTGCTGACCGCAAACGTCACGGCAATGCCCAGCGCCACCGGCAAGTCCATGCCGATGCGGCGCGCCAGCAAGTCGCGCCAGGCGCTGGAAAAAAATGGCCCGCAAGAAAACAGCAGCACCGGCAAGCTCAGCACCCAGGAAGCCCAGCGCAGCAATTGCTCCATCTCGCCGCTCAGGTCCCCGGGCGCGGCGGTGTAAGCCGGGTAGGCGTACATCATCACTTGCATCATGCACAGCCCGGCCACCAGCCAGCGCCACAGCGCAGCGCGCCGCTCTTTGCGGCGCATGTCGATAGCAAATGCATCGTTAGCAGGCAATAGCGCATAGCCCTGGGCCTGCGCCTGGCCCATCCACTGCGCGGGCAGCACGCGCGCGCTGTCCCACACCACGCAGGCGCGCTGCGAGGCGGCATTGACGCGCGCGCTGCGCACGCCGGGCACATGGCGCAAAAGCTGTTCCACCGTCATCGCGCAGGCGGCGCAGTGCATGCCTTGCACCACCACCTGCGACTCCCACAGGCCTTCGTAGCCCGTCACCTCTTTAGAGAAGGCCGGCCATTCTTGGGGATCGTTCAGTGCGGCGAAGGCTGGGGCTGAGGCTGAGGCGATAGGGGTAAAACTATTCAAAGCCAGCCGACTAGCCGAAGTGTCATTGCCCCGAGAACGGGGCGCAGACAAAGGAACGTGGCAAGCCGCATTAGACATGGGCAGCAGTCTGCCGCGCCCAATACCGATTCGTATTGATCCAAGTCAAGTCGCCGCTTCGCCAGGCACTTAGGCTAGGCGCATTGCACAGATTTCACAAGGAAAACACTATGTACACCCGTATCCTCGTCGCCACCGATGGCACTAAGTTATCCAAAAAAGCGGTCACCAGCGCCATCAGCTTGGCCGCGACTTGCAAAGCCGAGTTGATTGCCATGCAAGTGGTGCCGCCCTACCCCATTGCCTACTTTGAAGGCGGCATGGCCAGCGACTCCCGCGAGATCAAACGGGTCGAGGCCTTGTGGGTGAACAAAGCACAAGCGGTGCTTGATTTGGTAAAAAAAGCCGCTGCCGCCAAAGGCGTGGAAGTGCGTACGCTGGTGAGTAAGTCGGACATGGTGTCGCACGCCATCATCAACGCAGCCGAAAAAAACGACTGCGACCTCATCGTCATGGCCTCGCACGGCCGGCGCGGCATCAAGCGCCTACTCCTTGGCAGCGAAACCCAGCATGTGCTGACCCATAGCAGCACGCCGGTGTTGATACTGCGCTAAGCTTTTGCCAATCAGGCTGCCGGGCCGTCGGGCTGCGGGGCCAAGACCGGCGCGGCCTTAGGCTCGTCGGTAAAGCGCTGGCGTATGGCCAGCACCTGGGGCCAAGCCGCCAGAAAAACGTCCACGCATTGCGGATCGAAATGCAGGCCGCGCTGCGCGCGCAAATAGTCGGCAGCGTCCTCCAAAGACCAGGGTTTTTTGTAAGGGCGCTCAGAGGTCAGTGCATCAAACACATCGGCCACCGCCACGATGCGGCCAAAGAGCGGGATGTCATCGCCGCTGAGGCCTTGTGGGTAGCCGCTGCCGTCAAACTTTTCATGGTGGCCCAAAGCGATGGTGGCACCGGCCTGCAATAAGCGTGAGCTGCTGCCCTTGAGTAAATCATGGCCTAGGCTAGCGTGCTGGCGCATGATGGCCATCTCTTCATCATCCAGACGCCCGGGCTTGAGAAGAATATGGTCGGGAATGCCGACCTTACCGATGTCATGCATAGCGGCGGCGTCCAGCACTAAGGCCTGGTCCTGGGCCGATAGTTGCAAGCCCTGGGCAATCAGATGCGCGTAATGCCCGACGCGTGCAATGTGGGCGCCGGTTTCATAGTCGCGATAACCAGCGGCTTTAACCAGCGACATCACGGTTTCGCGTTCGCGTTCGCGTATCTCTCGGGTGGCCAGTTCAACCTCCTTGGTTAACCACGCCGCATGGTCGGCCAGGCGCAAACTGGCTTCGCGCAACTTGAGCAAATTGCGGGCACGTGCCAAAAACTCAGCCGCATCCACCGGCTTGGGCAAGAAGTCGTACGCACCAGCCTCCAAGGCGCGGTAGCGCACCTCTTTTTCGTCGTGCGCGGTAATCATCAGCAAGGGGATGGAATCAGCACCCTCCACAGCGCGAAAAGCGGTGATGAATTCCAGACCGTTCATGTCCGGCATCAAATAATCGACCACTACCAAATCCACGCGGTGCGAACGCGCATAGTCCAGTGCCGCCGCCGGGTCGCTAAAACTGACGCAATGCGCCTGCGCTAAGCGCTGCACCAGCAGCTCCAGCCACTTCAGATTGACCAGGTTGTCGTCAAGCAGCAGGACGCTTTGCATGTAAAAGCTTTCGGGTTCCAGCGAAGTTTGTAGTGAGAGACAGCGCCAGCATACTAGCTGGCACGGCCCCAGCAATGGCAGGGCTAGGCAATTTTAGAATTCCGGCCGACGCTTATCCAAAAAAGCCTGCACGCCCTCGCGGTGTTCCGGGCTGGCGGCATAGGCGTAGGCCGACGCGGGTGTGGGCCCCTGTATCGGGCGTTCACTGCGGAGCACTTGTTTGTTAAGCCGCGCCGCTTGGGGCGAAAGCTGCAGCATGCGCGCCAGCAGTGCATCCGCCTGGGATTGCACGCCTTCCTCGGGGGTACACCATGCCAGGAAGCCGCATTGCAGCATGTGCGCCGCGTCAAAACTTTCAGCGGCCAGCAACATGGCGCTGGCGGTCGCCGCACCGACGGCCTGCTGCACCAGAGCGGCCTCGCGCGGCGCCATAGGAAACCCCAAGCGGGCAATCGGCGCGCCATACACGCTACCAGCCGCGCCCAGCCGCAGGTCGCAGCAGCTGGCAATTTCCAAACCGGCCCCCATGCAGTTGCCACGCACCAGGGCTAGCATCGGCAGCGGGCAGTCCAGCATGGCTTGCAAGCCGCCCCAGACCTCGACTTCGTGGAAATGCATCAGGCTGACCGGGTCAAAGCGAAAGGCCGGGTATTCGGAAATATCACCACCGGCGCAAAAATGGTCGGCAGCGCCTTGCACAAGCACGCAACGCACGTCTGTGCGGATGGAAAGATCCAAAAAAACATCGCGCAGTTGTCGCCACATCGCGCGCGTCATGGCATTCATGCGCGCCGGGTGGGACAGGGTCACGGTCGCCAGCGCGCCGTTGTGCTGCCAATCAATGCTGCCTGCCAAGAATTGCTCCCGTTTATGTCGCCACCGGTGCAGGCCGCTGACCGAACCACCACCACAAAGCGGCGCCGCCCAGCACCATAGGGATACACAACCACTGGCCCATGCTCAAGCCCATTTGCAAGAGGCCGATATGGGCATCGGGCTCGCGGAAATACTCCACCACAAAGCGCAGCACGCCGTAGCCGATCAGAAAGGCCGCCGACACCCGCCCCTGGCGCGGCCCGCTGCGCGCGTACACCCACAAAATCACAAATAACAGCAAGCCCTCCAGCAAAAATTGGTACACCTGCGAGGGGTGGCGCGGCAGATCGCCCGCGCCGCGAAACACCATGCCCCAGGGTAGCTCTGGGTCCGCCACACGGCCCCACAACTCGCCGTTGATGAAATTACCCACGCGCCCGCTGGCTAGACCGGTAGGCACGCAAGGGGCCACAAAATCCGCCACCGCCCAAAAAGAGCGCTTGGTCGAATAGGCAAACCAGCCCATAGCCACCATCACGCCGAGCAAGCCGCCGTGAAAACTCATGCCACCCCGCCAGGCGTACAAAATTTCCAGCGGATGGGCGGCGTAATACACCGGGTTGTAAAACAAGCAGTAGCCAAAGCGTCCACCCAGTACCACGCCCAATACGCCCAGAAAAAGTACGTCCTCCACATCGCGAAAACTCCAGCCGGTATCCCCCGCGTAAGGCCGATGGCGCAAGCGGCGCGCGCCTAGCAACATGAACAGCCCAAAGGCGGCCAGGTAAGTCAGCCCATACCAGTGCACGGCTACGGGGCCTAGTTGCAGTGCAACCGGGTTGATGGCGGGATGAATCAGCATGGCGGGTATTGTGCCTTGGGCTGAGGGACCTATTCAGCCTGCTCAGGTTCGTAGTTCGTTGGACCCAGCCCCTTACCGGGCCTGGCCAGTACGCGACAGACTGGCGGGGTTGCAGCGCGAGTTCCATAGACTTCCCTGGGCGGATTTAGTCACAGTCAAGCCGGGTTAAACCTGCACTTTTCAGGGCTTGGCGACTTGACTAAACTCGGCTCGTGCCGATGTTGGAGGCACAGGCCCGGCATCGCTGCGGGCCGGGTTACAAAACTATACGTCCCAGACGTCAGATGCCATGAACCTCACACTGGTACTGTTGATTTTTTTCTTTCTTGCCGCGGCGCTAGGCGCTGCCGTTTTTTACTACCTCACCTTGCAAAACCTGGCCGCTGTCAAGCGGGAAGTCGACAAGTTACGCGACCAGGCCGACGATGCGCGGGCCAGCGCTTTGCTGCGCAATGAACGCGCACGCTGTTACCAACAGTTAAAAGCCTTGGAAGCGGACATCTTGGCGCGCCAACGCGATAGCCTGAGTAACGAAGAAACTGCCATGGTAGAACTCAATCGCGAGGAAATACAAAATTGCGTCAATGCCCTGAAGAAATCCGGTAACTGGATGGGCCTGCCCTTTGATCTGGATTGGCAGGAGATGTGGGACAAGCTTCCGCAACTTCGGTCACTCTACCGTTCAAACGTGATGCAGCAGGAATTCCAAACAGGCAGCTCGGCCGCAGCCAATACAGCGCTCGCATCCGAGGCTGTTGCGCCACCCCTCGTAAAACCAAAGCCCGCCGTACCAGATCGGCCTGCGGCGCCAGTTGCCTCCCAAGAAGAAGCATTAGCCGCACCCGAGGACAACTCCAAGGTCATGGCTGCTGCGATGAAAAATATGATGCGGAGTTAATGCCATGGCCATGAAAACATCCATCCAACGGGCGCTGTTTTGCGCGCTGCTGCTCAGTACTGCAGCCCACGCGGGTTTGTGGGAAGACGGCTATGCCGACTACCAGCGCAAAGACTATGCAGGTGCAGTGGCCAAATGGCAAATCGTCGCCGACACCGGAGACCGCGACGCACAATCGCTGCTGGGCCTGATGCATTTTGCCGGGCAAGGCACCCCGCAGAGCTACCCCAATGCCATCATTTGGCTGCGTAAAGCGGCCTCGCAGGGCGAACCTAAGGCGCAGTTCAAACTGGGCAGCATGTACGCCAATGGCCAGGGCTTTGTCCGTGATTACCAAAAAGCGGCGATGTGGTTTTTAATCGCCGAATCTTCAGGCCACCCTGAGACCGCCAAGCCGCTTAAAAAAGCCACCGCGGAAATCAGCGAGAACGATTTGATGGTGGCGCGGCGCTGGGCCAAGACCTGCATCAAGCGCGAGTTTCAGAACTGCGAATAAAACGGGGCCGCTGGCAAGTGCAGCTGGGCACTCATTCTTTTTTGACCGTAATGCTCATGCGCCGATTGCGCGCATCTTTGGGGTCGTTCGGGTTGTAGGGAACGGTGTCCGCAACGCCCTCGATTTGCACAAACCGGTCCTGCTTGATGCCGTTTTTTTCCAGCACGGAACGTGTTGCTTCCGCACGCTCCACCGAGAGCAACCAGTTATTTCGACCGTCTTTATTGGCAAAAGGTGTTGCATCCGTATGACCGCGTACTGCAATTTTGTTGGGCATGGCGGCCAGCGACTTGGCAATTTCACCCAGCAATGCCTGCGCTTTGGGCTGCAGCTTGGTAGTGCCCAGCGGGAACATGGAAAAATCGGACTTATCGATGACTTCGATACGCAGCCCGTCTTTGTCGCGGACGAATTGCACCTGCCCTTGCAACTGCTCCAAGGCCGGGTTGGACGCCAAAGCTTCTTTGACGTCTTTTTCCATCTGGTCCATTTTTCCTTTTTCGCCGCCCTGCCCGGTGCCAGTGCCACCGCCCTCGCCTTCGCCGGTGCCGGGCGACTCGTTCTGCGTTTTCGCGTCGTTTTCGCGCGCGTTTTCGCTATTGGGCGAAGGGTCGTTTTCGGTGGGGCCGCCCTCCGACTTGGGCGTCAGACGCTCCATGAGACCAGTTTGCTTGGCGGTATAGGGGAAGCCGTCTGGGTCGATGATGGAGCGTCCGCCCATGATGCCGTTAGAGCCCGCCAGCGCGCCCATGGTGATCGCGCTTTGGGAGGCGGGTTTGAAATAGTCGGCCACGCTTTTGCGCTGCGAGTCGTTGGTGGCGCCCAAAATCCACATCAACAAGAAGAAGGCCATCATGGCCGTCATCATGTCGGCCAGTGCAATCTTCCAACCGCCGCCGTGTGCACCCGCGTGCGCGGCGGCAATTTTTTTGACAATAATCGGCGCAAGCGGCGCGTCGTCTTCCGGCGGCGCAACATCTTCAGCGCCCGGTGCCGCCGCACCTGCGGGGACTTCTTCTACCTTCGGCGCTTCAGTGGCCATGCTTACTTCCCGCGCAGCCCGTCAAATACTTCGGCAAAACTAGGTTGG
>CAMBNY010000037.1 GCA_945869165.1 Comamonas sp. lk | reverse complement strand
GTTTCAAGATGAGATCTGCCGGGGCCTTGAGCCCCCTAAAGAGTCGTTCAAGACCAGGACGTTGATAGGTCAGGTGTGGAAGCGCAGTAATGCGTTAAGCTAACTGATACTAATTGCTCGTGCGGCTTGACCCTATAACTTTGATTTGCGAAACACTAGAGATGGTGAAAAGCTTTTCAAGGAAGTTATGCCAAGTTGACGCATTCAAAATCCTCGATACAAAATATTGAGGTCGAGAAATCGATGAAGCTGATTAGCTCTATAAATTGGTTGTTTTGTGTTTGCTATATTGCAGCACAGGGCGACAAAAAGTTATGCCTGAGGACCATAGCGAGTTGGTACCACTCCTTCCCATCCCGAACAGGACCGTGAAACGACTCAGCGCCGATGATAGTGCGGATACCCGTGTGAAAGTAGGACATTCTCAGGCTATTAAATCGGAAAAGCCCGGTCATTAGACCGGGCTTTTTTTTGCCCATTTTTAAGAGGGTGTCCGAATTTTTGTGTAAACGGAGTTAAGGGTCATTGCTGAGGGACCCGATCTCACCGCAACCCTGAAATCAGCTCGTTTTTGAAGGCTAATTAAAAACGGAGCAAGATTACTCCACCGTGACAGACTTAGCCAAATTGCGCGGCTTGTCTACGTCGGTACCCCGCGCGCACGCAGTGTGGTACGCGAGCAACTGTAACGCGACTACATGCAAGATGGGAGATAGCACGCCGTAGTTTTCTGGCATCCGTACTACGCTTACACCCTCGCTGGTTTGCATATGGCTGTCAGCGTCGGCCAGCACATAGAGCATTCCTCCACGAGCGCGGACCTCATGCATATTGCTTTTGAGTTTTTCCAAAAGTAAATCATTTGGCGCAACCGTGACAACTGGCATTGCGCTAGTCACTAAAGCGAGTGGTCCGTGCTTAAGTTCGCCTGCGGCATAGGCTTCAGCATGGATGTAGGTAATTTCCTTGAGCTTGAGCGCGCCTTCCATTGCAATCGGAAAATGCGTTCCACGACCCAGAAACAGGGCATTCTCTTTAGTCGCAAATTCGTCTGCCCATGACGCAATCGCAGGCTCTAGTGCAAGTACGGCCTGCAAAGCAGTGGGTAAATGGCGCAACTCTTTCAAGGCTGCCGCCTCTTGTGAGTCAGTCAGGCGGGCTTTTGTTTGCGCCAAGGCCAGAGTTAGCAAATAAAGCGCAACTAATTGCGTTGTAAATGCCTTGGTAGATGCGACCCCGATTTCGACTCCAGCGCGAGTAATATAGGCTAACTCGCATTCGCGAACCATCGCAGAGCTGGCCACATTGCAAATCGTTAAAGTGTGGCGCATGCCTAGCGCCTGAGCGTGGCGAAGCGCAGCCAACGTGTCAGCTGTTTCGCCGGATTGGCTGATGGCTACTACCAGCGTATTGGCATCGGGCACAGATTCACGGTACCGGTATTCACTGGCAATTTCTACCGAACACGGCACGCGCGCGATTGCTTCCAGCCAGTACTTTGCGACGCATCCGCTGTAATAGCTGGTACCACAGGCCAAGATAAGAATTTTGTCAACTTGCTGAAAGACGCGGTAAGCGCCGTCGCCAAATAGTTCGGGAACTATCCCCTCGACACCTTCGAGGGTGTCTGCAATGGCACGCGGTTGCTCAAAAATCTCCTTCTGCATATAGTGACGATACGGGCCTAGGTCGGCGGCCCCGCTGTGGGCTTGGACGGTATGCACGGCGCGCGTCGCGGGCTTGTGCGTGTTATCCACTACCCAGTATTTGCCCGCGTGTACGTCGACGACGTCTCCTTCTTGCAGGTATACGATTTGATCGGTCACGCCTGCTAAGGCCATGGCATCACTAGCAAGAAATGTCTCTTGCGGGCACACCCCCAAGATGAGCGGGGAGCCGGCCCGCGCCCCAACCATGCGCATCGGCTCGTCTGCATGGATGACCGCAATCGCATAGGCGCCACGCAATTGCAGCACGCATTCTTTGACCGCGTCAAATAGATCGCCTTGGTAGCAACTATCAATCAAGTGCGCAATGACTTCGGTATCCGTCTGGCTTTGAAACACATAGCCTCTGCCTTCTAGGCTGGCGCGCAACTCGTCATGATTTTCAATAATGCCGTTGTGAACCAAGGCAAGATGTCCTTGCGCTGTGGTGCTGCTACCCCTGCCTCTGCTGAAATGCGGATGCGCGTTATGTACCACTGGCGCCCCATGCGTGGCCCACCGCGTGTGCGCGATGCCCGTCGCACCTGCAATGTGTTCTTCTTGAACTTGCGCCATCAAATCCACAACGCGCGCCGTGCTGCGGGCTCGCTGAAGGCCATTACCGGCTAAATCAGGATGCAAACTAGCGGCGTGAATTGCTACGCCACAGGAGTCATAGCCACGGTACTCTAGGCGCTGCAAACCCTGCACAAGAATAGGAACGATATCGCGATAAGAAACTGCGCCGACAATGCCACACATAATAAATCCCTCAAAACAGTAAGTGGATGCTATGCTATGCAGCGAGTAATTAAAAATTAATTTTTATCAAAATTTGAATTAAAAAGTCATAAAAGAAAAATTTTGACTAAAAAAACCAAAAAAAGCTAAAAAATAAATGAATTCTCAAGATTATTTGGACCGCATTGACTTAAAAATTTTGCGGTTCCTGCAGCAGGATGCCTCCTTATCGAACCTGGCGCTCGCCGCGAAGTTGGCCTTGTCGCCGCCGACTTGTCTTCGGCGAGTAAAACGCTTGAACGATGGCGGTTGGATTGCGCAACAAGTTGCGGTTCTTGATGTTGACCGATTAGGCGCTTCGTTGGGGCACACGGTGTGTGCCATCGTCGAGGTCACTTTGGACCGCCAGGGCGTAGAACATGTGGACGCTTTTGAAGCCAAGGCGGTAGCCGAAGATGCGGTACAGCAATGTTGGAGGGTGTCATCCGGGCCTGATTTTGTGTTGGTTGTGCAGGCGCTATCCATGCCGGACTACCTTGATGTGACCCGCCGATTGCTCACGCAGGATGCCAATGTGCGTAACGTGAAAGCGTTTTTTAGCGTGAAGCGCGCAAAGTTCAGCACTGCAATGCCTCTACCGCTTACGGAAGACTTGGCAAAGCGCATTGCGCTGTCTTGATCTGTTCAAAGGTCTGACTTCAGTGCCGTCGCCTACAACCAGGTGCTAGCGACTAAGCCAGGCAGGAGGGCGCACTTGAGCGCTCTTGGCTTGCGAACCGACAAGGTTTTGGGCTAATTTTTGGCCTTTTTAACCGGACGTTTCCAATTGGCTACGCTGACTTGTTTGCCGCGCGCCACATTCAAAGTACCCGCTACCGTGTCTTTGGTAATCGTAGAGCCGCCACCAATGGTGCTGCCGGCGCCCAGCCGCACAGGCGCCACCAAAACGCAATTGCTGCCGACATGCACATCGGCCTCAATAACGGTCTGGTGCTTATTGGCGCCGTCATAGTTGGCGGTAATGCTACCGGCGCCGAAATTCACGCGTTCGCCAACGATGGCGTCGCCTAGGTAGGCTAGGTGGTTGGCTTTAGCGCCCTTGGCCAGACGGGCATTTTTCACCTCGACAAAATTGCCGATGTGCACGTCTTCGCCCAGCTCCGCGCCGGGACGTAAACGCGCAAACGGTCCGATGCGCGCACCAGCGCCAACGCGCACGCCCAGCATGTCGCCATCGATATGGGTGAACGCCTGAATAACCGTGCCCGGCCCAATGCTGCAATTAGCTAAAACGCAATTGGGGCCGATGCGCACGCCCTCACTGAGTTGCACGTGGCCTTCGAACACGCAATTGACATCAATTTCCACATCAGTTGCACAGTCCAATCTACCCCGAACGTCCAGGCGAGCCGGATCCTTTAAGCGCACACCGCGCTCCATCAATTGCAGAGCGACCCGGTATTGGTAGGCGCGTTCTAGCTCAGCCAATTGCACCGGGCTATTCACGCCGGCAACCTCCAGAGGATCGTCACATTGGTGGGCCAGCACCTTAACACCGTCGGCGACCGCGAATTTCACCACGTCAGTGAGGTAATACTCACCTTGGGCATTTTGATTCGTTAGGCGTGAAAGCCATTGTTTAAGGCGCGCTGCAGGCGCAGCCAGGATGCCACCATAAATCTCTTGGATGGCCCGCTGAGAGGCGTTGGCATCCTTGTGCTCCACAATTTCACACACCGATTCGCCATCTCGCACGATGCGACCGTATCCCGTAGGTTCCGGCAACTGCACCGTGAGCAAGGCCAAATGTTGCCCGGCACTAAGGTCTAGCAGAGCTTGTAGGGTCGCAGCCCGAGTCAAGGGCACGTCTCCTGACAAAACGAGCACCATGGCATCGTCATTAAGTTGCGGGGCAGCAGTTTGCACCGCATGGCCTGTTCCGAGCTGCGGTTCCTGCCGCACAAATTGCAAGGCTAAGTCGCCGGCCAGGGGCATCAAAGCCGCTTCCACCTGCGCTGCTTCATGCCCGGTTACGACAACGACTTCGCGAACGCCTAGGGTACGGACCGTTTCCAAAACATGTCCGGCCAGCGGCAGATGGGCCAATTTTTGAAGCACTTTGGGTAGGCTACTTTTCATCCTGGTGCCCTTACCTGCGGCCATCATGACCACGTCTACCGAAGGTAATTTGGCCAAGCTAGGCAAGGACTGCACCCCGCTTACATTTAGACTCACTGCGATGCCCCTCTTTAACTTTCGGCATGTAGCCGTTTTGTCGCGTTTGACTGGCATTATCAATCGTGCGCTCCGCTGGATGCCGGCCATGGCTTTGGCTGCCGCTTTAACGACTCTTGCCGGATGCGGCGTGCTGCGCATAGGATACAACTCAGCGGTGGATCTGGGCTATTACTGGCTTGACAGCTATGTGGATTTTGACAAGGCACAGTCGCGGCGCGTCAAGGCAGAGCTCAACACCATACACCGCTGGCATCGTAAAGAAGAGCTGCCCCGCATGGCTGAATTGTTGGTGCAGGCCCAGACGCTCGTGCTCCAAAGTCCTGACGGAGCGCGCTTGTGCGCGCTGTACGACGGTGTGCTGCAGCGTAGCCAGGCTTTGGCTAAGCAGGCCGTTCCGGCTGCGGCCACCATCATCCCAAGCTTAAAGCCAGAGCAACTGGCAACATTGACCCAAGCCTATGAAAAGAGTAACCGCAAAATGCTTGGCGAGTGGCGCGACGCCTACAGCAAAGGCATGGATTTGCGAACGCTCAAGAGCCTGGAGCGGCTCGAAGATCTTTACGGCGACCTAAGCGCTGAGCAGCGCAACGTGTTTAAGGCACGGATGTCGGAGAATGGCTTTGACGAGCAAAAATACCAGTACGAGCTGCGTTCTCGCCAGCAAGCTGTGCTTCAGGCATTTGGCCATTTACGCGGCGCAGATGCCGCTACGGCCGAGGCGACTCTGGGCGAACTCAATAAGTTGTTTTATGAATCTGCAGATCCGGCTTACCGGCAGCACCACGAACAAGTCCTGGCCAAGACATGCCATGCGTTTGCAGCATTGCATGCACAAACCAACGCCGCGCAGCGCGGCCATATGCTTAAGCGCCTGAAAGACTATGAAAACGAGCTGCGTTCTTTGATGTTTCAAAAAACGGACTAAATACCTGACTGCCTGCAATGCCTTGTCACTGGGGTGCTGGGCTATCAGTCGCGCCGCACCCTTCCCGGATGGTCCACTGGCCAGGCCATGCCATAGTCGGTAAGCACCGCGTCTAGCGGAATGTCGTGCGGTTCCGGTTCGAAATCGGGGACAAAGCTGTTACCAAAACCCAGGCCAACGGTATGGGGGCGCGGCTCCAAGCTGGCCAGCATGCGGTCATAAAACCCCCCGCCGTAGCCCAAGCGGTAACCGCCCGCGCTATAGCCCACGCAAGGTACGAACAAGAGACTGGGCATAACTTGTTCGGTGTCTTTGGGTTTTGGAATGCCGTAGGCATCCTCTTCCATCGGGCAGCCGGGGTACCAGATGTGGAAGGTCATGGTTTTGTGCGCCTTGTTCACCACCGGCAATGCAATGCGCCGCCGCTGTGCAATGTCATTGAGCTCGCCGTCCTCTTTCCAGCGATGCAGCGCGGGCAGGGGGTCGAACTCGCCTTTGATGGGCCAGTAAGCGCCGATGGTCGTGTCGGCGCGGCCCACGAGCCAGACGCGCATCACCCGCAGCAATAATTCGGCGCGGTGCAGCCGGTCGGGCAAATTGGCCCGCGCATCGAGCAATGCCTTGCGTAAGGCCTTTTTTTCCTGGGCTTTAGGGTCCATAGAGTTGTCCATAATCACCCCATGTGGTTATTCAAAAAAAATAGTGCCGTCTTAGCCTGCATTCTCGCAGTCGCTCTACCCGGCTACGCAGCGCGGGCCCAAGCGGTGGATATTGCGCGCAACGACCAAGCGGTGCTGGACATGGCGCAGGCCTTTAAACTCGGTGAGCGCAAGCAGCTGCCCCAATTATTGCCGCAAGCCAAAGGCTCGCTGCTAGAACCTTGGGCCGCGTACTGGGAATTGTCGATCCGGCTCGACCAAGCGGACAAGGCTGAGATCGAAAACTTCCTCTCCCGCTACGCGGGAACCTACCAAGAAGACCGCTTGCGCGCCGAATGGCTTGTGCAATTGGGGCGCAACCGCGAATGGGCCACATTCCGCATGCAGTTGCCGCTCTACCGCATGGCAGATGAGCGCAGTATCCAATGCTATGCGCTTTGGAGCGATTATCTGACCAGCGATGCCGACGTAGCCAAGGCATTGCAGGAAACATGGCTCGCCCAGCGCGAGCCCGATGAGGCCTGCGCAGATGCGGCCCAAGAGCTCATCAAGGCGCGCAAAATGCCGGCGCAGGCGGCTTGGCTGCGGGCTCGGCTGGGCATGGAAAATGACCGCCTCAAGGTCACCACCCAGGCGATTGCCACCCTCGACACCAAATGGGTCGCCACTGTGGCTGCGATTTACCAAAGCCCGGCTAAATACCTCAACGACAAACTTACCGCACTGCGACCGCAGACACGTGAATTCGTGTCGCTGGCGCTGATACGTTTGGCTTATCTGGAGCCCGAGGATGCGGCGCTAGAAGTTGAAAAACTGCGTTGGCGCGCGCAACTTACGGGCGAGGAGCGCAGCTGGATATGGGGCGTCATAGGCAAACGCGCTGCACAAAAAGGCCAAGATAACGCGTGGTCCTATTTCCAAAAGGGGCAGTTAGACCAGATGCACGAAGACCATCTGCTGTGGGCCGTACGTGCGGCTTTACGCCAAGGCCATTGGCCACAAGTGCAAGCCACCATTGCGGCTTTGCCACCGGCGCTGCGCACTGAATCGGCCTGGACTTATTGGCATGCACGGGCTGTACTGGCCCAAAAGCCTACCGAGGCCGTCCGAGCCCAAGCCATGGCCAGTCTGCAAAGCATGGCTGGCATACGCGGGTTTTACGAGCAGCTGGCCTTGGAAGAGCTTGGACAGCGCACTACGCTGCCGCCTAGGCCCTTTGGCCCGACACCTGAAGAGAAAGACATTGCGCGCAAAAATGCCGGCTTGCAGCGGGCTTTGTATGCTATTTCCCTGGGCTTGCGTAGCGATGGCGTGCGCGAATGGAATTACAGCATCAGCCTGCACACCAAAGGCGGCATGGACGACCGCAGCCTTTTGGCTGCTGCGGAACTGGCCTGCCAAGCCGAAGTCTGGGACCGCTGTATCAATACCAGCGACCGCAGCAAAGCCTTGATCGACATGGAGCAGCGCTTTCCTATGCCCTTCAAGGCCGCTGTTCTGGCACGCGCCCAAAGCATTGGGCTGGAGCCGGCCTATGTGTATGGTTTGATCCGCCAGGAAAGCCGATTCGTCATGGACGCGCGCTCCGGGGTGGGCGCCTCGGGGCTCATGCAGGTGATGCCGGCGACTGCCAAGTGGACCGCCAAAAAAATCGGCCTTAGCGATTTCACGCCCGCTAAATTGACCGATAGGGATACCAATATCGCCATCGGCACGGGCTACCTCAAACTAGTGCTCGATACTTTCCAGGGGTCCATGCCCTTGGCGGCGGCGGCCTATAACGCCGGCCCCAGTCGGGCACGTACATGGCGCGGCGCCAGTGGAGCGCCTGTGTTGGAAGCGGCCATCTGGGCGGAGAACATCCCCTTTAATGAAACCCGCGATTACGTAAAAAAAGTGCTATCTAACACCACCTTGTATGCTGCCATGATCAGCGGCCAACCGCAGTCCATCAAGGCGCGTTTGGGCAGTGTCGGACCACTGGATGCGACGACGGCGGAAACCGGTCTTGATCTGCCCTGAAACCAAAACGCACAGGAGGAAAAACCATGCTGAAGTTGTATGTTGGAAATAAAAATTATTCCTCCTGGTCTATGCGACCCTGGGTCGCCATGACGCAGGCAGGTATTACCTTTGAGGAGGTCTATGTCCGCTTTGACGGCTTCAGTGCGGATTCACAGTTCAAGCAGCGCATGACCGGCATCAACCCGGTAGGTAAAGTGCCGGTTTTGCAAGATGGCGATCTCCGCGTATGGGATACGCTAGCCATTGGTGAATACCTGGCCGAAAGTTTTCCCGAAAAACCCCTCTGGCCTGCAGACAAAGCTTCCCGCGCCCGCGCACGCAGCATTTGCGCCGAAATGCACAGTGGCTTTAGCGCTTTGCGCAGCCATTGCCCTATGAATATTGAAGCCTCCCTGCCCAATCGCGGAGCGCTCATCTGGCGTGACCACGCCGGTGTACGCGCCGACGTGCAGCGTATCGTGGCCATGTGGACCGAACTGCTGCAAAGCCATGGCGGGCCGATGTTGTTCGGCGCATTCACGCTGGCTGACGCCTACTACGCACCGGTGGTGATGCGCTTGCACACTTATGCCTTGCCGGTACCCGCAGTCGTTAGCGCGTACATGGACCGGGTGCAAGCGCTGCCCGGCGTCCATGCTTGGGTGCAGGCGGCGCTGGCTGAAAAAGATTTCCGGGACTTTGAAGAGCCCTACCGGCTGCAGCCCTGACGCTGGCTGCGCCGCGCACCGCATGCAAACTTATCTGGTCGGTGGCGCCGTACGCGATGCCTTGATGGGCTTGCCGGTGCGCGACCGCGACTGGGTCGTCGTCGGCAGCAGCGCGCAAGCTATGGTGGATGTGGGTTTTGTGCCCGTGGGGCGGGACTTTCCGGTGTTTTTACACCCCACCAGCAAAGAGGAATATGCCCTGGCGCGCACCGAGCGCAAAACCGCGCCGGGCTACCGGGGCTTTGCCATCCACGCCGACCCCGCCGTGACCTTAGAAGAAGACCTGGCCCGGCGCGACCTCAGCATCAATGCCATGGCAGTGTCCGCTGCCGCCGTGCGCTCGGATGGAAGCTTTAGCCCGGCCGACCTCATCGACCCCTTTGGTGGCGCGCAGGATATAGCCGCAGGCGTGCTGCGCCATTGCACCGACGCATTTCGTGAAGACCCGGTGCGCATACTGCGCATCGCACGTTTTGCGGCGCGCTTTGCGCAGTTCCACGTGGCGGCTGCGACGCGGCAACTCATGCAGGACATGGTGCAAGCGGGCGAAGTACAGCATTTGGTGGCCGAACGGGTTTGGCAAGAAATCGCCAAAGGGCTGATGGAGCACAAGCCCTCGCGCATGCTAGAAATTTTGCGCGACTGCGGCGCTTTGGCCGTGGTGCTGCCCGAAGTGCATGCGCTGTGGGGCGTGCCGCAACCGGCAGAGCACCATCCCGAAATCGATACCGGTATGCACCTGGGGCTGGTGCTCGACGCTGCTGCGCGCGCGCAAGCGCCGCTGGAAGTGCGCTTTGCTTGTCTTACGCATGACCTGGGTAAAGGCACGACACCCAGCGCGCAATGGCCGCGCCACATCGGCCATGAAATGCGCAGCGTCAAGCTGTTGCGCAACATTTGCCAGCGCTTGCGCGTGCCCCAGGCCTGCGCCGAGTTGGCCGAGGTCGTGGCGCGCGAACACGGCAACATCCACCGCAGCGCTAGCCTGAACGCCGCTGCCACATTGCGCTTGCTAGAACGCTGCGACGCTTTTCGCAAACCGGCGCGCTTGGCGCACATTGTGCAAGCCTGTGCCTTTGATGCGCGGGGACGCCTAGGCCGCGAAGCAGATGCCTATAGCCAGGGCGAAGGTTTGCTACAGGCCTTGCAAGCGGCCTTGGACATGGACAGCACGGCGATTGCGCAAGCCGCGATGCAAGCGGGCGCCCAAGGCCCGGCGGTGGGCCAGGCATTAGCCAAGGCGCGGGAGCTTGCGATAGCGCAATGCCAAGGGGGCCATTGCATTAACCCACCATCGCCAGGAACGCAGCGACCCAGCAGTCCCTAAGGATGTCACCGCGAGGAGCGCTAGCGACGCGGCAGGCCATGCATTGGGCTTATGCAGCGCTTGCCGTGCCGCTTACAAGACCAACGCCAGCGCAGCGTAGTCGCCTACCGATTCGCCCAAGCCCGCTGGGACGATGTCCACGCCGCTGGTCATGGAAGGCAGTTTGCCGCCGATCTGCGCCCGCAGACGCGGGAGCAGCAAATCCTGCTGGTGCCAAAACACCGAGCCGCCCATGCTGATGCGCTGCACATCGAGTGTGGTCATCAGGTTAAACAGCAGGCGGCCCATGACATAGCAAAGTCCGTCGACAATGTCCAGCGCATCGGCCCGGCCCTCGCGCGCTGCCGCAAACAAATGTGCCGCATCGCTAAAACCCTGACTGGCGAAGCGGCGCGTAATCGCGTTGCCCGCGATCAGCCCCTCGACATCGCCCATATTGCCGCAGCCGCACAGCGCGTCGGTGTTGTCGCTGACAAAGCTGTGTCCCCAATGCCCGGCGTTACCGTTCTTGCCGCGCAAGGCGCGCCCGTCTACGCACACCCCTACGCCGATGCCGGTACTCCAAGTGACGTAGGCGCAATGGTCCAGACCTTGCAATGCGCCCCAGCGGCGCTCTGCCTCCAGGGCGCCTACGCCGTCGTTTTCCACCCGTACGTTGGCAAATGCCCGGCGCAGCGGCGCTTCCAAAAGCGCGCTGGTCCAGTCATTGGGAAGGCCGCGCGCTTTGCCAGCCATGCCGCCGCAGATATTGGGCGTGGATAACTCCACCAAGCCTTCACGCAAGACAAATGGCCCGCAAGAGACGACGCCGACCGCGCCCAAGGCCTCTTTAGCTATGCCGCATTGGGCGCAGCCCTGCTCAATCAGGCGGATGATTTGCAGTGCCAGCGCGTCGCTCTGCCCGACTTTGGCCGTGGGCTCGGACCATTTGCCGCGTATGCCGCTGGCGTCGGCCAATGTCAGGGCGACTTTGGTGCCGCCAATATCGACGCAGGCGACTGGCGCCATGCCCGCGGGAAAGCGCAGTTGGAAACCTTGGGTGGGCTGGTCCATGGAGGTGGGTACTAAAGGGTCACAGCCGCTAATGCTAACGCCCCGCGTGTTGGCCCGTTACTTACGGGTTACCCGCGCAATAGCGTGGGCCTGGCGGGCTTTGGCGTTCCTGATGATTGCAGCTTCATAGCCGGTGCATCCGGTCCCCGTGTGCAAAGCCCAGGGGCGTCCAGTGCGCGCCCCGGCCGAGAGCCACCACCTTGAAAAGCTCGCCCATCTCATGCTCTAGGATCAACGTTTGTGCCGCCGCCCGCACTGGCAAAGCGGCCGCTTGCATCAAGTCCACGATGCCGCAGTTCATCAGGAAGTGCGCCTGGTTGGTATAGCCCAGCACTTCCAGTCCGGCGTCTTGCGCGGTCAGCGCGATGGCACTGAAGTTGACGTGCGCGGTGATGTCTTTCTCACCGACCAGGGTCAAGGGGTCGCTATCGCTTTGGTGAGCGCGGTGGCACATCACCGTGCCACCTGAACGCTGGGGGTGGTAGTACTCGCCCTCGCCAAAGCCATAGTCCATAAAAAATGCGCAGCCGCTGCGCAAGCGCTGCGCCAAGGACCGGACAAAGGCCTGCGCCTGGGGGTGGATTTCGGTCAGGTAATCATGCGCGCCTTCGGGTTCTAGCGGTGGGCGCAGTGCGGTGGGTCGGTCTTGCCAGGCGAAAACACGGTTGGAGGCCCCTGCCTCCTGCGCAGGCTTGGCGATGCAAACACCGCGCTCTTGCCAAACGCCTTCGCCGCGCGCCAGTAGCTGCACGGGCATGGCGTCCAACACTTCGTTGCCCAGCACCACGCCGTCGATGTGTGTGGGCCAGCTCTGCGCCCAGTGCACTAGATCGCCAAAGTGTGCCAAACGCTGCTGTTGTCGGGCCGCTAGCGTGGCGGACAAATCCACAATCGTGTAGCGGCTCAAGGTCACGCCCATTTCAGACAAGGCGCTGAGGATTTGTTCGGCCAGCGCGCCGCTGCCCGCGCCAAACTCCCAAATCTCACTGGTGCCGGTATGGGCCAGTGCTTGCGCCACCTGCTTGGCCAAGGCGTAACCGAACAAGGGGCTAATTTCTGGTGCGGTTACGAAATCGCTGCCGTCGTGGCCTGGCAAGGCGCCGAACTTCAGCGAATCACGGGCGTAATAGCCCAGGCCTGGCGTGTACAGCGCCAGCTCCATGAAGCGGTCAAACCCTATCCAACCGCCCGCTGCGGTAATGGCGCTGGCTATCGACTGCTCCAGGGCGCTTAAGGGGTGAGGGGGCATCGTTAAACTCGGGGGCGCTGCCGCAGGGCAGGTGGGAGGGCCACATTGTCCCCCATGCGCTCAAAGGCGTGCCGCCCGGATCGGGCGAGCCGCGGGCACCCGCCACTTCAACCAGGAAAACACCCGAACCCATGCAGGACAGCGTATTAATCACCGGAGGCGCCCAGCGACTGGGCCGTGAATTGGTACTGGCATTCGCTCGCGCGGGTTGGCATGTCTGGTGCCATTACGGGCATTCCGCCGACGCGGCGCAGGCCCTGCAGGCCGAGCTGCGCGCGCAGAGGTTGGCCGTGGACGTGATCGGCGCCGACTTGTCGCAAGAGGCGCAGGTGCTGTCCATGGTGGCGCAGATCACGCAGCAGCGCGGCCCCTTGCGTGCTGTGGTGAATAACGCCTCCCTCTTCGAGCCCGATACCGGTTCGGACTTTGACCCGGCTTTGCTGCGCCAGCAAATGGAGGTCAACCTGGTGGCACCTTTGCTGCTCGGGCGCGAACTGGCGCGTCAGCAGGCGCGGCGCGCAGAGCTTAGCAATGGACAAGACGCCTGCCTGATCCATGTGCTGGACCAAAAAGTGTTCAATCTCAACCCAGACTATTTTTCTTACACCACGACCAAGCTGGCGCTGGAGCGCAGCGTGGACTTGCAAGCCCAGGCACTGGCGCCTGGCGTGCGGGTCTGTGGCGTCGCGCCGGGCCTGATTTATCCCAGCGGGCCGCAGTCACAAGACAACTTTGATCGCGCCAGCCGCGTCAACTTGTTGCGCCGCGCTACGCCGCCTGCTGATGTGGCTGCGACCTGCCTGTTTCTGGCGCAGACCCGCTCCATCACGGGCGTCACTATCTGTGTGGACAATGGCCAGCACTTGGTCCCCCTGGCGCGCGACGTGATGTTCGCCGCCCAAACCCTCACGCAGGAAAGCCCGCATGCAGAACCTTGAAATACAGTTGATGGCTGATTGCCGAAAACTGTTCTTGCGCGGCTATGAGTTGCAGGTGCGCATCGGCATCCACGACTTTGAATTGCAGGCGCCCCAGCGCATGCGCTTTGAGGTGGACCTCTATGTGCCCTACGCCCACTCCAGCCCGACAGAGGACCGTATCGACGAAATCGTCGACTATGACTTTGTGCGCGACACCATTCGTCGCCTCTGTGAAACGGGCCATATCAATTTGCAAGAGACTTTGTGCGACGCAATTGCCGATGCGCTCTTGGGTAATGCCCAAGTCGCCGCCGTTCGTGTGAGCACTTGCAAGCCTGATGTATACCCGGATTGCGATGCCGTAGGTGTCGAAGTCTTTAGGTTGCGTGACACGGCTGCGGCGACCCCTTCCCTATAAGCAGTTTTATTTTTCAGGACCACGCCATGGCCACATCTTCTGCCGCACCGTTTCGGGGCAAGCAAACGCTGACATTGACCGGTTTGCGCTTTGAGGCCAACCTGGGCATTCTCGAATCCGAACTGATCGCGCCCCAGCCCATCCAAGTTGATGCCGAGTTGCACCTGGGCGCGCAGCCCTTGCTGCCTAAAGACGACGATATCAACCATGTGCTGGACTACCGCAAGGTGCGCCAAATCATCATCGCCGAATGCACCGCCGAGCATGTGAACCTGCTGGAAAGCCTGATCGGCAAACTGGCCAACCGTTTGCTGCAATTGCCTGGCGTGGTGGGTGTGCGTGTGAAAATCGCGAAGCTCAAAATCTTTGACGATTGCGAAGTAGCCATCCGGGTGGAAACCGGCCAGTGGTAAACCAAGGAACTGCGATGTTGATAGAAGCCCCAGCCCCTGCGCAAGCCAAAAGCGGCGAGAACGCCGCGCCCAAAGTACGCGATGTAGCAGAGCGTGCCGCCCACGAAGCCCATAAGTTGGAAAAGCGCCTGTGTCGGCAAGTGGGCCAGGCCATCATGGACTTTGGCATGATTGAAGAGGGCGACCGCGTCATGGTCTGTGTGTCGGGTGGCAAAGACAGCTACGGCATGCTCGACATCCTGCTCAAAATGCAGCAGCGCGCGCCTATCCATTTCGAATTGATTGCCGTCAATCTAGACCAAAAGCAACCCGGTTTCCCGGACCATGTGCTGCCCGCCTACCTGAAAGAACTGGGCGTGCCGTTTCACATCGAGACGCAAGACACCTACAGCATTGTCAAAAAGGTGATCCCCGAAGGCAAGACCATGTGCAGCCTGTGTAGCCGCTTGCGTCGGGGCATTTTGTACCGCGTTGCCGATGAGCTAAAGGTGACCAAAATCGCGCTGGGCCACCACCGCGACGATATGTTGCAAACCTTTTTCCTCAATATGTTTTTCGGTGGCAAACTCAAAGGCATGCCGCCTAAGCTGGTGAGCGACGACGGTGGCCATATTGTGATCCGGCCCTTGGCCTATGTGGCCGAAAAAGACCTCACCCGCTGGGCTGCGCAACGGCAATTTCCCATCATCCCCTGCACCTTGTGCGGCAGCCAGGAAAACCTGCAACGCAAACAAATCGGCAATATGCTGCGCGACTGGGAAAAGCAATACCCCGGCCGGATTGAAAGCATGTTTACCGCTTTGCAAAACGTGGTGCCTTCGCATTTGATGGATACCAAGCGCCACGACTTTAAAAAAATCCACACTACCGGCGTACCGCAGCCTGATGGCGACAAAGCTTTCGATGCCGAGGAACTCCCGGCCCTGCCATTGCATGGCCTGCCCGCGCTGGGCGCGGTGCCATGGTCGGTGAACTAAGCGACGCGGACGGCTTGATACGTATGCGTTCGCCCTGCTTGTTGCTGTTTGCTTTGCTGGTGAGCGCGTTTGCCTTAAGCGGCTGCGCTAGCACCCGACTAATCGACAGCGATGTGCGCAGCTTTCGCAGTGGCTCGCCCGACATGGCTGCGGCCAGTTACCAGTTTGAGCGCCTGCCCTCCCAGCAGGCCGACGCGGCGGCGCAAGCCCAGCGCGAAAGTTGGGCTGCAACGGTATTGCAGCGCGCAGGCTTAACGCTGGCCGACCAGGGCGCGCGTTACACCGTGCAACTGGGCGTTGCCACCGAGCAGGTGTCGCGCGGCGACGCAAGCTTTAGGCGGCATTGGGGTGGATTTGTGGGTGCTCCCTTACCAGGGCAGACCCTGTTGATCATGCCGCTAGAGCCCATGCACTACCGCTTTCAAGTGCAGGTACTGGTGCGTGACGCGAAAAGCCGCGAGGTGGTGTACGAAGCCTCGGCCCAGCACACCGGACCCTGGAGCGACCAAGCCAATATCTTGCCCGCCGTGCTGCTGGCGGCGATGCGTGATTTTCCGCAAGGCGCTTCCGGCTCCACGAGCGTTAAGGTGGAAATCGGCCCAGGTGGTATGGCCTTGCGCCCATGAGCACCAACGCAGTCTCCGGCCAGTCGCCCACGCGTATTGCCGCCGTGCGCCATGGCGAAACCGCCTGGAACGCCATCACGCGATTGCAAGGGCAGCTCGATATTGACCTCAATGACCTGGGCCGCTGGCAGGCCGAGCGCGCAGGCGCCGCTTTGGCCGATAGCGCGCTGCAAGTGGTTTACAGCAGCGATTTATGCCGGGCCTACAACACCGCACAGGCGATTGCCCGTCATAGTGGTATTGCGCCGTCCGACATCCGCATCCATCAGGGCTTGCGCGAGCGCAGCTTTGGCCGCTTTGAAGGCCTGACCTATGCGCAAGTAGGCGAGTTGCATCCCGACGACGCACTGCGCTGGAAACAGCGCGACCCGGACTGGGCGCCGCCCGGCGGCGAAAGCCAAACGGTGGTGTTTGCGAGGGTGCATGCCGCGCTGGACGCGATAGCCGCGCAGCATCCGGGTGAACACATTGCCATCGTGACGCACGGCGGCGTGCTCGATGTTTTCTACCGCCTGGCTACCGGCCAGGGCATCAGCGCGGCGCGCACCTGGGACTTGGGCAATTGCGCCATCAACCGCCTGCTCTGGACGCCGCAAGCCCTTACCCTGGTGGGCTGGGCCGACACTGGCCACCTGGACCAAGGTCCCCGCGATGAATTCGGCGCTTAGGTCGTCGGCACCTGGCTACAGGGTTAATCCGGCTGCATAAGTACGGCGGATTGCCCACAATAAGTCCATGTCCAAAATCATTGTTTTTGCATTTCCGGTATTCCTAGCGGCCATGGCCTTCGAAATCTGGTGGGATAGGCGCAAGCGCGCCGCTGGCGCTGTTGCCCGCAGCGCTTACAGTTTCAGCGACACGCTCAACAGCCTGAGTCTGGGTCTGCTCAGTCAAGTCGTAGGTGTATTGGCTAAATTCATTGGCATTGCGGCCTATGCCTGGGTGTTTGAGCGTATCGCTCTGTTCCCACAGGCCGATGTGTGGAACTATTGGTATGGCTGGCTGGGCGCCTTATTGCTGTACGACTTGTGCTACTACTGGCTGCACCGCGCCGGGCACGAAGTGGCTATCTTCTGGGCCGCGCATGTGGTGCACCACCAAAGCCAAGAATACAACCTGTCCACCGCCTTGCGCCAGACCTCCAGCGGGGCGCTGCTGGGTTGGTTGTTTTATTTGCCGCTGGCGCTTTTAGGCGTGCCGCCGCTTTTGTTTGGCATCGTGGCGCTGGTGGATTTGCTCTACCAGTTTTGGGTACATACCGAGCATGTCGGCAAGCTCGGCTGGTTTGACCGCGTATTTTGTTCACCCAGCAACCACCGGGTGCACCATGCCGTGAACGAGGGCTATGTGGACCGCAACTACGGCGGCATTTTGGTCGTGTGGGATCGGCTGTTTGGCACCTTCCAGGAAGAGCAGGAACGCTGCGTCTATGGCACGCGCGTCCCGCTCAATAGCTGGGATCCGCTGTGGGCCAATGTAGAGGTGTATGCCGGTTTGTGCGCCACCGCATGGCATACGCCGCGCTGGCGCGACAAGCTGTTGGTGTGGTTTAAGCCGCCGGATTGGCAGCCGGCCGGGGCTCCGCCCAAGCCCGGTTTTGACATCGCCAAAGTGCAGCGCTTTGACTGGCCTTTGAGCCGCATACAACGCAGGTTTGCCAGCTTCCAGTACCTGGGCCTGATGACCGCTGGCACGGTGTATTTGTGGCATGCCGACGCCATGCCATGGGTTGAAGCTGCCCTTTGTTGCGCCGCGCTGTGCGCTGCCGCTTGGGCCACGGGTTGCTATTTGCAAGGCCGCTTGCGCGCCTTGGAGGTTTTGGCCGTGCAAGCTGCTTGCCTGGCTACGCTGGGTGGTTTGAGATTCTTGCCTTAGGTGAGTAAATCCGGCGCCTGCCCCGCAGGCGCGGCCACGCCTAAGTGTCGGTAGGCTGCCAAGGTTGCGATGCGCCCGCGCGGCGTACGTTGGAGGTAGCCTTGCTGAATCAAGTAGGGCTCGATCACGTCTTCAATAGTCTCGCGTTCCTCGCCAATGCTGGCGGCGATATTGTCCAAACCCACCGGTCCGCCGTCAAAACGGTGAATCACCGCTTCGAGCAACTTGCGGTCCATGATGTCAAAGCCTTGCGGGTCCACGTCCAGCATCTTGAGCGCCAGGTTGGCAATGTCCAAGGTAATCGTGCCCACGCCTTTGACATCCGCGTAATCGCGCACGCGGCGCAGCAGGCGGTTGGCAATGCGTGGCGTGCCGCGCGAGCGGCGCGCGATTTCAAAACCGCCTTCCTCGGCCATCGGCACTTTGAGCAATCCGGCGCTGCGCGTCACGATGCGCTGCAATTCCTCTGGCGTATAAAACTCCAGCCGCGCCACGATGCCAAAACGGTCGCGCAGCGGATTGGTCAGCATGCCAGCGCGTGTGGTCGCGCCCACCAAAGTAAAAGGCTGTAAATCGAGTTTGATCGAGCGTGCCGCAGGGCCTTCGCCAATCATGATGTCGATCTTGTAATCTTCCAGCGCGGGGTAGAGGATTTCTTCCACCACCGGGCTCAGGCGGTGGATTTCGTCGATGAAAAGCACATCGTTTTTTTCCAGATTGGTCAACAGCGCGGCCAAGTCCTTGGGCTTTTCCAGCACCGGCCCGCTGGTTTGGCGCAAGTTGACGCCTAACTCGTGGGCAATGATGTGGCTGAGCGTTGTTTTGCCCAGGCCCGGCGGGCCAAAGAGCAGCACGTGGTCTAAGGCCTCGTCGCGCTTGCGCGCCGCGCTGATAAAAATCTCTAGTTGCTCGCGCACCTTGGCCTGGCCTACGTAGTCGTCCAGCATCTTGGGGCGCAGCGCGCGCTCGATAGCCTCTTCCGGCCCGGATAGAGGCGCTGCGGACACCATGCGTGCGGCAGGTGCGGGTGAAAAATCGTCGGTTTGTATGCTCAATGCAATCTCTCACTGGATGCGCTGCATTGTTGCAGCCTGGCTTGTGGTGCCCTCAAGTTGCCAAGTGCGGCATGGCGGGTAGACGCTGCTGGCATTGTCCCTCAGGCCGGGCACAAGAAAAAACACCCTCGCCAGAACCTAAGCCGCTAAAATTGCACGCCGTCTGCGCGCAATCCGGTCGCGTGTGTCGGTTGCCAGCACACCGGTTTACCCCCATTTTTGTGCCTAATTCCCATCGTCCCGCAATGCCGCAGCACATCGCCATCATTATGGATGGCAACCGCCGCTGGGCGAGTGCGCGCGGTTTGCCCAAGGCTGCCGGTCATACCGTGGGCGCGCGCAAAGTGCGCGCGATTGTCCAAGCCTGTGCCGAGCGCGGCGTCCGCAATCTAACCCTGTTTGCCTTCAGCACCGAAAACTGGCGCCGCCCGATGGAAGAGGTGGGCACGCTCATGGGTTTGCTCAAGCTGTATCTGCAAAAAGAAATCGGCGATTTGCGCGCCCAGGGCGTGCGTTTGCGGGTGATTGGCGACACCTCCAAATTTGACACCAGGGTGCAAGCGCTGATTGCTGATGCACAGGAACTGACCGCCCACAACAGCACTATCACCCTGACATTGGCTTTGAATTACGGCGGTCGCTGGGACATATTGCAGGCCTTCAAAGCCTGGCACGAGGCCCATCCACAGGCCGATGCCCGTGACATCACCGACGCAGCCCTGGCGCCGTATTTGCAAATGGCCGATGCGCCGGAACCCGATCTGATGATTCGCACCGGTGGCGAATCGCGCATGAGCAACTTCCTGCTCTGGCAGATGGCCTATACCGAGCTCTATTTCACCGATTTGCTGTGGCCTGAATTTACCCCCGAAGCGCTGGACCAGGCCATTGTCTGGTTCGGCCAGCGCGACCGCCGTTTTGGCGGTGAAAGCACGATCGCTTCCCCCTTGGACGGCCAGGCCAGCGCCTGATACGTGCTTGGTTCCCGGCTGTCACATCAGCGCCCTACACTGATGCGATGTCATTTTTGCGAGGAGCAATTCCATGGAAGCACATGAAGCATCTGAACTGATCGAAGGCGCTGATGAACACGAGGCGGGTGAAGTCAACCGCCAGAAAAACCGCTCGGCCCTGACGATCACCAGCCTGGGCGGCTCTAATGCTGGCAAGGACATCACCTAGGAAAACATTCTGGCCGCCAACACCTATGCCTTTTACCAGGCCAAGTCCATCCGCCAGACGACGCTCAAAGTGGCGGCTACCGATATGGAACTGCAATTACTGCGCGAACCCGCCATGAATGCTGCGGCCAAAGAGGCGACGCAAAAGAAAATTGAGGACTACAAAAAAACCATAGCCCGCTACGAGTCCGAGCCCGAGACCAAAGAGGGCAAAAAAGAATTGATGGTGCAGGCCAAGGAGCACGAAGCCATTCGCGACCACGCCATCCGCCAGGACCCCTGGTTTGACTACGCCGAAGGTGGGATGCAGATCGCCATCGTGCTGCTGTCCGTGTCCATCATCGGGTCGATACCGGCCTTGTATGTTGCCGGTTTGGGGCTGGGGCTTCTCGGCGCTTTGTCGTCGTTAAACGGCTTTTTCCTGTTTTACGGCTAAGCACCGCTTCGCGCTGGCCGTGCTTGGGGCGCTAAGCCAGCCTCCACACGGCGGCTAGCCAGCCCAAACGGCGCCCGCCCGCATGGCTTGCCAATCACAAAGGGCTGTAAAAAGCCCTTAACGGATGCAAAGTAGCTCGGGGTTGGGGTCTGCGAATTGCTACCCGAATATTGAATTCATATCCGAGCGACGGGTGCGCTATGGGTTCGATCGCTACCAGGACTCTGCAGTGAGGTAGTGGCCTGTGTTGCTGCTTTTTTTGGTGCGCCGCGTGGGGGTTTGCCCAGATGTATACAGCGATGGCCCTAGCGTGTCGCCCGCAGGGAAACGCCCGGGTTCAAACCCACTTAAAGCTGGCGCGCAATACCTTGCTCAGCCAAGCGGGTACAGGCCCTGCGCGCAGCAGCGTGGCGGCCATGGAAAACTGGGTGCGCACCACGGCTTTTTCATGGCTAAAGGCTTTAAAGCCGTACAAGCCATGGGCATTGCCCAGGCCTGAATTGCCAATGCCGCCAAAGGGTAAATTGCCGTGTAGGAAGTGGATCATCGCGTGGTTCACGCAGGCGCCACCCGACTGGGTTTGCGCTAGTACCCGATCGATACTCAGCGCGTCGCGGCTGTAGATGTAAAGCGCCAAGGGCTTGGGGCCCGCATTCACATGGTCGATCACCGTATCGATCTTGCTAAATTCGATGATGGGCAACAAAGGGCCGAATATCTCTTCATCCAAGATCCGCGCGCCAGCACCAATGTGGTCCAAGAGCGTGGGTTGGATATAGCAATCTGCTTCACGCACCTCGCCGCCTGCCAGCACGCGCGCGCCATGGGCTTGGGCATCGTCAAGCAGCGCTTTGATGCGCGCCGTGTGCCGCGGGTTCACGATGCGGGTGTAATGTTTGCTGGCCTGCTGCGCCGCCGCATCTGCGCCATAGGCTTTTTGCAGCTCAGCCTTACAGCACTCCAACCAACGGGCCTTTACGCTCTCATGCACAAACACATAGTCCGGCGCGATACAGGTTTGTCCCGCATTAGAAAACTTGCCGAACATCACGCTGGTGGCCGCCAATTCCAAGTCGGCACTGGCGTCAATAATCGTCGGGCTCTTGCCGCCTAACTCCAGGGTTACGCTGGCCAAATGTTTGGCCGCAGCACCCATCACATACTTGCCTACGGTCGGGCTGCCGGTAAAGAAAATATGGTCGAAAGGCAGATCCAGCAACGCCTTTGAAACGTCGGCATCACCCTGAAAAATCGCCACTTCATCGGGCGCAAACAGTTCACCGATCAGCTGGCTGATCATGCCCGAGAGGTGCGGCGTCAGCTCGGACGGTTTGATGATGGCGGTATTGCCCGCTGCAATCGCGGACACCAAAGGCCCGAGGGTCAGGTTTAAGGGGTAGTTAAAGGGGCCAATGATCAGGCAGCGTCCCTTGGGTGCACATTGCACCTCACTGCGCGTGCCGCCTGTCATCAGGGTGGGCCATACGCGTTTGGGTTTCATCCACTTCTTCAGATTGCGGATGGCGTCATTGGCTTCCACGCATATCGGCAAAATTTCGCCGATATCCACTTCCGCCGCCGGTTTACCCAGGTCAGCTGCAGCCAGCCGGTACCAGGTTTCGCGGCGCGCCAGCACGGCGTCGCGCAGCTTGGTAATTTTGGCAATGCGTTCTTGCGCGGTCGATGTGCGCAAGCGCAGTGCAGTGGCGGCCTGGCTGGCAAACACCTGGCCTAGGTGTTCTTGCGTCACCAGGGTGCGGTCGGTCATATCCAGCATGGTTATTACTCCAAAAAGCTAAAAAATCGGCAGATGACTAGAAACGCTTAATCACCCACAGGAGCTCAAGAGCAAAATTGCGCCTGTGCGCTTGGTGGCCCATCATACTGGTGATGCAGTCTGGCATTAGCCCTATGCGCATCGACTTGATGAAACAGGGACTGCCTCCCATGAATGCGTAAGATAAGCACCATGACGCCCCTGGCCTTCAATTCTTTGGTGCCGCAGAATATGCGCTTTCGTATGCAGTTGGCGGTCAGCGCGCTACCGGTGCTTGGTATGTTGCTGGCGCTTGCACCTAGTTACTTTTTCGCCCAATGGCTGGAAACGCTGGAGGGTATCCCGGCTCAGACCCGTTTGCTAGACCATCCCACGGGCCAGATATGGGTAGCCGTATTCCTGGCGGCCTTGGTGCTACAACTGCTCTGCGGCTATCTGCTCGGTTGGCTGCTCAATGCCATGTGGGCCCGCTGGCTGCTGCGTTGGCCCGCCGACAAAATCCGCGCGGTCTATTTGCACTCCCAAGTGCCCCCTACTTGGCTCAAGCCGGCCGCCCTGGCCTTGGCGGGCGGCCGGGTGGCCATCATCGCTGTTGCGCGCTGGGAACGCGAGCGCAAGGCGGGCGCCTTGCGTTATGTGCTGCGCAAAGGCATCATCGGCTGGGGACTGCCTTTGTATGTATTTATGTACGGTGTCCAAACCCTGCTGCGCGGGGATACGCTGGACCCGCAGCAAGCATTGCGCAGCGCCTTGTTGTGGTTCGGCTGCGGCGCGGTATTTGGCGCCGTGATGTGGCGGGTATCGGAGTTCAATTACCGCAAACTTAAGGCAAGCTTGGGTCTCTAGAACCCCAGGGCAGCTAGCGGTTCAAGTGACGGTTTATTTAACGGCCTGACGCAGACAAAAACGCCTGCATATGAAAACGCGCTTGCGCGGGCGCATACCGTAAAAGCGGGGCTACCGGGCAGGCATTGCGCGCTAGGCAGCCGCCGCTGAGGCATTGTTGATCAGCATCATTGCGCACATGCTCACGGCAGCGCTCTTGGGCAAATTGCTGCCCGTCATAGGCCTGTACCGGGCAGACATGCAGGCAAGGCTGCTCGCTACAACGCAGGCAAGGATTTTCTTCCCGTAAGTTTGCGTCCGCGCTGGACAACAGTGACGCACGGTCATCGGCATCCACTGAAGCAAAGGCCAAAGCAAAACGATAGGCGTGCCACAAGCCATGCTGCGGGTGTATGTGCAGCATCAAGGGGCTCTGGTGCAGGGCTTCGCAGCGCGCGGCCCATTGCTGAAACGGGTGGTAATGCGCTTGCAAGGGCGGGCCGTCAAATGGGTAGAGTGCCACACCGCCAAACCGCTGCGCCAGCGCATCGCCTAGGTGGCGACTCCAGCGGTCTAGGGGATGGGGCAAGCCGTCATGCGCAAATGGTGAGGCTTGAAAGGCATCCCACATCGAGCCGCCTACATTGCCGGCCAGCCACAACACGGCTGCGGGGCGGCCATCGGGCAGGGCAATGGCTTCGTGCGCTTGCGGACAAAAGCCGCCGCGTAAATGCAAGCCGTTTAGTTGCAGCGCGGCGCTTAAAGCGGGGCGTAAAGACATGGTGCAGGGCGATGCCAAGTGGTCAAGTGCAAGTCTCAGCCTTGCAAGACTTTGCGCAGGGGCTGGCCCCAGGCGGTGGCGGTGACGGTGGCTTCGAAAAATACATTGCCGTCTATGTCGTTATTTACCTGGTTGTCTTCCTGGCTGAACACCACTTGCGGCTCCAGCGCGCCAGCGGCCAGCGCGCGGGCATGGGCTTCTTTCGCGGCCAGCGCGCGCGCTTGTGCAATGGCGGCATCCAGACCTCTGAAATCCTGCGGCCCGTCGGGCGTAAATACTTTGAAGGTGCCGCGCACGGGTTGGGTCACCGTGATGTGCACCCGCTGCGCCACCTGACCAAGCACCGCGCCCACGGCATTGGCCACCTCGGCATGCAGCGGTACCACCAGGCGCACGCCCAAGCCTTTTGCTACGGCAGGGTAGTAGCTCGCCGCCGGTGCGCCCACACCGACCAGCGGCATGTCGGGCGCAAATTGCAAGGCGAAGACCGGCTGTGCCAGCGTGTCGGCGCTGCGCTGCGGCACGGCCAGGGTTTGCCAGGGGATGTCGTTGAGATTGACGGGGGTGGCGCTTTCGCTTGCGTCAAGCTTGTGGGCTGGCAATTCAGAAGCACTGGCTTGCCTAGTTGCGGTGGATTGCTTCGCTTCGCTCGCAATGACGGGCTTGGGGTTTGGCAAGTGCTGTCCCATGGCCGCTGCCGGTAGCGACGCCTTGACTGCCCCAGCCGCACTCGCACCCAAGGCAGCAGCCGGGCCAGAACCAGAGCCAGAGCTAGAGCTAGAGCTAGAGCTAGAAGCAGAAGCAGAAGCAGAAGCAGAAGCAGAAGCAGAAGCGCCATGGCGGGCCAAAGCCATACTGGTCAGCAGCGCGGCCACTTTGCCGGCGCTGTTTTCGTTCATTTGCCCGGCGTCGTTCAGGCCCGCTTCAATCAGTTTGTTGCAAATCGTCTCGGTCACTTTGGCCACCACATCGCGCGCAGGTGCATGCGCATCGCCCAGCGGCCATTTGCCCAGGCCATACAGATGGCGCATTTGCCGCGCCCAGATACGCGCCGCGCACAGCGCCGCTTCCTGACTCCAGTGGCTGGACATGCCCAGCACATGGGCCGCATCGCTGGGCGTAAAGCCGGTATAGATCGCCAAGCCTTTGCGCTCCAAGCGCGCAATCGCGCGGGCCAGGTCGCGGTCATCCATATTGGCGGCTTCTAAATCTACAGGCCCCTTGCACAGGCGCTCCCAGGCGCGCAGCTCGGAATCATTCAGGCGGCTCAGGTGCGCGCTGTCGGCGGACAAGGCCTGGGCAAAACGCATCTGGCTGGCGTGCGGACTTTCGCTTTGCTGGCGTTGCAACACGGCCAAATATTTCGGGTGCTGGTGCACCAAAAGGCTCAAGGGCAGCACGCGGCGCGGGCCTATGGTCAGGCCTTCGCCGCCTAGCAAACGCACTTCGCTATCGCCACCCAGGCCGATGGCATAGACCTTGACCGCCTCGATCATCGGCCGCCAGTTACCCACCATGGCGCCGTCAAAGCTCAGGGCCGGTAGGCCGCCGCGCACCACGGCAATATCGGTGGTGGTGCCGCCCATATCGGCGACGATAGCGTCACGCAGTCCGCTTAAAGCGCAAGCGCCAAGCACGCTGGCCGCTGGGCCGGACAAGACGGTGCTTACCGGTCGTTGCAAAGCGCTCTGCACATTGATCAGCGAGCCATCGCCTTTGACCAACATCAGCGGCGCGTCAATGTGGCGCGCGGCCAGGGTACGCTGGACCGAATCGATCAAGGTTTTGACGTGCGAAATCATGCGTGCATTGAGAGCAGCCGTCAGCGCCCGGCGCGGTGCGCCCAGGCTGGAGGCCAGCTCATGGCCGCAGGTCACGGGCGTGTCGCAGTGTGCTTGCACCCAGGCGCGCACTTGGTTTTCATGTGCCGGGTTGCGCACCGCAAAAGTGGCCGAAATCGCAAACGCGGAAACACGCCCCGCGTGTTTGGCAATCGCGGCGCGGCAGGCGGCTTCGTCCAGCGCGCACAAAGCTAAGCCTGCGGCATCGTGCCCACCTACCAGGCTTTCTATCGCATCAATGCCTAGCAAATCCGCTAGCCCGCTGGTTTTGATTTGCTGCGCGTCATAGCCCACCAGCAGCGCACACACCGGCGCGCCTTTGCCTTCGACAACAGAATTGGTGGTCAAGGTCGTGGAGAGTGAAACCAAGTCCACCCGCGCCAGCAAGTCTTGCGGCAAACCGTCCAAAGACGCGGCAATGCCTTGCGCCAAGTCGAAGCGGGTCGTTAGGCTTTTGGATGCAGCCACCACCTCGCGCGCCGCATTAAGCAGCACCGCGTCGGTAAACGTGCCGCCGGTATCAATCCCTAGCGCAAAACTCATGCGCCAGCGGCTGCGCAGAGCCAGCGAAACAGGTAGTCGGCAAAGCTGCGGCGCACTATTACTTCGTAGTGGCTGCCTGCTTGCTTGCACACGATGGTGGCGTTAGCGCGCGAGATATGGCTTTGTGCCACCTGGCCAGCAGCAAACACACTGGCATGAAAATCTAAGGGGCAACCGCGCGAGAGCAAATCTGCAGCGCCCGGCCCTTGCACGCGCAAAACGGTATTGCCATGGCCCACGCTCACGACCGCAATATGCTGTCCTGCCAGTGCTTGGCGCAGCGCAGTTTCCAATGCCGCGCCTTGCCCTATCGGGCATTGCAGCAACCATTCGTCGGGCCCGAGCCACAGCAACTGGCGGTCCGTGCCCAAACTCGCGGTATTGGCTACCAAGGGCAGTGCCAAACCAGTGACAGCGTGCACCGCGCTACCAAACGTGGCATCTGCCGGGTTAGCGCGCAGATTGAGCATGTCCATCAAGGGCGCTTCGCCCATCGTGACGGTTTGACCATCGATGACCAAAGATGTATCGCCCGCGCCTAACAAGGGCGCCAAAGGGCTTTGCAAAACAGCATCAGACATGGTGGCGTTTTCCTTCAGGATCGTAAAACACGGTGCTGCCTACGGTGGCGCGTACGGTGCGGCCATCGACCAGGGGGAGTTGCACTTGCTGGCCGTGGCGTTGGTGGCCGTTGCGCACCAGCGCCATGGCAATCGAGCGCTTGAGCGTGGGGCTGTAGTAGCTGGACGTCACATGGCCCAGCATCGGCACGGGCGTTACCGCGCTTGCACCCACTTCGGTGATTTGCGCGCCTTCTGGCAAAACGGTAGAGGGGTCCTCGGTGAGCAAGCCCACCAGTTCCTTGCGGTTGGGGCCCGCCGTGTGGCTGCGCGAGAGTGAGCGGCGGCCCAAAAAGTCTTTGGTTTTGGAGACCATGGCGCCCATGCCCAGGTCGTGCGGCGTCACCGAGCCATCGGTGTCCTGGCCCACAATGATGTAGCCTTTTTCGCCACGCAGAACGTGCATGGTTTCGGTGCCGTAAGGCGTGATGTTGAACTCCGCGCCCACTGCCATGAGCGCCGCCCAGACGGAGGCGCCGTAGTGCGAAGGCACGTTCACCTCAAACGACAACTCCCCCGAAAAGCTGATGCGCATAATGCGCGCCGCCACGCCCGCTACCGTGCCTTCGCGGTAGCTCATAAAGGGGAAGGCGGCCAGCGACAAGTCCACGTCCTTGCAGACTTTTTCCAGCACCGCACGGGCCTGGGGGCCGACCAGGCCGAAGGTGCTCCAGTGGTCGGTCACGCTGGTCATATAGACCTGCATATCGGGCCATTCGGTTTGCACCCAGCGCTCCATCCAGCCCAGCACGCGGGCTGCGCCGCCAGTGGTGGTGGTCATCACAAAATGGTTTTCCGCCAGGCGCACGGTCACGCCGTCGTCATAGACCATGCCGTTTTCGTCCAGCATCAGGCCGTAGCGTGCTTTACCCACCTCCAGCTTGAGCCAAGGGTTGGTGTACATCCAGTTGAGCAGCTTGGCAGCGTCCGGGCCTTGGATGTCGATCTTGCCCAGGGTCGAGGCGTCCATGATGCCCACGCCTTCGCGCACCGCCATCACTTCGCGGTGTACCGCCTGGTGCATGTCTTCATTACCCTTGGGGAAATACCAGGGCCGCTTCCATTGGCCCACGTCTTCAAACAAGGCGCCGGCGGCGATATGCAACGGGTGCGGGCTGGTGTGGCGCGCCGGGTCGAACAAATCGCCCCGGTCCACACCGGCCAAGGTGCCGAAGCTGATGGGCACGTAATTGGGCCGGAAAGTGGTGGTGCCGACTTGCCCGATGGGTTTGCCCAATGCGCGCGCGGCCAGCGCCATGCCGTTGATATTGCCTAGCTTACCTTGGTCGGTGCCAAAGCCCATGGCGGTGTAGCGCTTGATGTGCTCAATCGACTCAAAGCCTTCGCGCACGGCCAGTTCGATATCCGCAGCGCCTACGTCGTTTTGGTAGTCGATGAAGGCTTTGCTGCGGCGCGAGACTGGCTCGCCGGTCTCAGCAATCCAAAAAGGCGCTATCGCCTCCGCCGCTGCCTCGCTCACCTGGTAGCTGCTGGCCTGTGCTGCAAAACCTGCGCTCTGTGCGGCGTGCGCACCGGCTTGGCTGGCCGCTTCTAAAGTTTGCGCCAAACCGAATTGCGCTGCGCCTGCGCCCACGATTTGTTGGTCGGCAATCGCCGCGCCGGGTGTGAAGCAGCACAAGGCATCGTTCCACACGGCTTTGCCGCCGGAGTGGGAATACAAATGGATAGCCGGATTCCAGCCACCGGCCATGCCCAGGGTGTCGCAGGCCAGCACACGCCGCGCGCCGCTGGCCTTGTCGCCGTTCATGGCGGCTAGCTCAATGCTGCTGACGCGCACGCTGCCGTGCGCTTGCACTGGCACATGGTTGCGCAGCACGGTCACGTCCGCGTTTTGCGCTTGTTCGGCCAAGCCGCCAGCTGGCGCGCTGCCTGCACGGGTATCGACCACGCTCACTTGCGCCCCGGCTTTGCGCAGCACCATGGCGTCGGCATAGGCGCTGTCGTTATTGGTGAGCAGCACGATGTTTTTGCCGGCCAGCACGCCATACAAGGTGGCGTAATCGGCCAGCGCCGAGGACAGCATCACACCGGGCAAATCGTTGTTGCCAAACACCATAGGCCGCTCATGCGCGCCGGTGGCCAGCACTACTTGTTTGGCGCGCACGCGCCATAGGCGCTCGCGAAAGCCTTGGCGCTGGCCCAAAGGCAGGTGATCGCTCAGCGCTTCGCGCACCGTGAGGAAGTTGTAGTCGTGGTAACCAAACACCACGCCGCGTCGGATGATGCGCACATCGGGCATGGCTTGCAGCTCGGCAACCGCAGCGCGCACCCAGTCGCTGGCCGATTGGCCGTCGATGCTGCCGGTGCAGCGGTGCGCCGCGCCACCGAGTTCGGCTTGCAGCTCGGCCACGATCACGCGCGCGCCGCTG
The DNA here is from genome assembly GCA_945869165.1 of Comamonas sp. lk. Lineage (GTDB taxonomy): Bacteria > Pseudomonadota > Gammaproteobacteria > Burkholderiales > Burkholderiaceae_C > Allorhodoferax. The sequence continues at coordinate 1,190 of CAMBNY010000037.1, read as the reverse complement.
CGCCCTGCTGCCAGCGCGGCTGCCAGACCAGCGATACCGCCGCCAGCAACAAACACATCGCAATGGGCGTTTTGATGGACGTAGCGCGCCGTATCTTCCACTTCGGGTGCAGCACCCAGGCCACCGGCTTTGCGGATGAAGCGCTCGTAAAACATCCAGGCCTTGGCCGGCCACATAAACGTCTTGTAATAAAAACCAGCCGGAAACAGCGGCGTGCCCCAGCGGTTGGGGCTGAGCAAGCGCGAGAGCACATTAGGCCATCCGTTCACGCTCTCGGCGTACAAACCTTCGTACAACTCCACCTCGGGCATCTTGGCGTTGGGAATGGTGTGCGCGCCGCGTTCCATCTGCACCAGCGCAGACGGCTCTTCAATCCCCGACGTGACGAGGCCGCGCGGACGGTGGTATTTCCAAGACCGCGAAAACAAGCTTTCGCCTGCGGCGAGCAGCGCCGAGGCCAGCGTGTCGCCGGCGAAGCCGCTAAAGCTGCGGCCATTGAACGTGAAGCGCACCGGTGCTTTGCGGTCGATGCGGCTGCCAAGGCCCGTGATGCGTTGGCCGCTCATGCTGCTGCTCCTGTGCTGGGGGCGGCGTCCGGGTTCTCGCCGGGTTTGTAAAACTTGCTGAACTGGTAGCTCACCGTATTGCGCTCGGCATTGAACCAGCGGCGGCAACCAGCGGAGTGCAACCATTGTTCGCGGTGCAGACCTTTGGGGTTTTTGCGCATGAACAAATAGTCGCCCCATTGTTCATCCGTGAGGGCATCGGTATCGAGGGGACGCGCAATATGCGCTTCGCCGCCGCAGCTAAATTCACTTTCGGCGCGGGGGCCGCACCAGGGGCAGGTTATTTTTAGCATTTCAGTTTTTTTCAATGTTTTTTGAAGATAGGTTTCGGCCTGTTGGCCGGCTTGCGCCTGCCGCCGGCCTCACTTTTCTTTGCTTCGCCAAAGAAAAGTAAGCAAAAGAAAGGCGAGCCAAAGGCCGTGCCCCTTCGGGGTGCCTTGCGCTACTCGCGTCGTCCGGGGTCGTGCGCAAACTCGCTTCGCTCAGACAAGCGCCCGCCCTGATCCGGTCGCCGCTGCGTTGCTCAGCACGGCCAATGGCCCAGGAAGCCCGCGTGTGCTCGTTCGCTGCGCTCACCTTGCACATGCTTGTTGGGGCGCAGTGCGCGCGCCCTCGCGCGCTTGT
>CAMBNY010000036.1 GCA_945869165.1 Comamonas sp. lk | reverse complement strand
TGAAGAAGGAGCATGCAAATGCCCAAAATGAAGACCAAGAGCGCGGCGAAGAAACGCTTCCGCGTCCGTCCCGGTGGAACCGTTAAACGCGGCCAAGCCTTCAAACGTCACATTCTGACCAAGAAGACCACCAAAAATAAACGCCACCTACGCGGTTCCACAGCTGTCCATGAGACCAATATGGGTCATATGGCACAGATGCTCCCCGGTCGTGGTATTTAATTAACGACGAACAAGGAGTAATACCATGCCTCGCGTCAAACGTGGTGTAACGGCTCGCGCCCGCCACAAAAAAGTTCTCGCCCTTGCCAAAGGTTTCCGCGGTCGTCGCGGTAATGTTTTCCGCGTCGCCAAAGAAGCGGTAATGAAGGCCGGGCAATATGCCTACCGTGACCGCCGCACCAAAAAGCGGGTATTCCGCCAGTTGTGGATTGCCCGTATCAATGCGGCAGCACGCCAGTGCGGCCTGACCTACAGCCAATTTGCGAATGGCCTGAAAAAAGCGCATATCGAGATCGACCGCAAGGTCCTGTCCGATATCGCGGTGCACGATATGGCGGCTTTTGCCAGCATCGTCGATCAAATCAAAGCCAAACTCGCTGTTGCGTAGGGCCTAAACCGGCAGGCCATCCTTTGGGTGCCCTGCCATTTCCGCCCGCAAAATCGGGCTAGCGCTTAACCCAAGCACTAGCCCGTTTTTCATTGAAGAACCCGTCCTTACCATGAACGAACTCGAAAGCATTGTTGCCGCCGCCCGCACTGCATTTGCAGTTGCCTCGGCCAGCGCTGACCTGGAAAATGCGAAAGCCCAATTTTTGGGTAAATCGGGCCGCATTACCGAGTTGATGAAGGGCATGGCGGCGCTCAGTGTTGAAGAGAAAAAAACGCTGGGTGCTTCGATTAACCTTGCCAAGCAGGAAATCGAGGTGGCGCTTCAGGCGCGGCGTCAGGCGCTGGCCGAAGAACAATTGCAAAAGCAGTTAGAGACCCAGGCCTTGGATGTGACCCTCCCTGGACGTGTCCGCGGGCAGGGTAGCCTGCATCCAGTGTCGCTGGCGCAGGAGCGCATCGAGCGTATTTTTGCTTCCATGGGTTTCGATGTGGCCGATGGCCCCGAGATCGAGAGCGATTGGTTCAGCTTTACATCGCTCAATAACCCGCCCAACCATCCTGCGCGTTCTATGCAGGATACGTTTTATATCGACACCAAGGGCGCCGACGGCGTCTATTACAACTTGCGCCCGCACACCAGCCCGATGCAAATCCGCTATGCCCAAGCGCATGTGCGTAAGCATGGTGGCGATTTTGATGTCGCCGCTGGCCGCCTGTTTTCCGGCGACATGCCCGAGATTCGCGTCATTGCGCCAGGACGCACCTTCCGCGTGGACAGCGACGCCACGCATTCGCCCATGTTTCACCAGGTCGAAGGCTTGTGGGTGGGCGAGGACATCAGCTTCAAAGATTTGAAGTCGGTGTATTTGAGCTTTATCACCAGTTTTTTTGAAACCGACGCGCTGCAACTGCGTTTTCGGCCCAGCTACTTTCCGTTTACCGAACCCAGCGCCGAGATCGATATCATGTTTGAAACCGGTCCCCTGCAAGGCCGCTGGTTAGAGGTATCCGGTTCGGGTCAGGTGCACCCGCAAGTCATACGCAATATGGGGCTGGATCCGGAACGTTACATCGGCTTTGCCTTTGGCTCTGGCATCGACCGCCTGGCGATGCTGCGCTATAGCGTCAACGATTTGCGCATATTCTTTGAAGGGGATGTGCGCTTTTTGTCCCAATTTGCCTAAGCCCTTGGGGCTTGCGCGATGGATCTGATGTACTTAGGTCACTGAATATTTATGCAATTTCCTGAATCCTGGTTGCGCAGTTTTTGCAATCCGCCTCTGTCCACCCAAGCGCTGGCGCATACCCTGACCATGGCCGGGCTGGAAGTGGAGGAACTGCGTCCTGTCGCGCCGCCTTTCAGCCAGGTGGTAGTGGGTGAAATTGTGGAGGCGGTACAGCACCCCAACGCGGATCGCTTGCGGGTGTGCAAGGTCGACGTGGCCAGTGGCACTTTGTTAGAAATCGTCTGCGGTGCGCCCAATGCGCGCGTCGGTATCAAAGTGCCATGCGCGATGGTAGGCGCCCAATTACCGCCCGGTGAGGACGGCAAACCGTTTTTGATCAAGCTCGGCAAGCTGCGTGGTGTGGAAAGCCAGGGCATGTTGTGTTCAGCCAAAGAATTGCAACTGGCCGACGACCACAGTGGCTTATTGGAATTGAGCGCGGACGCGGTCCTGGGCCAGGACGTGCGCCAGTGCCTTCACCTGGATGACACTTTGTTCACGCTGAAGCTCACGCCCAATCTGGCGCATTGCCTCAGTGTCTATGGCGTGGCGCGTGAAGTGGCAGCGCTGACCGGTGCGCCCCTGTTGCCATTGGATGTGGCCCCTATCGCGGCCAGCAATTCGCAAGTGCTGCCCGTGAAAGTGCTGGCCCCCGATTTGTGCGGTCGCTTTTCCGGGCGCGTGGTGCGCAAGCTCAATACCCAAGCTAAAACGCCGGCGTGGATGGTCGAGCGCCTGGCGCGTTGCGGCCAGCGTAGCGTCAGCGCTTTGGTCGATATCTCCAACTACGTGATGTTCGAGTCCGGCCAACCTACGCATATTTTTGACCTGGACAAAATCGCTGGTGGCTTGACGGTGCGTTGGGGTCAGGCGGGTGAGAAGCTTGTCTTGCTCAATGGCAATACTGCCGAAGTGGACTATGCCGTGGGCGTGATCGCGGACGACGTGCAATTAGAGTCTCTCGCTGGAATCATGGGCGGCGCGGCAAGTGCGGTGTCGGATACCACCGACAGCGTTTATGTGGAGGCAGCCTTCTGGTGGCCTGCATCGATCGCAGGGCGCTCGCGCCGGTTCAATTTTTCTACCGACGCAGGCCACCGTTTTGAACGCGGCGTGGACCCGGCGCTGACGGTGCAGCACATCGAGCGCATCACGCACTTGATTCTGGAGATTTGCGGCACGCCCGAAACGACCTGTGGCCCGATAGACGACCAGACCCTGCGCTTGCCAGAGGCGAAAACGGTGGATTTGCGCGTGGCGCGCGCCGCCAAAGTCATTGGCATGCCCTTGACCCAGGCCGATTGCGCGGCAGCCCTGCGCCGTTTGGGCCTGCACTTTAGCGAAGCGCCCGGTGTGTTGACCGTGACGCCGCCAAGCTACCGTTTCGACATCCATATTGAAGAAGACCTGATCGAAGAAGTGGTGCGCATGATCGGTTTTGATCAGTTGCCCAACACGCCGCCGCGCGCGCCGGTATTTGCCAAGGTCTCCTCAGAATCTCGGCGCAACCCTTTTGCCGTGCGCCGCCAATTAGCTGCGCTGGCTTACCAGGAAACCATCAATTTCAGTTTTGTCGATGAGCGCTGGGAACATGAGTTGGCCGGCAATGCCGATCCGGTGCGCTTGCTCAATCCGATTGCCAGCCAGATGAACGTGATGCGCTCGTCCTTGGTCGGTTCCTTGGTGCAGGTCCTCAAGTTCAACCAAGACCGCAAGGCGGCACGGGTGCGCGTGTTTGAAATCGGGCGCGTGTTTTTCCGCGATGGGTCTGTGCAGGATGGCGAATCGACGGTCGCGGGTTTTCACCAGCCCATGCGCGTCGCGGCATTGGCTTGGGGCGGCGTCGATGCCTTGCAGTGGGGTCGCAAAGACAGCGACGTGGATTTCTTCGATGTCAAAGGCGATGTAGAGGCTTTGTTGGCACCGCATGCGCCGAAATTTAGCGCGGCCACCCATCCGGCAATGCACCCCGGTCGCTGCGCGCAAGTGATGCTGGATGGCAAAGTGGTCGGCCATGTGGGCGAGTTGCACCCGCGCTGGGTGCAGGCCTATGGCTTAAGCCAAGCGCCCCAGGTGTTTGAACTGGAGTTGGAAGCCTTGCTACAAAGGCCGATGCCGGTTTTCGAGTCGGTGGCTCGCTTCCCATCGGTGCAGCGTGATCTGGCCATCATGGTCACCGATGGGGTGCAACACGAGGTCATCATGGCCGCGATTTATGCCGCGCCTACCTTGGGCTTGCTGCAAGATGCGCGGGTGTTTGATATCTATCGACCTGTAGCCGATGCCGCAGGGCAGGGCGCGGGAGAGCACAGTGTGGCGCTGCGCCTAACATTGGGCAGCGCGCAAGCCACCTTGACGGAAGCGCAAATCGAGACTACTGTTGCGGCCATACTGGCCCAATTGGTATCCCGCTTAGGTGCCCGCCAGCGTGCCTGAGGCCGCTTTTTATTTTTCAGACTTGAACGCGTCAGACTCGGATATCTTTCATGCAAATTTCTGTAGACAGCCTTGAAACAGCGGCAGTGACCAAGGCCCATCTGGCCGATATGCTGTTTGACCAATTGGGCTTGAATAAGCGCGAGTCCAAGGACATGGTCGACGCGTTTTTTGATCTGGTTTCCGCCCAGTTGGTCGATGGTACCGATGTAAAAATTTCCGGCTTCGGTAACTTCCAGATCCGCACCAAGGCGCCCCGCCCGGGTCGTAATCCGCGTACCGGCGAAGCCATCGCCATTGAGGCGCGCCGCGTAGTGACCTTCCACGCCAGCCACAAGCTCAAGGACCAGATCCAGGCCGAATTGCAGAAAAGCTAAGCGACGGCCGCCGCTTCGGAACCAGTGCCTGCGGGCTCCTGTGTTTTCCCGATTGCTTTGCAGTCAAACTTAGAGTAATCTCTTCACTTTTCCCCCTAGCGCATTGATTTTCATGGAAAACACACTTCCATCCATTCCCACAAAGCGGTACTTCACCATTGGTGAGGTGGGGGATTTGTGCGGCGTCAAACCCCATGTGCTGCGCTATTGGGAGCAAGAATTCACCCAGCTGCGGCCCATGAAGCGCCGCGGCAACCGCCGTTATTACCAGCACCACGAAGTGCTGATGATCCGCAAAATCCGCGATTTGTTGTACGAGCAAGGCTTCACCATCAGCGGTGCGCGCAACAAGATGCAGGAAATTCAGGAACTCGAGCGCGACAAAAAACGCCAGCTTGAAGCCCGTGTCGACGGTTCGCTAGAGACTTTGCTTGAGCTCCAAACGGATCCGTCGGCGCATTTTCGAGTACCAACGGTACTAAGCCACGCGCAATGGCAGCAGGTGCGCGATGAATTGCTGGAAATTCGAGCGTTTTTGGTTGTAGCCTGAGAGGATCCCGCAAGTGGCCGAGGCTATAATTGACGGCTTGATCGGTGTGTGGCGCAGCCTGGTAGCGCACTTGCATGGGGTGCAAGGGGTCGAAGGTTCGAATCCTTTCACACCGACCATTAAGACATGAATCAAAGCCGCCTGGTTTGGGTACTTGGCGGCTTTTTTATCGCCTCAATACCGTCCTGTAGTTGCAATTTTTAGTTTCGCTTTCTGGTAACTCTCCCTGGTGACTTTGGAAAATCCCATGCATTCCACCCTCACGCGCGAAGACCAAGACGGTCTGGCAGTGCTCACGATCAATCGCCCAGATAAGCTCAATAGCCTCAACGTCGAGGTATTTGAAGCCTTGGACGCGCATCTGGCTGACCTCGAACGGCAAACCGACACTATTGGTTTGGTTGTCTTGCGCGGTGCGGGTAGCTGCTTTTCCGCCGGCCACGATTTGGGTGATTTGGCGCAGGGTGAAAAGCTCCCGCGCCCGCATTTTCAGTCGCAGGTCATTGAGCGCTTGGCCAATTTGCCACAGCCGGTGATTTGCGCCGTGCACGGACATTGCTATACCGGCGGTTTGGAATTGGCCCTGGCAGGCGATGTGATTTTGGCTAGTGCCAATGCGAAGTTTGCAGACACGCACGCCAAATGGGCCTTGACCCCCTTGTGGGGCATGAGCCAGCGTCTGCCACGCCGCATTGGCCAGAGCCAGGCTATGGACATGATGCTGAGCTGCCGCACCGTGGGCGCAGAAGAAGCCCTGCGGCTGGGGCTGGCGAATCAATGCTTTGCCGAAGCGAACTTTTTTGATGCCGTATATGCCTACGCGCGGCAAGCACTCACCAATAGCTGGTTCAGCCACCGGGCGAACAAAAAATTGTTAATGCAGACCGATGGGCTGCCTTTGGGCGCCGGCTTAGCCCATGAGGTGTATCACAACGAAGGCGTAGGGCCCGATGTGCATGCGCGCATCGAGTCGTTTTTGAAGAAAAAATCCAGCAAAACCTAAGAGTCGGGCAAGCACTTACCCGGTAGTGAAGTCGCCTGGCCGCAGGCGCGCCAATCGCCAGCGCATATACCAAGTGGTCCAGGGCCAGTTGGTGCTGTTATTGCCGTTACGGTCTATAAAGTAGCTGCTGCAGCCACTGTTCCATACGGTTTTTTTCAGTGCCACTTGCACCGCCTGGTTGTAGCGCTGGTGCGCGCCGGGTACCACGGTGATGCTGGCATGCTGTTTGTCGCCGGTGCTGCGCATGGCCGCTAATATGAACGTCACCTGCGCTTCGATCATGACAAAGGCCGAGGAAAAAGCATACAAATTGGGGCCGCACATCATGAATAAATTGGGGCAGTCTTCCAGCATGGTGCCTAAATAGGCGCTGGCAGACCCTTTCCAATGCGTGGACAGTGCTTGCCCCGATTTTCCAAAAATGGCCTGCGCAACCGGCGGCTCGGCCACTTCGAAGCCGGTACCCCAGATGATGACGTCTGCCTCGCAGCTTTCGCCATTGCTCGATACCAAACGCGCGCCTTCGATGCGGTCGATACCCGAAAAAACCTGCACCTGCGGCTGTGCCAGGGTTTTGTACCAAGTGTTCGATTGCAGGATGCGCTTGCAGCCTAACGAAAAGTTAGGTGTCACCTTCTGCCGCAAGGCTGGGTCTTTGATACCGCGAGCGATATTTTTGAGGCCAGCCGCTTGCAAGCTAACAATGGCTCGGGGGAATTTCAAGCTGAAATTTAACAATTCAAATTGCAGATACAAGGCCCTGCGCAGCAGGTTTTGCAGCCAGGGAAAGCGCGCGAAGCGGCTTTGCCATTGCTCGGTGATGTGCAAATCCATCTTCGCCAACACCCAGGGTGCGGTGCGCTGAAACAGCGTGAGCTGCGCTACTTGGGGCGCTATCGCCGGTACAAACTGAATCGCCGAAGCGCCGGAGCCGACCACCGCCACGCGCTTGCCGACCAAGTCCATGTCATGGCGCCAACGCGCCGAGTGGAAGTGTGTTCCTGCAAAGCTCTCCAGACCCGGTATATCAGGGGTTACCGGCACATGCATGGGCCCGCAGGCCATCACCACAAAGCGCGCGCGCAGCAGGCCACGCGAGGTGTCTAGCTGCCAAAGCTTTTCGGTTTCATTCCAATTGGCCTTGTGCATTTCACAGTTCAAGCGCAAGTGCGGTAATAGGCCAAATGTCGACACAGTGCTTGCGCAATAGTCCTTGATTTCTTCCTGCCGCGCAAACATGCGGCTCCAGCGCGGATTGGGCGCGAAGGAGTACGAATAAAAGCTCGACGGAATATCGCAAGCGCAGTCCGGGTAGGTGTTGTCGCGCCACACGCCACCGGGTCCTGAGGCTTTTTCCAACATCAAAAAATCGATGCCCGCTTTGTGCAGTGCAATCGCCGCGCCTACGCCGGCAAAGCCAGCACCCACCACGATCACGGTCCGTATGGGGGAATCAGATGCTGGGCTTGAATTAGGCATGGCAAGGCGATGGACCCACACGTGGCCCCTCAATTTGTGTTGGTTGAAATTCGATTATGGGCTGGCTAGTCCGAGCTGGCTGTCGCCCGCGGGGCCAGCGACTTGGAGCGCGTAATCTACACGTTGCGCACACGGCTTGTAAAATCCTCCGATGAGCAGTACCCCTAAGTCCAATCCCCATCGTATTGTCATCATCGGGGGGGGTGCGGCAGGTTTGGAGCTGGCTACCAGTTTGGGCGACTCGCTGGTGCGCAAAGGCTTAGCAGAGGTAACACTGATCGAAAAAGCCCGCACCCATGTTTGGAAGCCTAAGCTACACGAAATCGCCGCAGGCAGCATGGACGTGGGACGCCATGAGCTCAATTACCTGGCCCAGGCCCATTGGCACCATTTCAAGTACCGCTTGGGCGAAATGAACGGTCTGGACAGGGCGCAGCGTCTGGTGCATGTAGCGCCCTTTGTCGATGAAGACGGCGTGCTGGTCACGCAGCAGCACAGCATCCCTTATGACACCTTGGTGATTGCAGTGGGCAGCCGCAGCAATGATTTTGGTACGCCCGGCGTGGAAGAGCATGCGCTCAAACTAGAAACGCTTGCCGACGCAGAGCGTTTTCACCGCCGCATGCTCGATGCCTGCATCCGCGCCCATGCCCAAACCGACGCGCTGCGTCCTTCGCAATTGCAATTGGCAGTGATCGGTGCCGGTGCGACCGGCGTGGAGCTGGTGGCGCAATTGCATCGCACCACGCGCGAAGTGGTGGCCTTTGGCCTAGACACCATCAACCCCGAGCGTGATATCAAACTGCATTTGATCGAGGCGGCAGACCGTGTTCTACCGGCTTTGTCGCCGCGCATATCGCTGGGCGCGCATGAGTTGCTGAACGGTTTGGGTGTTGTGGTGCATGTCAACGCGCGGGTTTCGGGTGTAGGTGCCGACTATGTCGAACTGGTCGATGGGACCCGTATCCCCGCCGAATTGGTGGTGTGGGCAGCCGGCATCAAAGCGCCGGAGTTTTTGGAAAATATCGGTGGGCTGGAGACCAACCGCATCCACCAATTGGCAGTGCACCAAACTTTGCAAACCACCCGCGACGAAAACATATTTGCTATGGGCGACTGCGCCGCCTGTCCCTGGCCAGAGAAAAACGCCATGGTCCCGCCGCGTGCCCAGGCGGCGCACCAGCAGGCCAGCCATTTGCGCCGCCAAATTGTGCGTCGCATGCGCGGCCAGCCGCTAGAGCCCTATCACTACCGCGATTTTGGTTCACTGGTGTCTCTGGGCGATTACAGCGCAGTGGGTAGTTTGATGGGCGGCCTCATGCAAGGCAGTTTGTTCATCGACGGCCTGATTGCCCGCGTCATGTACACCTCGCTCTACAAAATGCACGAATTGGCTTTGCACGGCGTCACCAAAGTGGCCTTGGAGACGCTGACCCGTGCGATTACCCGGCGCACAGAGTCGCATGTCAAGCTGCACTAAATGCCACTTGTTTAGCACCGTCTGATGCCCGAGCTGTTCATTAGCCAAACCCATGCGCTAGGCCTGCCCAAGGCCCGCGAGATTGCGCAATTGTGGGTCGCCCAGGCGCAAGCCGATTGGGGCATGACTTGCGAGTCCAAGCCGGGGCAGACAGAAGATGAAATTTTGTTCAGCCGCACCGGCGCCAAGGGCAGCTTGCGGGTCCGCGCAGACAGCTTTGAATTGCACGCGCAGCTGGGCTTTTTACTAGGCAGTTTTCAAAAGCAAATCGAAGCGCAGATACGAAGCAATTTGCAGGCCTTGCTAGACCAGCACAGCGGCCAGGCTTAGCCGCCGCGGCGCATCATTTCAAAGAATTCGCTATTGGTTTTGGTGGCGCGCATTTGCTTAAGCACCATTTCCATGGATTCGATCTCGTCCATGTTGTACAAAAACTGACGCAGGATACGGGTCTTTTGCAAAATTTCCGGCGCCAACAGCAACTCTTCGCGGCGCGTGCCGCTGCGGTTGAGTTGGATGGAGGGGAACACGCGCTTTTCATAGAGGCGGCGGTCCAGGTGGATCTCAGAATTACCCGTGCCCTTGAACTCTTCAAAAATCACCTCGTCCATACGGCTGCCAGTATCAACCAGCGCCGTGGCGATGATGGTCAGCGAGCCGCCTTCTTCCACATTGCGGGCCGCGCCTAAAAATCGCTTGGGCCGCTGCAAGGCATTGGAATCCACACCGCCGGTGAGCACCTTGCCGCTAGAGGGCACCACGTTGTTGTAGGCGCGGGCCAGGCGGGTGATCGAGTCCAGCAAAATCACCACGTCTTTTTTCAACTCCACCAGGCGCTTGGCGCGCTCGATGACCATCTCGGCCACATGCACATGGCGTGAAGCCGGTTCGTCGAACGTGGAGGCAATCACTTCGCCGCGCACGGTGCGCTGCATCTCGGTCACCTCTTCGGGCCGCTCGTCTACGAGGAGCACCATCATGTGGCTGTCGGGGTAGTTGGCCGAAATCGCGTGGGCAATGTGTTGCATCATCACCGTCTTACCGCTTTTGGGTGGAGCCACCAACAAGGCGCGCTGGCCTTTGCCAATGGGCGCGATGATGTCGATGATGCGCCCCGTAATGTTCTCGTCGCTCTTGTTGTCCTGCTCCAGGCGCATCTGCACTTTGGGGAACAGCGGCGTCAAGTTCTCGAACATGACTTTGTGCTTGTTGCTCTCGGGAGAACCGCCGTTGACTTTGTCCAGCTTGTTCAGCGCAAAGTAGCGCTCGCCGTCTTTGGGTGTTCGCACTTCCCCTTCGATCATGTCGCCGGTGTGCAGATTAAAACGGCGCACCTGGCTGGGGCTGATATAGATGTCGTCGGTGCTGGCGGTGTAGCTGGTGTCGGGGCTACGCAAAAAGCCAAAGCCGTCGGGCAGGATTTCCAGCACGCCATCGGCAATGATTTGCTCGCCGGTGCGGGCGCGTTTTTTGATGATGGCAAACATCAACTCTTGCTTGCGCATGCGGCCGGTGTTTTCGATTTCAAGCTCTTCGGCTTGTTTCAGGACTTCTGACACATGCAGTGCCTTGAGTTCGTTTAAGTGCATGGAATATTTCCCGTAGGGGATGGGGCCGAAAGTTCGGGGGGCAAAAAATCAGGGGAGGGGGGGTGCCGACTGGTGCGTAGGGGTAAGAAGCACCTGGGGGTTCAACACCGTTGCATCGGTGCCCAAGGGTATGGGCTGCATGAACGGGAGAATTATGACAGGAAAAATTGATAAAAATGAAAAACCGGCGCAGGGGCCGGTTTGCTAACTTGGAGAGGCGCGGCGCTCCGGTGTGGGCCACCGCCGCCGGGGCCTGGCGCCAAGCTCAGATTTGCTCGTCGATAAAAGCCACTAGCTGGGCTTTGCTCAGCGCGCCAACTTTGGTGGCCGCCAACTTGCCGTCCTTGAAGAGCATCAGGGTCGGAATACCGCGGATACCGAACTTGGCCGGGATTTCCCGGTTTTCGTCCACATTCATCTTGGCCACTTGCAGTTTGCCTTCGTAGGAGACGGACACTTCGTCCAAAATCGGAGCAATCATTTTGCAGGGGCCGCACCATTCGGCCCAATAGTCCACCAAAATCGGTTGTGCGCTGTGCAAGACCACGTCCTCAAAAGTGGCGTCGGTGATATGTTTGACGAGTTCGCTGGCCATGGAAGTTTCCTCAGGAAGTGGTGAATACCGCATATATGAAATCGATTGTGACAGAAACAAGCCCCCGCGTTGTCGGCGGCGCGCTATGACCGGCACAGAAAATCCCCATTCCAAGGGTGAATTTCCGGTCTCGCCGGGGTCTGAACGCACGCTGCCCTGCGATTTGCCAGCCGCCTGGCGCTGGTTTGCACCAACGTCCGGTTTGCTCGACACCATGGCCGCGCGCATGGTGGCCCTGGGCGCCCACCCCGGTCGCACGGTGGTCTTATTGCCTTACGCCCAGCTATTGCGCCAGGCCCAAGTGATGTGGGCGACAAGTTTTCCTGATGGCTTTGCCCCGCGTTTTGAAACATCGATGAACTGGAGCGCCAGCTTGGCGCCGTTTGAACCCGGCCCCACCGACATCCGCCGCGACAAAGCCGCTGATACCTTGACCGCGCGGGCGCTGTTAAAAGATTGGCGCGGGCGCTATAGCCCAGAGCAGATAGAAGTTCTGGCCGCTCTGATGGTCAAAGCCGTGCACGAGGTCGCGCCCCTGGCTGCCGCCTGCGCCCCCGCCGAGCGCGCGGCTTGGGCCCAAGCCAGCCGCAGTGCCTGCGAAAGCGGCTGGTCCGGGCCGGGTGCAGCTTGGGAGGCTATCGCCATGGCCATGGCACTGGAATGGGCCGCGATGTCACGCTATGCCACCGACGTGTTGTTTGCACCGCAGGCCCGTGCTGGTGTGGATTGCGTGCTGGCACTCGAAGGCTTGACGCCTGACCCGCTGCTGGCGGGTTTGCAGCGGGTGTGGTGCGATGGCCTGTACCGAATGCCTTTGGTCGCCGACAGTGCTGCCTCCCCATCTGAATTTCCATCCGCATCTGACAACGTTTCCGTGCCTGCGCCCGCAGCCTCAGCCTCAGCCTCAGCCTCAGCCTCAGCCTCAGCCTCAGCCTCAGCCGCATTGGTGTTTTCGCCGCAGTTACACCCCTGCACGGACGCGGCGCAGGAGGCGCAGCGTGTGGCGGCCAGCATGCTGGCACACATCGCAGCCGATCGCTACCCATTGGCTTTGATTTGCTCAGACCGCGCATTAACCCGGCGCATCCAGGCTTTGCTCGACGGTGCGGGCGCCATGGTGCGCGACGAAACCGGCTGGATGCTCTCGACCACCCATGCCGGTGCGGCGGTGACGGCTTTGTTGCGGGCCAGCGCCTGGAACGCTAGCAGCGACGCGGTGCTGGCCTGGCTGAAATTGGCCCCTGCCTTGGTCCCGGCCAGCGAGGCGATGGAGGCCTATTTACGGCGCCACCAGTTACGCGATTGGCGCGAAGTGCCCCTGCGCTTGACCGGTGTAGATCGCCCCAAGGGCGAGGATGCGATGGCGATTGCCACTTGCGTCGCCGCCTGCGAAGCCTTGCGCCAAGCCTTTAGCGGGCGCCGCAGCATGGCGCAGTGGCTGGGGGTTCTCGAGCTTGCCTTGCGCGATGCCGGTATGTGGGACGTCCTGAACGGCGACGCTGCGGGCTTGCAATTACTGGCCTTGAGCGCCTTAGACCGCCCGCAGGAGCGCGAACACTTGCAAACGCAAAGCCTGTGGGGCGGGCAAGCGATGGATGCGCTGGACTTCAATGCCTGGATGCAAGCCCTGCTCGAAGGCAATACCTTCCGCCCGGACTACCCGGCGCATGAGCAGGTGGTGATACTCCCCATGAGCCAAATCCTGGCCCGGCCTTTTGCGGCGGTGGTGCTGGCCGGTTGCGACGAGATCCGCCTGCCGCGTGTGCCGGAATCCAACAGCCTGTGGACGCCGGGGCAACGCCAGGCCTTGGGCTTGCCCGAGCGCAGCGCCTTAGCCCAGGCCAGTGAGCGCGCGTTTTTGCATGCGCTGGACCACCCGCATTGCGCTATTTTTTGGCGCACCAGTGACGATGCTGGGGAATCGATTGCCGCCAGCCCTTTGGTACGCGCGCTGCTGACTCGCGGCCCGCTGCCAAGCGGCGAGGACCAGCGCAGCCTGCGCTCGCTCGCCGCCCGCCCACTTTTGCCACCCAAGCCCAGCGCGCCTAGCCTGATTCCCGCCAAGCTCAGCCAAAGCGCTTACGAAGACTTACGCAATTGTCCCTACCGTTTTTTCGCGCAACGCCAATTGGGCTTGTACGGGGCCGAAGAGTTGGAAAACGAAGTGGACAAGCGCGACTTCGGGCAATGGCTGCACCGGGTGCTAGAGCGTTTTGAAGTGGCTATGCGAACGACGCCGAAGGCCGATATCGACCAGCAACGCGGACTGTTGGCTGCTGCCGGGGACGCTGCTACGCAGTCGTTGGGCCTGAATGCGGATGAATTTTTACCCTTTACCGCAGCCTGGCGCTCCATGGGAGAAGGCTATTTAAGCTGGCGCCAACAGCATGAGGCAGCGGGCATGGTTTTTGAACAAGCCGAGGTCCCCTTAGAGCGGTCCCTGGGCCGCGTCACCTTGGTGGGGCGCATTGACCGCATCGACCGCGGCCCCGATGAAGCCTGTCTGATCCTGGACTACAAAACCGAATCGCCCGAGGCCACGCGCAAACGCGTGAAGCAGCCGCTGGAAGATACCCAAATGGCGTTTTATGCGGCGCTGCATGCCAAAGACCAGGACGCCGGCGCTTACCTGAGTTTTCACGAGCGAGAGGGATGCAAAACCATAACGCAAGCCAATTTGATGGAAGCGCGCGATGCTTTGGTGCAAGGTATTCACGATGATGTGGAGCGTATCGCAGCCGGTGCCTTTTTGCCCGCGCTGGGCGAAGGCAGTACCTGCGATTTTTGCAAAGTGCGTGGACTGTGCCGCAAAGACTTTTGGGTAGCGACATGACAGAGGTACCCACGTCCATACCGGCCGGTGGTCACTCTGACGGGGGTCCCGCCTATGCCCACGACGGACGGCGAGTCTCGCAAGCGGCGTTTTACGCCATTGCCTGCGACCCTCGGCGCAGCGTGGTGGTCGAGGCCTGCGCGGGCGCGGGCAAAACCTGGATGCTGGTCTCGCGCATGCTGCGCGCCTTGCTCGAAGGCGCGCAGCCGCATGAATTGCTAGCCATTACCTTCACCAAAAAAGCCGCTGGCGAAATGCGCCAACGTCTGTACAGCTGGGTAGAAGAATTCAGCCAAGCTAGCGACGCGCAATTGCAACAAGCGCTGCGCGACCGGGGCCTGGGGCCTGATGTCAGCGCAGAACAACTGGCGCGATTACGCGGCCTGCACGCATTGCTGTTACAGGCCGATAGGCCGGTGCAGGTACGCACCTTCCACGGCTGGTTTGCTACGCTGGTGCGCAACGCGCCGGTGGGCGAACTGATGCGCTGGGGGCTGCCGGTGCAATATGAATTGCTGGAGGACGACAGCCGCGCTGTGGCGCAGTTGTGGCGGCGTTTTCACCGTCGCGTGGCGCAAGACGCGGCGGCGCGGCAAGACTATGAAGACGCTGTGGCTGTTTATGGCCGCCACCAGACGCTCAAAGCACTGGAAGCTGCGCTGGCTAAGCGCGTGGAATTTGCCTTGGCCGATGCGCAAGGCGTGGTCCAGGCCTCGGTACAAACCATGGGGGAACGCTTTGCATCGATGGCTGGCTACCAAGAGCCCTTACAGGCCTTATCCGGCGCGGCCGCAAAGTCATTGTTAGAAGCGGCGGCCCTTACCTTGGGCGCAGCCAGCCAAAAGTCCTATGCGGCCAAGGGCGCGCAATTGCAAAAGGCTTTGCAGGAAGGCGACACGCAGCACATTTTTGATGCCCTGCTGACTAAAACAGATGGCCCGCGTTCCTTTGGTGAAAGGATCAACAGCCTATCCGAGATTGAGGCAGCGCAATCGCTCTTACTAGATATCCGCCGAGCGCAATTGCAACACAAGGCCTGGCTGCACCAGCAGCGTATGGCACGCCTCACGCGAGGCTTGTTAGAAGACTACGCCGCCATGAAGCGCGAGCGCTCCTGGTTAGATATGAACGACCTGGAGTTGACCGCCTACCGTTTGCTGTCCGATGCGCGCAGCGGCGCATGGATTGGTGAGCGTCTGGATGCGCAAGTGCGGCACTTGCTGGTCGATGAATTTCAGGACACCAACCCCCTGCAATGGAAAACGCTGGAGGCCTGGATCGGCAGTTATGCCGGGGCTGCGCGCGCGCCCTCGATTTTTATCGTCGGCGATCCCAAGCAAAGCATTTACCGCTTTCGTCGCGCTGAGCCGCAGGTGTTTCAAGATGCCAAATTTTTTATTGCCAAGGAACTCGGTGGCGACAGCCTGAGCTGCGACCATACGCGCCGCAATGCGCAAGCCGTGGTGCAACTGGTCAACACGGTGTTTACGCCGCTGGCAGAAGCTGGCGGCTTTGAAGGTTTTCGCGCGCACACCACCGCTTCAGAATCGACCGGCTGCGTACTTCAATTGCCGCAGGTCTTGAAAGAAGTGGTCGCCGCTGGCGCAGCCCATGAAGAGGAGGAAGAGCGCGTATGGCGCGACTCGCTCACCATCGCGCGCCACAGCCCGGAGGACAAGCGCAAAGTGCTGGAAGCGCGGCAGGCGGCGCGCTGGTTGGCGCATGCATTGCGGGGACTCGGTGCGTCTGAAGCCGGCACTATCCACGCTTGTGATGTGATGGTGCTGGCGCGCAAGCGCGAACGCCTGGCCTTGTTCAAGCAAGAGCTAGACGCTTTGCACCTACCCGCGCAATTTGCCGAAAAAACAGAGCTGCATGAACTGCCTGTAGTGCAGGACTTGCTCGCCCTGGTCGATGCGCTGGTGTCGCCACGCCACGATGTGTCGCTGGCGCAGGCGCTGAAGTCGCCGCTGTTTGGTTTGGACGATGCGCTGCTGGTGCAATGGGTGCAGCACTTGCGGTCGCGCGGCGCGGACAGCGCGCCTGGCTGGTTGCCTGCCTTGCTGGGCGATGCGCCGCTGCCCGCCCACTTGGCGGAGGTTTTTACACCGATAGCGGACAAGCTGCGCCGCTGGCAAAGCCTGTTGCTGCAATTGCCTCCGCACGATGCCTTAAGCGCCATTTACCGCGAAGGCGATGTGCTGGCCGCTTACACCGCCACCGTGCCCCCGGCGCAAGCGGCCAGCGTGCAAGCGCATTTGCATGCGCTCTTGGGCGCAGCGCTGGCCGTTGATGGCGGGCGGTTTTTGACGGCTTACGGTTTTGTGCGCGCGCTGCGCGCCGGTGGCTATACCGTGCCCCAAGTGGCCCAGCCCGATGCGGTGCAATTGCTCACGGTGCACGGCGCCAAAGGCTTGGAAGCGCCCGTGGTGCTGATGCTGGACTGCGATAGCGAAAGCCCTAAATCCGCCAGCATGGGCGTATTGGTGCAATGGCCGGGGCAAGATGAGTTTCCGCGCCGCTTTGTATTTTTGGCCAGCGAGTCCACGCCACCGCCGTGCTGCGAAGATTTGTTGGCGCAGGAAGCGATTGCACGCACGCGCGAAGAACACAATGCTTTGTATGTGGCGCTGACACGCGCCAAAGTGGCCTTGGTGTTCTCCGCCATGCAGCCGCACCGCGACAACGCCCATAGTTGGTGGAAGCTTTTGCAAGCCCATGCGCAAGAGGCGCGAAAGGTGCCAGACAGCCTAGGTTCAGACCCTGCGCCTGAAGGCGCTTGGGCCGACGGCCTGGTGCATGATTTACCCGAACTGCCTGCCGCCTTGCGGCGAGTATCCGGGTCTGTGACGACGACTGTGCCGCCGGATGCGGACGCCGATTTGGAAGCGCGGATTGGCCAGGCGATGCACTGTTTACTGGAGCACTATGTTCCTGGCCAAGGCAGCGAACGCGGGCTATGGAGCCCGCATGCATGGCAACTTGCGCAAACCCAGTTTGTCCTGGATGCGCAGCAGATGGCGCGCGCAGCCCAAAGCGCGCAAGCAATTGTGCAAGGCGAGGGCGCCTGGGCCTGGGATGCCGCAGTTTTGCAATGGAAGGGCAATGAAATCAGTATTTATCACCGGGGACGTAGTCTGCGCATGGACCGGCTGGTACAGCGCAGCGACACCGGCCACTGGTGGGTGCTGGACTACAAAAGCGCAGCGCAGCCGCAGTTGGTTCCGGCCTTGTGCGAGCAGTTGGCGGCGTATTGCGCTGCGGTGCGTTTGGCCTATCCCGGCAAGGTAGTGCGCGCTGCATTTCTAAGCGCCACGGGGCAATTGATAGAACCCGTTTTGCCCGAGGCTCTGGCATGAGCGCCGCCGCCGGTGCGCAGGCCGTTGCATTGCCAGAGCAGGAATGCGAAGTCGCCATCATCGGTGGTGGTCCCGCGGGCTTGATGGCGGCGCAAATCTTGTCAGAGGCCAGCATGCAGGTGCATGTGTTTGACGCCATGGCCTCGGTAGGTCGCAAGTTTTTATTAGCGGGGCGCGGTGGATTAAATCTGACCCATGCGGAGGGTGCCGACGCATTTGAAGGCCGCTACGGACAACGGCGCGAAGCGATCAGCGCTGCGCTGGGCGCTATGGATGCGGCTGGCGTGCGCCGCTGGGCGCAGGACTTGGGCATAGACACCTTTGTCGGTTCGTCCGGGCGCGTGTTTCCCTCGGACATGAAAGCCGCGCCCTTGCTGCGCGCCTGGTTGCAGCGCTTGCGCCACCCGCAGCCGGGGGTGCCGGTGCAGTTTCATATGCGGCATCGCTGGTTGGGTTGGGACGATGCCGGTTGTCTGCGCTTTGGCAGTGCGCAGGGCGAGCGGCGCGTGCGGGCCAAGGCGGTATTGCTGGCCCTGGGTGGCGGCAGTTGGGCGCGCTTGGGTTCGGACGGCGCCTGGGTGGCTTTGCTGGCAGAGCGTGGCGTTGCCGTGGCGCCCTTGCTGCCCTCCAATTGCGGCTTTGATGTGGCAGGCGGCTGGAGCCCATTTTTTGCGGAGCGCTTTGCCGGCCAGCCCTTGAAATCGGTGGCGATACGCATTCCCGGCGCGTCGGGTAGCGCGCCGGTGTTTGACCGCAAAGGGGAGTTTGTAGCAACTGCCAGCGGCATAGAAGGCAGTTTGGTGTATGCGGCCTCCGCCCTCTTGCGCGAGGAACTGGCGCGCCACGGGCAAGCGACTTTTTACCTGGACTTGCTACCCGCTTTATCCGCAGAGCGCGTGCTGGCCGAAGTGGCGCATCCGCGCGGTTCGCGATCGCTGTCTAGCCATTTGAAGAGCCGTTTGCATCTGGACGGCATCAAGGCTGCTTTGCTGCGCGAATGCACGGGTGCTGAAACAATGGCAGAACCAAGTGCCTTGGCCGCTGCCATCAAAGCTTTGCCTATTCACCTGCAGGCCGCGCGTCCGCTGGACGAGGCGATTAGCTCGGCGGGTGGAGTTTTATTTGAAGTGCTCACGCCGGATTTGATGCTGGAGCACCTGCCCGGTGTGTTTTGCGCTGGTGAAATGCTTGATTGGGAGGCCCCTACCGGCGGCTATTTGCTGACCGCCTGCTTGGCCACGGGGCGCGTAGCAGCGCAGGGTGTGCTGCGCTTTTTGGGTCGCTAGAGGAAATAAGGTTGACGAGCCTGACCCCGGCACTGGCTCCACAGTTAGGGCTGCTTGGTTCCCCACCTGACCCGGTTGGCCGCTTCACCATGCGGGGAGGCCCGTCACCTTCGATTGTATCGGCTCGCTGCTCGGCATTGGGTCGCGGGGCGGACCCCTGAAGCCTAGTTAGTCCTACAGGAGTCCGTCATCGCGAGGAGCGCAGCGACGCGGCGATCCATGGTTGCAAGAAGTCATGGATTGCCACGGCCTACGGCCTCGCAATGACGGGCTTGGGCTCTGCGGAGCTTGCCCAAGGCTTGCTTTGCTCGCCTACCGATGCGCGCGCATGCCAGGCCTGGTGGGCGGCATAATCCCGCGCTTACGCCAGCAGCCCCGCCTATCGGGCGCATCTGTTCGCAATTTGCATTGTTCCCCCAGCCCGCATTCTTCAAACCATTTTCCCCATGCAAAACATCATTGCGCAAATCGCGCAAGAAATTCGCGTCCGGCCCCAGCAGGTCGAGGCCGCTGTGGCCTTGCTCGACGGCGGCGCCAGCGTCCCCTTTATCGCCCGCTACCGCAAAGAAGCTACCGAGGGCTTGGACGATATCCAGTTGCGCGAACTCGAAGCGCGTCTGGCTTACTTGCGCGAATTGCAGCAGCGCCGCGAAGTGGTGCAGCGCGCCATCGAAGAGCAAGGTAAATGGACGCCGGCCCTGGCCGCTTTAGTCCAAGCTGCAAGCACCAAGCAGGAATTGGAAGACATCTACATGCCCTTTAAACTCAAGCGCCGCACCAAAGGCCAGTTGGCCTGCGAAGCAGGCCTGGAGCCTTTGGCAGACGCTTTGCTAGCGAACCGTGATCTGGTGCCACAAGATGCATCCGCCACGTATGTCATCCCTTGGCGCGAGCCCAAGGAAGGCGAAGACAAGTTACCGGATTTTTCGACGGTGGCCGCCGTGCTCGATGGTGTGCGCGATTTGCTGAGCGAACGTTGGGCGCAAGTGCCCGCCGTGGTGCAAGACTTGCGCGAATGGTTGTGGGACCAGGGCCTGCTGCGCGCTCGCTTGATTGCAGGCAAAGACCCGGCGCATCCGGATGTCGCCAAGTTCCGCGATTATTTTGACTATGACGAGCCGCTCTCGCGAGTGCCTTCGCACCGGGCGCTTGCCGCCTTTCGGGGTCGGGCGCTGGAAGTGCTGGACCTCAAATTAGTCAGCCCGGAATTGCCCGATGCAGCGCCTAAAGCCGGCACCCCGTCCATGGCCGAGGCGCGCTTGGCGCTGCGCTTGCAAGTGCCGCACCAAGGGCGCGCCGCCGATGATTTTTTGCGCAAGTGCGTGTCCTGGACTTGGCGCGTCAAGCTGAGCCTGACCCTAGAGCGCGACTTGTTTGCCCGTCTGCGGGAAGACGCAGAAAAAGTGGCTATCAAAGTGTTTGCCGACAATGTCCGTGATTTGCTGTTGGCGGCACCCGCAGGCCCGCGCGTGGTGATGGGGCTGGACCCCGGCATACGCACGGGTGTAAAAGTCGCCGTGGTCGATGCCACCGGCAAACTGGTCGATACCGCCACCGTGTTTCCCCACGAGCCGCGCCGCGACTGGGACGGCGCGCTGCATGCATTGCGCGCACTGTGCACCAAGCACCAGGTCAGCCTGATAGCCATTGGCAATGGCACCGCCAGCCGCGAAACCGACGCGCTGGCCGCGGACTTGATCAAAGCCATGGCCCGCTCCGACACACCGGCGATCGACAAAATTGTGGTGAGCGAGGCCGGTGCCTCGATCTACAGCGCAAGCGAATACGCCAGCCAGGAAATGCCCGATGTCGATGTCAGCCTGCGCGGCGCGGCCAGTATTGCGCGCCGCTTGCAAGACCCGCTGGCCGAACTGGTGAAGATCGAGCCCAAGTCGATTGGTGTCGGCCAGTACCAGCACGACCTAAACCAAAGCGCCTTGGCCCGGACGCTAGAAGCGGTGGTGGAGGACTGTGTGAATGCGGTGGGCGTGGACCTCAATACCGCCAGCGTGCCGCTGCTCTCACGCGTCTCGGGCTTGTCCAACACGGTGGCGCGCGCAGTAGTTGCGCGGCGCGAATCGCAAGGTGCGTTCGCCAGCCGCCAGCAGCTCTTGCAAGTGACGGGTTTGGGTGCCAAGACCTTTGAACAATGCGCCGGATTTCTGCGTATTCGCAGCGGCGACAACCCCTTGGACAACACCGGCATCCACCCGGAAAGCTATCCCGTGGTACAGCGCATTTTGGAAAAAACCGGGCAGCCGGTGCAGGTGCTGCTAGGGCGCAGCGACATGCTGCAAAGCCTGCGGCCCGAGTTGTTTGTCAACGCAGGCGTGGGCATTATTACGGTGCAAGATATTTTCAAAGAGCTGGAAAAGCCAGGGCGCGATCCGCGGCCTGATTTCAAGGTGGCGCGCTTGGCCGAAGGTGTGAAAGACATAGGTGATTTGCGCGAAGGCATGGTGCTCGAAGGCACGGTCAGCAATGTGGCGGCTTTCGGCGCGTTTGTAGATTTGGGTGTGCACCAGGACGGCCTGGTGCATGTCAGCCAAATGAGCCAAAAATTTGTGTCCGATGCACGCGAGGTGGTGAAAACCGGCGCGATTGTGAAAGTGCAGGTATTGGAAGTCGATGTGGCGCGCAAACGCATCAGTTTGAGTATGCGCTTAGGCGATGCGCCGCGTGCCAATGCGCAGGGGTCCAAGACCCAAGTACAGGGACAGGGACAGGGACAGGGACAGGGACAGGGACAGGGACAGGGACGCGGCGCAGCGCCGCGTGGCGCTTACAGGCCGCCACCCGCCCGCGACGCTGCGCCCCAAGGCGCTATGGCTGCTGCCTTGTCGCAGCTACAAGGCCTACGGAAATAAAGCGATGCGCGCCCTCCATATTTACGCTGGTAAAGCCGCCCGCGCCCGACTGGCCCGCGATGGTTTGCAAGCCTCCAACGTGCGCGTGGTACCGGCTGCGGCGGGCGGACCCAAGGGTCTAATTTTGGGACCCTTGGATCGTTTTATTTTCGGCCCATGGTTGGCTCAAAGTGCGCAAACCGTGCATCTGGTGGGCGCATCGATTGGTGCATGGCGCATGGCGACCGCTTGCTTGAACGACCCCGTGCCCGCCCTCGAACGCCTGGAGCGCGACTATATCGCGCAGCACTACGAATTAGCACCGGGCCAAAAGCGCGTGCCCGCGTCTTTGGTGAGCCAGCAGTTTCGGGATAACTTGCAACTTTTTTACGGCGGACGCATCCAGGAGCTGTTGACGCATCCGCGTTACCGATTGCATGTCTTGGCTTCGCGCGGGCGTGGGCTCTTGCAGCGCGAGCATCCGTTTTTTACGCCGCTAGGCTATGCGGTAGCGATCGCGTCCAATGCGCTAGACCGCCGCTTGCTGGGCCTGTCACTGGAGCGCGTGGTTTTTTCTGCACAGCCAGGCCATTTGCCATTTGCTACAAGCGACTTTCGTACCCGCGAAGTTGCACTGGCCGAAGATAACTTTATGCAGGCGCTGCAAGCGAGTTGTTCGATCCCCTTTTTATTGCAAGCCGTGCACGGTATTGCGGGCGCGCCGCCCGGCGCGTATTGGGATGGTGGCATTACCGATTACCACTTGCACCTGAACTACACCGGGGCAGCCAGTGATGGCGCCTGGGGCGCAGGGCAGGGCATAGTCTTGTATCCGCATTTCCAAAAGGCCGTGGTGCCCGGTTGGCTGGACAAGCCCTGGAAATGGCGCTACGCCAGCAGCGCGTTTTTAGACTCGATGGTGGTACTAGCGCCCAACCCCGAATGGGTGCGCACTTTGCCCAACGGCAAATTGCCTGACCGCAAGGACTTCACCCACTACGGCAACGACTTAGCTGGCCGCATGCAGGCTTGGAATGGCGCAACGTCTGCAGCCCGGCAGATGGCCGATGAATTTGCTGCTTGGTTGGAGCGGCCTGATATGGCGCAGGTTTTGGCCCTATAGCTTTTAGTTTGCTAGAGAGCCTCTGTATAAGTCCCTACCCGCCAACCTATGCTTGGGTTGTTTCCATGAAGTTGACGTAATTCATATTAGCAGGAGAGGGGGCTGAGGCCGCGTGTGTCATGTGCCATCGAGGCTGCCATTGGTGATGCCAGCCAATAAATGCTTCAGTTTGTACCGCGTCCCCCGCCCTGCCCCCGTCTGCACCAACACGCCCATCTCACACAGCGCCCTGAGTTCACGATAAGCCGTGGCGCGTGACACGCGGCACAGGTTGACGTATTTTTCGGTACTGATGCCGTTGACAAACCCGTCAGGCCCAACGTCATACAGTTTGTTGATTGCCTTGGTTTGTGTGGGTGTGAGTTGCGGGTGTTGCTCGCGCAGCTCTTCCCAGAAGCGCGTTTTGCGCATGGCCGCTTGCATGTTTTCCCACGTCGCGTCGGCAGCTTTGTGCACGCAGCCTGCAAACCATTGCACCCAAGGCGTCACGTCCATGCTGGCTTGGCCGGTGGCCGCTTGCAGTTGGGCGTAATAGCCAGAGCGGTCCAGCCACATTTGTTGCGACAAACTCCAAAGGCGTTTGTCGGTTTTCAGGTCTTGCGCCAGCGCCATTTCGACCAGCGCCCGGCCCACCCTGCCGTTGCCGTCTTCAAAGGGGTGAATGGCTTCGAGCCACAAGTGCGCCAGCGCAGCGCGCACCAAGCCATCAGTCTGATGCAAAGAGCCATTGAACCAGTCGACTAGCCGCGTCATCTGCGCCTGCACGTCTGCCGAGTCGGGTGCTTGGTAATGCACGATGTCTGGTTTGCCCAGGCGGGGCGTGACGATCTGCATGGGCTCGGCATGGTCGCGGTAGGCACCCGTGCGAATTTTCTGGATGCCGCTGCGCCCAGTTGGAAACAATGCAGCCTGCCAGCTGTGGAGGGTTTCGTGCGTCAAGGTCTGGTGGCTTTGTTGGATAGCCGCTTGCAGCACATCGAGCGTGGCTTCGGTGCGCGCATCGCGCTCCAGCGCTTTGGCATCTTGCAGGCCCAAGCGCCTGGCAGCCGAAGCCCGCACCGAGTTGACTTGCAGGATTTCGCCCTCAATCTGAGCGGTGGCGATGGCTTCTTCGGCCCAGCCTTGCAGTTGCAGCTCGCCCAAGTCCATCAAATGCAGGTGACTGGCCAAGCCCATAGCCCGCCCTTGCGCGTAGCGCGCCGCCGCCAGCGCGGGTTGCAGCACGGCCAGATCGACCTGAAATTCAGGCCATTGGGTGGATTGCCAGAGGTACATAAAGCGCATTATAGGGATTCACGCTTCTTTCGTGAAGCGTAAAAAGGCTTTTACGCTTCAAACCTTATCGTTAGTCCTCACGCCCATGCCCAGTACGCACAGCAGAATCTTCTGATCCTGAATGTCACAGATGATGCACCAGTTTCTGGAGCACATCGAAGCAGACCCAATGGGCACCCGATACTGCAATAAGGCCCAAAGCGTTTGACGTCAGGCGGCCGAAGCAAAGAAGTATTCCACCGTCCGTAATCCGGCGATGGTCAGCAGCAAGGATCCCAGCAAGTGCAGCGCCGCAGTGCCAAAGGCCAGTACGTAGCGACCCTGGCCGAGCATGGCAACCACTTCGGCGGAAAAGCTAGAGAAGGTGGTTAGTGCGCCCAAAAAGCCGGTGATCAGTGCCAGGCGCCAGGCTGGGTCCAATTCGGGCATGGCTTGGAACAGTGCGACTGCCACGCCGACCAAATAGCCACCCAATAGATTGGCAGCCAAGGTGCCCAGCGGCAAGGCGGTTCCCGGCAGTACGCTGGGGTTGAGCCAGAGCCCGAGTTGCCAACGCGCCAGTGCTCCGGCGCAGGCGCCAAGGCAAATAGGGAGTACGGGGTTCATAGGCGTATTGTGGCGTAGCTGCTTTTGCCTGGTGCCGGATCGCGCAAAGGCAGAGCTTTCGTTACGCCGCTTAATGGGGCGTGTTACCTGTCCTCAAGGCGCATCCTCGCCCGCTAGGTTTTTGCCATTGACGCGCAAACCGCCCTCCGAGAGTTTGGCCGCTTGCGCTGGCTTGATACCTTTGACGCGGCGCATCAGGTCGGCCCAGTCTTTGAACAGCCCTTGCGCCCGCGCTTCTAGGATACGGGCGGTGCTGGCCGGGCCTAGGCCTTTCACACTGTCGAGTTCGGCCTCCGTGGCCTGGTTGATTTCGGTGGCCAGGCAGCAGCTAAGGCAGCCCGACGCCAGCCACAGCGGAAAAGCGCGCAGGGTCAGGGCCACGACGCCGCGCATGGGCTTACTGCGTTTGCGCGAGCCACTGCACGTAGCTGCTAACACCGGTTTGCACATCGGCAAAGTTGTGCCCACACCCGGCGCCACGCAAAGCGCCCAAGTCTGCTTCGGTAAAGCACTGGTACTTGCCGCGCAAGGCGTCCGGAAAAGGGATGTACTGCAACAAGCCTTGCGCCACGATCTCGTGCAGCGACAAGGGCGCATGGCCCTCTTGCGCGCGCAAAGTATTGACGACCGCATGGGCCACGTCATTAAAACTCTGCGCCCGGCCCGAGCCGAGGTTGAAAATACCGTTCTTCTCGGGATGGTCAAAGAACCACAGGTTGATCGCGACCACGTCATCGACGAACACAAAATCGCGCATTTGTTCGCCCGCCGCGTAGCCGCCATAGTTGGCGAATAATTTGACCTTACCTTCTTTTCGGAACTGGTGAAACTGGTGGTAGGCCACACTGGCCATGCGCCCTTTGTGTTGTTCATGCGGGCCATACACATTGAAGTAACGAAAGCCCGCCACTTGCGCTTTAGCGTTTTGCAGTTGCGCGCCTAGGCGTCGGCGCATCACCTGGTCAAAGAGCAGCTTGGAGTATCCGTAGACATTAAGTGGTGCTTCGCAGGCGGGCTCCTCACGAAAGCGATCCGAACCACCATACGTGGCGGCCGACGATGCATACAAAAGACGGGTGCCCTGTGCCTGCGCTGCTTCAAACAACTGCAGCGATACGCCATAGTTGTTGCGCATCATGTACTGCCCGTCCAGTTCCATTGTGTCGCTGCAAGCGCCCTCGTGGAAAACTGCTTCGACCTGGCCATAGTGGCCTTGCGCATAGTGGCGATAAAAATCAGCCGCGTCCACGTAATCGGCAATGCGCCGTGGCACAAGGTTGCGAAATTTGTCGCCATCGCGTAAGTCGTCCACGGCGATGATGTCCTCGATGCCGCGCGCATTGAGCCCGGCAATGATGTTGCTGCCGATAAACCCAGCAGCGCCCGTCACTACAACCCGTGTCATGCAGTCAACTCCTCAAAGCGCACGGTGGCCGTGCCAAATTTACCCACCACCAGGCCGCCAGCACGGTTAGCCCAGGGTAGGGCTTGTTGCAAGCTCATGCCTGCACCGAGCAGCACGGCCATCGTGGCGATCACCGTATCACCCGCGCCGGTCACGTCAAACACTTCGCGCGCTTGTGCGCTCACATGGCTGACACTGCCGTTTTCAAATAAGCTCATACCTTCTTCACTACGGGTGAGTAAGAGCCCGGTCAGTCCCAGCTGATCGCGCAAAGCTTGGGCTTTGGCCCGTAATTGGTCTTCGCTTTGCCAAGCACCCACTACCTCTTGTAACTCTGTGCGGTTAGGCGTGATCACGGTGGCACCCTGGTAGCGTGAATAGTCGCTGCCCTTAGGGTCGATAAGCACTGGTTTGCCCAGGGCGCGGGCTTTGGCAATCATGTCGCTGACGTGCGCCAGACCGCCTTTGCCGTAGTCTGAAAACAGCACCGCGTCATGGATCGGCAGCAGCTCTTCAAAGCGCGCGCTTTGGCTTGCCAGAATTTCTTTGTCGGGGATGTTTTCGAAGTCCAGGCGGATCAGTTGTTGCTGGCGACCGATGATGCGCAGCTTGACGGTAGTTTTCAATCCGCCATCGCGGCGTAATTCGGTTTTAACGCCGGTTTGTGCCAATAGTTTTTCCAGCTTGTGGCTGGCTTCGTCTTCGCCCACTACCGTGAGCAAGGTGGCTTGGGCGCCCAGCGCGGCCACGTTCAGTGCCACATTGGCTGCGCCGCCGCCGCGTTCCTCTTCACGCGTGACGCGTACCACGGGCACTGGCGCTTCGGGTGATATGCGATCGACCGCGCCATACCAGTAGCGGTCCAGCATGACATCACCCACGACCAAAATGCGGGCTGCTTTGACACGCTCTGCAGACAAGGGGCTTAATGCATCAGTGCTCATAGTTCTTCCACGCGACGCGGCGGGTAGCTGTCCCAGGCTTGGCAGCCAGGGCAGTGCCAAAAATGGTTTTGTGCCTCAAAACCGCAAGCGGCGCAGCGGTAGCGTTTGAGGGGCTTGACGGCCTGGTCCAGCGCCCGCTGCACTTGCGGATGGAATTGCTCATTTTCCAGCTTTTCACCGGCAATCCACTGGGCTGCTGCCACCAGTGAGGGCTGTTTTTCCAGGTGTTGCACATACCAGTTACGGGCATCGTGCTGCGGTCCGCTTGCCGCATTTTCCAATTGCACGACGGCGTCCAGTACGTCCAGCGAGGGCGTGTGCGCATAGGCGTGTTGGAGAAGGGCTGACATGGCGGCACCACGTCCGCTGGCCAGAGCGCAGCGCGTCATCATCGGCGCCATCAGGGCGATGGACTCCGGCGTGGCCTGGGCCGCTTCTTCCAGCAAATCCAGCGCTAGGGCGGGTTCACCCGCAGTTTCATAGTGGCGCGCCAGATCAATGCGGGCGCGGGGACTGCCAGGTGCACTGGCAATGGCTTGTTTGAGCAGCCCTCGGGCCGCATCGGCCTCACCCTTTGCCAGGTGCGATGCCGCTTGCTCGCACAGGTAATGGGCCAGCCGGCCAGCAAAACTGCCTTGACCGGCCGCTTCAAGCTTGGCCGCTATTTGCGCGGCGCCCAACCAGTCGCGAGAGCGTTCGTAATTGGCCAGCAAAGCCAGGCGCGCTTGCGCTTCAAAGCGGGTGCCTTCTAGCGCCAGCAAGGCGGTTTCGGCGCGGTCGAGCAGGCCGGCCTTCAGGTAGTCCAGCGCCAGGCCGTGCTGGGCGCGGTGGCGGTCATCGGCGCTGATATCGGCGCGCGAGAGCAAATGCTGGTGCACCCGGACGGCGCGCTCATATTCGCCACGGCGGCGAAACAAATTACCCAGCGCGAAATGCAGCTCCGACGTATCCGGATCGTTCTGCACCGCCTCGATGAAGGCGTCTATGGCCTGGTCTTGCTGCTCGTTGAGCAGGAAATTGAGGCCCTTGAAATAGGCTTTGGGCGCTTGGCGGTTTTCTAAGCGCATTTGGCGCAAATCAAAGCGCGAGGCCAGCCAGCCCAGTACAAAGGCCATAGGCAGACCCATTAACACCCAGTTGAGGTCAAAGTCCATGGGTTAGGGTTTCGTCGGACGTGGGTAGTGTTTGGGCGCTTGGGGCCTTGGCTTGTGCGGCGTTACGCTTTGCATGACGGCGCTGTTGCCACCAGCGGGGCACCATACCCAAGATACCCAGGAGTAGGCCGCCGGCAAAACTGATGAGCACCACCATGACCAGCGGGCTGGTCCATTGGTAGCCAAAGAAAAAATGCACCGTGACGTCGGCCTGGTTGTTCAAGGCAAACGCAAACAGGGTGAAAAAAATCGCCGCTTTAAACAGCCATTTCACCAGCGAAAAGAAGGGGTTCATGCAATTCCTTGGTCGGCGGCGATTCTATCGGGCCGACAGGAAATCAGGGCTTGTCGGGGGTGCCGGCAGGCTTGGCAACACCTGCATCGACGGCTTCGCGCAGGGCTTTGCCGGGCTTGAAATGCGGGACCCGGCGCTGTGGTATCGCCACGCTCTCGCCATTGCGCGGGTTGCGGCCCATGCGCGGTGCGTGGTGACTCACCGAAAAACTGCCAAAGCCACGAATTTCGATACGCTGACCACGCACAAGCGCGTCGTTCATCGCGTCCAAGATGGCCTTGACGGCGAATTCCGCGTCTTGCTGAGTCAGTTGGCTGAACCGACTGGCCAATTCTTCGACGATGTCAGAGCGGGTCATAAAAAGCTTTGGAAACAATGCAAGCGACCGGCACACGCCGGTCGCTTGGGGACTACGTAAGTGGCAGGTGCCGCTTAATTGTTATCCAACTTGGCACGCAACAAAGCGCCCAGGCTGGTGGTGCCGGCGTTTTCGCGCGCGGCGTTCTGGCTCAGGGTGGCCATGGCTTCGTTTTGGTCTGCTGCATCCTTGGCCTTGATGGACAACTGAATGTTGCGGGTCTTGCGATCCACGTTGACCACGACAGCGGTGACTTCGTCGCCTTCTTTGAGCACGCTGCGGGCGTCTTCGACGCGGTCGCGGCTGATCTCGGAGACGCGCAGGTAGCCGATGATGTCTTCGCCCAGGTCGATCTCAGCGCCTTTGGCATCGACGGTTTTGACCTTACCGGTCACCACTTGGCCTTTGTCATTGACAGCGGCGAAGGTGGTGAAGGGGTCGGAATCCAACTGCTTGATGCCCAGGGAGATACGCTCGCGGTCCACGTCCACGGCCAGCACAATGGCTTCGACTTCCTGGCCTTTTTTGAACTCACGCACAGCGGCTTCGCCGGTTTCGTTCCAGGACAGGTCGGACAAATGCACCAGGCCGTCGATACCGGCAGCCAGGCCCACGAACACGCCAAAGTCGGTGATCGATTTGATCGGGCCTTTGACGCGGTCGCCGCGCTTGGTGTTTTGCGCAAATTCTTGCCAAGGATTGGCTTTGCACTGCTTCATACCCAGAGAAATGCGGCGCTTGTCTTCGTCGATTTCCAGCACCATGACTTCGACTTCGTCACCCAAGGACACGAGTTTGGAAGGGGCGATGTTTTTGTTGGTCCAGTCCATTTCGGAGACGTGCACCAGGCCTTCGATGCCGGGCTCGAGTTCCACAAACGCGCCGTAGTCGGCGATGTTGGTGATCTTGCCGAACATGCGCGTGGCTTGGGGGTAGCGGCGGTTGACGCCCATCCAAGGATCGTCACCCATTTGCTTGAGGCCCAGGGACACGCGGTTTTTCTCGGTGTCGAACTTCAGAATCTTGGCGGTGATTTCCTGACCTGCAGTCACCACTTCCGAAGGGTGACGCACACGGCGCCAGGCCATGTCGGTGATGTGCAGCAGGCCGTCGATACCGCCCAGGTCCACAAACGCGCCGTACTCGGTGATGTTCTTGACCACGCCCTGCACCACAGAACCTTCTTTGAGGGTGGACATCAGATTGGCGCGCTCGGCGCCCATGGAGGCTTCGACCACGGCGCGGCGGCTCAGCACCACGTTGTTGCGCTTGCGGTCGAGCTTGATAACCTTGAATTCCATGGTCTTGTTCTCGTAGGGAGACAAGTCCTTGGTGGGGCGGGTGTCGACCAGCGAACCGGGCAAGAAAGCGCGGATGCCATTGACCAAAACGGTCAGGCCGCCTTTGACTGTGCCGCTGGTGGTGCCGGTGACGAATTCGCCGGATTCCAGGGATTTTTCCAGGCTCATCCAAGAGGCCAGGCGCTTGGCGGTGTCGCGGCTGACGATGGTGTCGCCGTAACCGTTTTCCATGGCGACGATGGCCACAGAGACAAATTCACCCACTTGGACTTCGAGTTCGCCCTTGTCGCTTTTGAACTCAGACAGGGGGACATAGGCTTCTGATTTCAGACCGGCGTTGACAACGACAAAGTTGTGTTCGATACGAACGACTTCGGCGGTGACGACTTCACCGATACGGGTTTCAGACGATTTTTGCGACTCTTCAAAGAGGGCTGCGAAAGATTC
>CAMBNY010000035.1 GCA_945869165.1 Comamonas sp. lk | reverse complement strand
GGCCAGCGCCACTTGCAGGGCTTTGGCTTTCTCAGCGTTGGCGGCGAAATTTTTAACGGGTGCGTCCATGGTGATCTCCTGTGCGTAAAAAGGTAGGGTTACTGGGGCAAACCGGCCTCTGGGATTAACTACAGGCTGGATGCTTGAACAGTAGTTTAGGTGAATATTGAGCGCTGTAAAGCGAATATTTAGTCAGTTTGTATTACTATATATGAGATGCAAGCAAGCCCGCATTTGCCCCCGGATACCTGGCGCTACAACCATGTCGGCCATTGGTTGCGCCTGGCTTTGGCGCGCTTTGATGCGCGGGTGATGGCGCTGATGGCGCGCCACCCCGGCGTGTCGCTGGGTTTGTCCAATCTGGCGCAGCGCGGGCAGTTGACGGCGGCGCACTGGCATATCAGCCGCCATCTGCCGCCCGAGGGCGCGCGCCTGACCGAGCTGGCGCAGCGCGCCGGTATGCGCAAGCAAGCCATGGCCACGCTGGTGAAACAGTGCGAGGCCTGGGGCATGGTGCAGCGCGAGGACGATGCCCTCGATGCGCGGGCGCGCCGCGTGTGCTTCACGCCCACCGGCTTGGCCTGGTTGGCCGCTTACCAAGAGAGCGTGGCGCAAGCGGAAAAAGAGCTGCGCGCGGCAGTCGGCGACGAGGTGGCCACCGTGGTGGAGCTGGGGCTGGAGGCCTACGCAGCACAGGCCTAGAATGGTCTGGCCGACGCACGGACCACACATAGCGCGAAAAGCGCAAGGAGACACGCATGCGTATATTGATCGCCGAAGATGATCAGGTACTCGCCGACGGCTTGTTGCGGGCGCTACGCGGCGCCGGTGCGGCGGTGGACCATGTGGCCAGCGGCAGCGAAGCCGACGCGGCGCTGATGACCAACACCGAGTTCGATTTGCTCATTTTGGACCTGGGTTTACCCAAGATGCATGGCTTGGAAGTGCTTAAAAGACTGCGCGCGCGCGGCTCCTCGCTGCCGGTGCTCATCCTTACAGCCGCAGACGGTGTGGATGAGCGCGTCAAGGGTCTGGACTACGGCGCTGACGATTACATGGCTAAACCCTTTAGCCTGCAGGAACTCGAGGCACGGGCGCGCGCCCTGGTGCGCCGCGGTATGGGCGCGGCCAGCAGCAATATCAAGCACGGCCCCTTGGTGTACGACCAAACGGGCCGCGTGGCCAGTATCGACGGCAAGATGGTGGAACTCTCGGCGCGCGAGTTGGGTTTATTGGAAGTGCTGCTGCAGCGTACCGGCCGTTTGGTGAGTAAAGACCAGTTGGTGGAGCGTTTGTGCGAATGGGGCGAAGAGGTAAGTAACAACGCCATCGAGGTGTATATCCACCGCTTGCGCAAGAAAATTGAAAAAGGCCCGATCCGCATCGCCACCGTGCGCGGCTTGGGCTATTGCCTGGAAAAAATCCCGAATTGAAAGTCTTCCAAAGCGAGCAGCGTTCGCTGTTCGGCGAAATCCTCGACTGGATGCTCACGCCCATCCTGTTGCTGTGGCCGATCAGCTTGGTGCTGACTTGGTTGGTGGCGCAGGGCATTGCGGGTAAACCGTTTGACCGAGCGCTGGAATACAACGCGGGTGTGCTCGCCCAATACGTTACGGTGCAGCACGAGCAGGTGCATTTTTCGCTGCCCCAACCCGCGCGCGAGTTGTTGCGCGCCGAAGACAGCGACACCGTTTATTACCAAGTCCTGGGGCCCCAGGGACAGGTCCTCGGTGGCGATGCGCAATTGCCCGCACCCTTGCAGGACGAGCGCAACCCTTTGGGCGAAGTGCGCTTGCGCGATGTGACCCTGGACGGTGTGGATTTGAAAGTCGCTTCGATGTGGGTGCGCTTGGATATGCCGGGCAATCAGTTGGCACTGGTTCAGGTGGCCGAGACCATGGACAAACGCGCGGTGCTGGCCACCGAAATCGTCAAAGGCGTGATGCTGCCGCAGTTTGTAGTCTTGCCGGTGGCGGTGCTTTTGGTGTGGCTGGCGCTGGCGCAAGCCATCAAACCCCTGAACCGCTTGGAAGAAACCATACGCGCGCGCAAACCCGATGACTTGAGTCCTTTGGACGCGCAAGCCGTGCCCATGGAAGTGGTGCCCTTGGTGGCCTCGGTGAACGACTTGCTCTTGCGTTTGAAAGACTCCATCGCCACGCAAAAACGCTTTCTCGCCGATGCTGCGCACCAGCTCAAAACACCGCTGGCCGGGCTGCGCATGCAAGCCGATTTGGCGCAACGCCAGGACGCCAGTGCCCAGGAACTGAAACTATCGCTGCGCCAGATTGGCCGCTCCAGCATCCGCGCCACGCATACGGTGAACCAATTGCTGGCCTTGGCGCGGGCTGAAAGCAGCGCGGCAGTGTTGGCACATCAGCCCTGTGACATGGCGCGATTGACCATGGACGTGGTGCGTGACTGTGCGCCACGCGCGGTGGAAAACCAGATCGACATCGGCTACGAAGGTGCACAGCCCGGTAGCGTGGGCGTGAAGATCAACGGCAATGCCACGCTCTTGCAAGAAATGGTGCGTAACCTGGTGGACAACGCCATCAACTACAGCCAACCCCCGCCGGATGCCCAGGCGGTGATTACCGTGCGCTTGTTGGCCGATGTACTGGCCAAGACGCTGACGCTGCAAGTGGAAGACAGCGGCCCCGGCATTGCGCCTACCGAGCGCGACTTGGTGTTCCAGCCCTTTTACCGCGCGTTGGGCAATGAAGCCGATGGCTCGGGCCTGGGTCTGCCCATCGTGCTAGAGATCGCCAAGCAACACCGCGCCAGCGTCACCTTGAGCGACAGCCGCCCTGGACACACGCCACCGGGTGCGTGTTTTACAGTGCGATTGGATGCTGCATTGACATGATCCGCGTGGATAATCGTACGCGTTTCTGGGAGTAAAAAATGAAGCAAGACACCACTAAACCAAGCCGTAAGCTAAAGCCGTTGCCCGGCCTGATATTTGCCAGCCGATGGTTGCAATTGCCGCTGTACCTGGGCCTAATTGCCGCGCAGGGCGTGTATGTGTACCATTTTTGGGTGGAGTTGCTGCACCTGTTGGAAGCCGCTTTTGGCAACCAAACGGCCTTGCAGGCCCTGGTCACCAGCATGGGCTACCAGTCCGCCGCGCCGCTGACCGCGCTCAACGAAACGCTCATCATGCTGGTAGTGTTGGCGCTGATTGACGTGGTGATGATCTCTAACCTGCTCATCATGGTGATCGTGGGCGGCTACGAAACTTTTGTCAGCCGCATGCACCTGGAAAACCACGAAGACCAGCCCGAGTGGTTAGACCATGTGAACGCCTCGGTGCTCAAGGTCAAACTGGGTATGGCCATTATTGGAATTAGCTCTATCCATTTGCTCAAAACCTTTATCAATGCCGCCAACTACGACACCAAAGTGCTGATGTGGCAAACCATTATTCACATGGCCTTTTTGCTCAGCGCGCTGGCGATTGCCTATACCGACAAAATTTTGAACACCACGCACAACGCTTCGCATTAAGCGCGCAAAAGCAATGGCTGGCAGTTCGCAGCCTGGCGGGTGCGCGGATTCTCTGCGCAGTCCAGCAAGGCGCGCCGGACTAAAACTGGTCCGGGTTCTTGCCCTTAAAGGGCGCGTAAAAAGCTTTGATGCGGACCATATCGGCCTCGATGTCGCCGGTCGGCTCAAACATGGGGCCCAGGCCGCTGACCTTGTTGCCGTAGTCCAAAAATGACATCACGATGGGCACTTGCGCCCCCATAGCGATGTAATAAAAACCAGTTTTCCAGTAGCGCACTTTGCTGCGCGTGCCCTCGGGCGGCACCACCAGTTGCACCGGGCCGGTTGCCGATTTCAGGGCCTCTGCCGAAGCCGCCACCAAGTTGTTCGCGTTTTCCCTTTGAACGGGAATGCCGCCCAGCCAGCGCATCAGCCCGCCAAAGGGGAAGCGGAAAATTTGAACCTTGCCCATCCAGTAAATATTCAGGCCCATGGCAAAGCCCACCATCAACATATAGGGCAAATCCCAGTTGCTGGTGTGGGGCGCGGCGATCAACACGCTTTTGCGTCCCTCAGGCGGTAGTTCGCCCACCAATTTCCAGCCCGTGGCTTTCAAAAAACTTATCGAAATGACACGTAATACGGTGTTAACCACCGGCGTATCAAAAATTGTGCGATGCATCGGTGGCTTGTCCTTGTGTTCTGAGGGCTAAGGGGGTGTAGCGACCTCGTGGTCACCGTCGTGGCGGTGCGCGGGGTCCACATGGGTCATCAGGTTGAGCACGCGGTGGCGCTGCATCACCGCCTGGCGGGCAGCTACGGCAATGTTGTGGCCTTCTTCCACGGTGAGTAGGGCATCGACTTCGATATGCGCGTCAGCCACCACCATGTCACCCATCTTGCGGGTGCGCACGTCATGCACACCGGCTACGCCGGGCGTTTTAATCAGGGTTTGGCGGATGGCTTCCACCTCGCTTTCGTCCACCGCGCGGTCCATCAGGTCGTGCAAGGCGTCCCAGCCAAAGCCCCAGCCCATTTTGGCGACCATCAGGCCGACGATGAGCGCCGCAATCGGATCGAGCAGCGGGTAGCCCATCAGGTTACCGATCAGGCCCAGCGCCACCACCAGGCTGGAGGCCGCGTCCGAGCGCGCATGCCAGGCATTGGCCACCAGCATGCCGGACTTGACGCGCTTGGCGACGCGCAGCATGTAGCGAAACAATAATTCTTTAGATACCAGCGCTGCCAGCGCCACCCACAAAGCCGCCACATGCGCCGTCGGTATCGATTCAGGCGTTTGCAATTTGCCCACCGCCGACCAGACCATGCCCACGCCCACGCCCAGCAGCAAGAGGCCTAGCGCCAGGGATGCCGCATTTTCAAAACGCTGGTGGCCGTAAGGATGGTCTTCGTCGGCGTCTTTCTGGCTGTGTCGGCCCGCGAGCAGCACCACAAAGTCCGATACCAGATCGGACAGTGAATGGATGCCGTCCGCCACCAAACCTTGCGACTTGGCAGCGATGCCGACCACGATCTGCACGCTGGAGAGCACGACATTGACCACCACGCTCACCCAGGTGCTGCGCGCAGCCGCAGCCGCGCGTTGGGCTGGTGTGTGCGTGCTGTGTTCGGAGTCGTCTTCTATTTCGGTGAAATTCATAGGGGCTTAGCAAGCGCCGCAGCGCTGGCCATTGAGGGGCCGCTGCTGCGGGTTTCCAACCTGCTGCTGTTCTCAGAGCTTAGCAGCGTTGCTTGACGGGCGGCTTTCAACCCAGGTGCTTGCCGACAATGCCCGCCAGCTCAAACATATTGATGCTGGGTTTGCCAAACACGGCTTGCAGTTTGGCGTCGGCCAGGATGGTGCGCTTGTCCTTGGGGTCTTGCAGGCCCTGGGCTTTGATGTAGTCCCACAGCTTCTTCACCACTTCGGGCCGTGACACCGCGTCACCGCCGATGACGGCTGCCAGCGCCGCGCTGGGCGCTTTGCCTGCGGCAGTGCTGGCTTTGCGCGGTGCCTTGGGTTTCACTGCTTTCGTTGCCGGGCTCATCTTGGCTGCCGGGCTTTTCTTCGCGGCACCTGCGGCTTTCTTCGCCGCCGCTTTGGCCGCGGGCGATGCTGCCACGGCCCGGCTGCGCGCCGCAGCGGCTTTGGCTACGGCACCTGGGCGGGGTGGGAACTTGCTCGGCGCAAATTCAAAATTCACCTTGCCTGCCTCCGCGTCCCAGGCCAGCATGGCTTTGAAGGCGCGACGGGTGCGCATGCTGACAAATTTATCCAGCAAATCGGTTTTGCCAGTGGTCAGCAGCTTGTGCATTTGCTCGCGTGCAATCGGCTGCTGCAAGATGATCTGCCCGCTTTTGAAGTCGCAGCTGGGCACGGTTTGCACCAGGCTGGGTACGGCATGGTCACACACATAGTTTTTGCCGTGTTCGAACACCAGGGCGCCGGTTTGGGCGCCGCACTTGGGGCAGCCGCCCAGCGGCTCTTGCGCGCTGAAGTCGGCCAACTCGCCGGACTCTTGCCCCGCTTTGTCGTCGCCGAAGTCAAATTCAAGCTTGAAGTTTTTGCTGTCATCATCAAACTTGAGCACGATCTCCGACGTAAATGGCCAGCCGGCTTTGGAGCGAAAGCCGTCCAGCGGGCCGATTTTTTTCTCGCGCAAAAATTGCTCTACTTCGGCCAGCTCAAACGTGCGCCCTGCCGGTGTTTTGCCGAAAGAAAAACCGCAACCTTCTTCGCTACCGGTTTTGCCGGTGCAGGCGTAGCGGCGGTAGTTTTCTTTGACCACGCCGCCGCAATTGGGGCAGGCGCTTTGCAAGGTGGCGTAGTCGCCGGGGATGGTGTCGCGGTCATACTCTTTGGCTTTTTTCACCATGCGCTCGGTCATGGCGGCGATCTCGGCCATAAAGGCTTCGCGCCCCATCTTGCCTTGCTCCATCAAAGCCAGCTTGTATTCCCATTCGCCTGTCAGCTCGGCTTTGGACAACTCTTCCACGCCTAGACCGCGCAAAAGCGTCATCAGTTGGAAGGCCTTGGCGGTGGGAATGAGCTCGCGGCCCTCGCGCAGCATGTATTTTTCGTTGAGCAGGCCTTCAATAATCGACGAGCGTGTGGCCGGTGTGCCCAGGCCTTTTTCGCGCATGGCTTCGCTGAACTCTTCGTCTTCTACCGTTTTGCCTGCGCCTTCCATGGCACCGAGCAAGGTCGCCTCGGTGTAGCGCGCTGGGGGCCGGGTTTTTAGGCCCTTGGCCTCGGCGCTGTCGGTGCGCACTTTTTCGCCGGGCTGCACCGGCACCAGGTTTTGGCCTTTGTCGCCGTCTTTGGCGTCATCGATTTCGGCGGCGGCTTCTTTGCCGTAAATTGCCAACCAACCCGGCTCCACCAACACCTTGCCCGTAGTTTTGAACTGGTGGCTTTGCCCCGCCAGCGCCACGGTGCTGATACGCGTGGTGACCTGGTATTCCGCCGCCGGGAAAAACACCGCGATAAAGCGGCGCACCACAAAGTCATAAAGCTTTTGCTCAGCGTCGGACAAGCCGCTGGGCGCCTCCAGCGTGGGGATGATGGCAAAGTGGTCGCTCACCTTGCTGTTATCAAACACTTTTTTGCTGGGTTTGATGTAGTGCTTGGCGATCGCGGTGCGCGCAAACGGGGCCAGGTGGCCCATGCTGCTCTTGGCGAGCATGGCCATGGTCTCGTTCACCGTGGGCAAATAGTCTTCGGGCAGGTGGCGCGAGTCGGTACGCGGGTAGGTGAGGGCTTTGTGCCGCTCGTACAGGCTTTGCGCCAGCGCCAGCGTGGTTTTGGCGGAAAAGCCAAAGCGGCCATTGGCCTCGCGCTGCAAAGTGGTCAGGTCAAACAGGCCGGGGCTGCTTTTGTTGCTCGGCTTGGCCTCTTCCTGCACGCTGGCGGGTTGGCCGCGTACCGCATCGGCAATCGCCTGCGCCTGGACTTGGGACCACAGGCGGTCTTCTTTTTTCTCAGCGTCGTCCGTATCCTTTTTATGCGCTGGGTCAAACCATTTGGCCGCGTAAGTGCCCGCTTGCGCGGCG
Source organism: Comamonas sp. lk (assembly GCA_945869165.1). GTDB lineage: Bacteria > Pseudomonadota > Gammaproteobacteria > Burkholderiales > Burkholderiaceae_C > Allorhodoferax. The sequence goes on along the minus strand of CAMBNY010000035.1, from coordinate 23,606 downwards.
AACTCGGCATGGATTTCAAAATAGTCGCGGCTGATGAATTTGCGGATCTGCTCTTCGCGCTCCACCACCACCGACAACGTGGGCGTTTGCACCCGGCCCACGGTGGTTAAGAAAAAACCGCCATCGCGCGAATTGAAAGCCGTCATGGCGCGCGTGCCGTTGATGCCCACCAGCCAGTCGGCCTCGGAGCGGCAGCGCGCGGCGTCGGCCAGGGGTTGCATTTGGGCGTTGGTGCGCAAATGGGTAAAACCATCGCGTATGGCTTGTGGCGTCATGGACTGCAGCCACAAGCGGCTGACGGGCTTACCCAAAGGCTTGGCGCCACCGGCGTACTGTTCAATCAGGCGGAAGATGAGTTCGCCCTCACGCCCGGCGTCGCAGGCGTTAATCAGCTGCGCCACGTCTTTGCGCTTGGCCAGTTTGACCACGGCGTTGAGCCGCGTCTTGGTTTTGTCTACCGGCTTTAAATCAAAGTGCGGTGGGATGACCGGCAAATGCGCAAAACTCCATTTGCCGCGTTTGACGTCATAGGCCTCGGGGGCTTGAATCTCCACCAAATGGCCGACGGCGCTGGAAACGACGTAGGCATCGTTTTCAAAATACTCGTCGTGCTTTTCAAATTTGCCCGCGCTGCTGGTGAGCGCGCGCACGATGTCCTGCGCAACCGAAGGCTTTTCTGCAATGACCAAAGTCTTGCCTGCAATATCGTTTTTCATGTGACTACAATCCATTTCCTCGCGCACGCACGGGCGCGCACCCACACAGGCGCACACATGCGCGCCCATACGATCCACCATACCAAATTTTTCCGTGCCTCCAAAATCTGCCGCCTCGCCCCCTAAGCGCCGACTTGCGGTGCGCACTTCGGGCATCCATGGCAAAGGCGTATTTGCTTTGCGCGATTTCGCAGAAGGCGAAACACTCATTGAGTACCTGGGTGAAGTCATCAGCTGGGATGAGGCGCAAATTCGCCACCCGCACGATCCGGCCAATCCGAATCACACGTTTTTCTTTCATATAGATGACACGCGTGTGATCGATGGCTTGCACCACGGCAATGCGGCCAAGTGGATCAACCATTCTTGCGACGGCAATTGCGAAGCCGACGAGGTGCGCGGGCGCATATTTATCAAAGCACTGCGCAACATCCAGGCCGGTGAAGAGTTGACCTATGACTACGGATTAGTCACCGACGAGCCGCTCACGCGCAAGCTCAAGGCCGAATACCCGTGTTGGTGCGGCAGCAAACATTGCCGGGGCACCATGCTGGCCCCTAAGCGCGCCGCTTGGCGCAAGCGCTGAACGGCCATGGCAGGCGGCGCACCCGCGACGAAGGTCTTGCGCTGGCCCGCCGAAGCGGTCTGGGAGGCCTTAGCCCCGCGGCTTGCGGGCTTTAGCGTCGAAATCCTGCCCACCCTGCCTTCTACCAACACCACGCTCATGGAGCGTGCCCGCGCAGGGCGCGCAGAACCTATTGCCCTGGTGGCAGAGCGCCAAAGCGCGGGGCGGGGCCGCATGGGGCGGCAGTGGCTCAGTGAGGCACCTGATGAGGGCCCAGCGCCTTTGACCTTTTCTATCGGCCTGCCACTGGCTCCTCGGGACTGGTCGGGCCTGTCGCTGGCAGTGGGTTTGGCAGTGGCGCAGAGCCTGCACGCGGATATACAACTGAAGTGGCCTAATGATGTGTGGCTGCACGGGCGCAAGCTCGGTGGCATCTTGATAGAAACCGCCAGCATGGGCGCGATGCGTTATGCGGTGATCGGCATCGGTATCAATATCGGCCCGCGCGCGGCCGAGGGTTTGCGCACGCCACCGGCCTGGCTGCAAGAGCTACTGCCCGATAGCGACGCAGCCCAGGCTTTTGGCCTGGTTGCGCCTGCGGTGGTTCATGCCGTGTTGGATTTCGCAGACCAGGGCATGGAGCCTTTGCGCGCCGCCTACCAGGCGCGCGATGCGCTCAATGGACGCGGGGTGGTGTGTAGCGATGGCCTAAGCGGCATCGCGCGAGGCATAGACGCGCAAGGCGCTTTGCTGCTGGAGACGGCGCAGGGTCTGCAAAAAATCAGCAGCGCTGAGGTCAGTGTGCGCCCTGCCTGAGGCCGATGGAAGGCCTGCGCAAGGCCGTCATCGCGAGGAGCGTAGCGATGTGGCGATCCATGCAGGCACAAGCCATGGATTGCCACGGCCTGCGGCCTCGCAATGACGGGCGATTTCCGTTTATTTGCTGACGACGCGGACCATTTCCAAACACTTGTTGGAGTAGCCCCATTCGTTGTCGTACCAGCTGACAATTTTGATAAAGGTGCCGTCCAGCGCAATGCTGGCGTCGGCATCAAAAATTGAAGTGCGTGCATCGCCCCGGAAATCGGTGGCCACCACTTTGTCTTCGGTATAGCCCAACACGCCTTGGAGAGCGCCTTCGCTTTGGGCTTTCATCTCCGCGCAGATCTCGGCCATGGTGGCGGCGTTGTTGAGTTCGCAGGTCAAGTCCACCACCGATACATCGCTGGTCGGCACACGGAAAGACATGCCGGTGAGCTTTTTATTGAGCTCAGGAATCACCACGCCCACCGCCTTGGCCGCACCGGTGCTCGATGGAATGATGTTTTCCAAAATACCGCGACCACCGCGCCAGTCTTTGTTACTCGGGCCATCGACGGTTTTTTGCGTGGCGGTGGCTGCGTGCACCGTGGTCATCAGGCCGCGCTTGATGCCCCATTTGTCGTGCAAGACTTTGGCCACGGGCGCCAAGCAATTGGTGGTGCAAGAAGCGTTGGACACAATGTTTTGACCGGCGTAGGTGGCGTGGTTGACGCCATAGACAAACATGGGCGTATCGTCTTTGCTGGGTGCCGACAAAATGACTTTTTTCGCGCCCGCTGCCAGGTGTTTTTCGGCGGTGGGCTTGTCCAAAAACAGGCCGGTGGCTTCGATCACCACATCGGCGCCGACGGCGTCCCACTTCAGATTCGCCGGGTCGCGCTCTTGCGTGAGCCGTATGGTTTTGCCGTTGACGATGAGCGCGCCGTCTTTGACTGACACCTCACCGGCAAAGCGCCCATGCACGCTGTCGTAGCGCAGCATGTAGGCGAGGTAATCGGGCTCAAGCAAATCATTGATGCCGACGATTTGGATGTCCGAAAAGTTTTGCACTGCAGCGCGAAACACCATGCGGCCGATGCGGCCAAATCCGTTGATGCCTACCTTGATCGCCATTTTTATTCTCCAAAAAGTAAAAAATTGTGGGTGTTCAGCGCTTGCGCTGCAAAGCCGATTGCACGGTATCGGCCACGTTCTCCGGCGTGAAGCCGAAGTGTTTGAACAGGGCCGGCGCGGGCGCTGATTCGCCGTAGGTGTCGATGCCCACGACCGCCGCGCAGCCGTATTTCCACCAACCACCTGTCGAGCCCATCTCCACCGCAATGCGCGGTACGCCCGCGGGCAGCACGCTGGCTTTATAGGCGTCGCTTTGCAAGTCAAAAGTGGTGGTGCTGGGCATGGAGACCACGCGCACCGCAATCTTGCGCGTAGCCAGCAACGCTTGCGCTTGCAGGGCGAGCTGCACTTCCGAGCCGGTGGCGATCAGCACCGCGTGGGTTTTCTTCTTCATGCCGACTTCGGAGGGCTCGGCCAGCACATAAGCGCCTTTGTTGATGGCGTCCAAGCCGCAGGCATCGGGCGCGCTGGCCGATTCGGCTTTGGGCGCGTAGCTGATGTTTTGGCGCGACAGCAGCAAGGCGGTGGGCTTGTGGCGGTTTTGCAAAGCCACAGTCCAGGCCACGGCGGTCTCGGCGGTATCGGCCGGGCGCCAGACGTCCAGATTGGGGATCAGACGCAATGAAGCGGCATGCTCGATGGACTGGTGCGTCGGCCCGTCTTCGCCCAAGCCGATGCTGTCGTGGGTGAACACATGGATGACGCGCTTTTTCATCAAGGCCGCCATGCGGATGGCGTTGCGCGAATAGTCGCTAAAGGTCAGGAAGGTGCCGCCGTAAGGGATAAAACCGCCGTGCAGCGCGATGCCGTTCATGATGGCTGCCATGCCGAATTCGCGCACGCCGTAGTTGATGTGGCGTCCGCCATGCACCTGGCCATTGGCGTCCGCGGTTTGCACCAATCGGCCTTGCGCCTCAAAGCGCACATTGGGCGTAGATTTGGTGTTGGTGAGGTTGGAGCCGGTGAGGTCGGCCGAGCCACCCAACAACTCGGGCAAGGCGGCAGTGAAATGCTCTAGCGCCAGCTGCGAGGCTTTGCGCGAGGCTACGGTTTCGGCTTTGGCGTGCGCTGCCAACACCGCGTCCACGGCGGTTTGTACAAAGCCTTTGGGCAAGTCGCCCTTCATGCGGCGTACAAACTCTTTGGCCAGGTCCGGGTGCGCGGCTTTGTAGGCGGCAAAGCGGGTGTTCCAGTCTTTTTCCCGGGTGCGTCCGGCTTCTTTGGCATCCCAGTCGGCATACACCGCTTTGGGCACCACGAAAGGCGGGTGGGCCCAGCCAATGGCTTCGCGGGTGAGTTTGATTTCGTCGGCACCCAGCGGTTCGCCGTGGGCTTTGGCGGTATTGGCGCGGTTGGGGCTGCCTTTGCCGATGGAGGTTTTGCAAACAATCAGGGTAGGCTTGTCGCTGCTGGCCTTGGCTTTGGCGATGGCATTGGATACCGCTTGGGCGTCATGGCCGTCCACTGTGTCGATCACATTCCAGCCATAGGCCACAAAGCGCTGCGCGGTGTTGTCGATAAACCAGGGCGTGACCTGCCCGTCAATGGAAATACCGTTGTCGTCGTACAAGGCAACCAGCTTGTTCAGCTTCCAGGCGCCGGCCAGCGCGCAGGCTTCGTGGCTGATGCCTTCCATCATGCAACCGTCGCCCAAAAACACATAAGTGTGGTGGTCCACGATGGCATGGCCTTCGCGGTTGAATTGCGCTGCCAGCAGTTTTTCGGCCATGGCCATGCCCACGGCGTTGGTAATGCCCTGGCCCAGCGGGCCGGTGGTGGTTTCCACACCGGGGGTGATATCGACTTCCGGGTGGCCTGCGGTTTTGCTGTGCAATTGGCGGAAGTTTTTCAGCTCAGACATCGGCAGCTTGTAGCCGCTCAGGTGTAGCAAGGCGTAAATCAGCATAGAGCCGTGGCCATTGGACAGAACAAAGCGGTCGCGGTTGGCCCAGTGTGGGTTGGCCGGGTTGTGTTGCAGGTGTTGGCCCCAGAGGGCGACTGCCATATCGGCCATGCCCATGGGGGCGCCGGGGTGCCCGGAGTTGGCTTGTTGAACTGCATCCATCGCAAGCGCGCGTATCGCGCTTGCCATTTGCTGGGTATTGGCCATGAAAATACTCCGGGAGGGGCGGGTGGGGCGTTGCGCCAAGGGCTGACGGGTGAGGGCGCATTTTAGCGGTGCATGTGTTTTGCTCCAGCTTCGCAGCGGGCCTGTCGGATGGGTGTATCTAGAGGCGTCGACTCGCAGCGAGCTGGCATAACTGTCGTATGGCCGCGCTCAAGGCCTGCGGTGTTATGGGTTTGGCTAATTGCATGTCAGCTGCTTGGCCCAGGCTTGGAGTGTCGCGCGTTTGCACGCGGGCAGACAAAATCAAAATGCCGATGTCCGGAAAACTTGCGCGTATGCGCCTGGAGATGGCGTAGCCGTCTTCGAGGGGGAGGTTGATATCCAAAATCAATGCGTCTGCCATGGCGTCGTGCAGGGCCAGGTCCAGCGCGGCCCCGTCGGCTACGCCGCGCACTGCGTAGCCTTGGTCCATCAAATGCTCTGCCATCGCCTCGCGCACCGCCTCGTTGTCCTCGACGATGATGATTTGGGTGGATGGCGTGGAACTTGTCGGCATGGCTCAGGGTCTTGCGTTTGGACTGTTAGGCGTGGCTTGCAGCGAAGCGGCCTCGGTGTGGGCTGGCAAGCTAAACCAGAACACGACGCGACCGGCTTCCAGCGTCATGGAAATTTTGCCGCCCAAGCGCTCCGCCAACTTTTGCGATAGCCACAGGCCCAGGCCGGTGCCCGAAACGCTACTCGCCCTGGGCGCACGGTAGTAGCGTTCAAATACCTTAGCAGGGTCCGGAAGGCCTGCCTGCCCCGCTTGGTTGATCACGGCAAACTGCAGTTGCGCCATGCCCTGGGTACCTTGCTGGCGGCCGACCTGAACGTGTACGGCCGTATCGGCTGGCGAATACTTCAGCGCATTGCCGACCAGGTTGTTGAGAATGATTTGAAGGTAACTGGCGTCTGTGTACAGCGCCAACTCGGCAGCCGGTGATTCGTAGCGCAATTGGAGTCGGTCCTGCAGTGCCCCACTCACATAGGATGCTTGCTCCACCACCTCTTGCAAAATAGCAGGAGCGCTTACCAAAGCAGGACTGATGGCGATGGCGCCGCCCTCGTAGCGCTCGGCCTGGCCGCAGTTATCCAAAATCTGCACCATGCTGTTGACGGCGGTTTGCATCCGTACTTCCCAAACGCTTTTGCGCTCGCTGGAAACCTCCGTCTGCGTCAGCGCTTTGGTGCCCAGTTGCACCAAGGTCAAGGGCGTTTTGATCTCGTGCACCAGCATGGCAAGGTATTGTTGTTGGGCGAAATGGATACCGACTTGTTCGTGCAACTTGTGCGCGCTGGCAATGCGGCGCCGGTTCGCGGCGGACTGCGCCCGCTGTTGCCGCCACAGCAGCGTAAACATCAAGCATGCCGATAACAGTGGCCAATTCAAAACCCGTCCAAAGGGCGTAAACGCAGGCGTCACCTGCGGGAAAAAGACACTGCAAAGCGACATCAGGTTGATGCCCAACAGGAGCACAAAAGCAGCCGTAAGTAATAAATTCAGGGCGCCGCGCCGCCAGCTTGTATGTGCCATCCATTGCCGGGCAGATTCCCATAAAAAAATACCTAAAGCCCCAAACATCAGCGCCAGCGCGCCCATATTGAAGATGCCACGCCGGGTCGCAAAACCCAGGGCCGCCATCAGTAAACCGGCGCCCAGCAAGCGCGTGATCCAGTGTCCTTGGCGCAGTTTGAATGCGGGTGTTGTCATGACCTGAGCGCAAGCGTAAACCGAGGTGCATGCCAGAGCGACGGTGATCGCGGCATTGAGGCTGACAAAGCGGGCGGCATCCTGGTTGAGCCAAGAAATGAGAAGGCCGCTGCATTGCAGCTGAAAAAGGGCGGCCACGAGGGCTAGTCCCGCCAGGGTTCGGTACTGCGTGTTACGCGTAAACGCGAACTGCGCCACGGCAATGAGCAAAAGCAGCAGCGAAAAGCTCAGGTGTACCGCGGTAATGCACCACTCCACAATCGCTTGGTGCGCGAGCTCACTTTGGGTGAGGACATCAAGCTCGAACCAGCGCAAACGTTCGCCGCGAATTCGCACCCACACCATCGCATCGCCCGGATTGGCACCCGCACTGGGCAAAAGCAATGTGCCATCGCGCAAATCCTGCGCGCTTAATGCGCGCAGGTCGCCTGGTGGGCCTGCCGCATCCATGGTTTGTCCGCGCTCGGCGGCGGACGCCAAAGGCCCAACATAGACGGCTACATCCTCCACGCTGGCCCGGCGCAAGGCCAGATACAGTAAATCGCCTTCGTTTTGGTGCACCCGAAGGCGCAGCCACAGGGTGCCGGTCTCATAGCCCCGGCGGATCGTCGTTTGCGCAGGAGTCCATACCGCGTCACCCACCGGAGGCGGGGCCGCTTGATTGCTCGCGTCGTACCACTGCAGGCGCTCGGTGACCGCACTGGCATAGGCGCTGGCTGCGCTAAGTAGCAGCGCGCTAAGCAGAATGCGAATCAAAAACGTCATCGTGGGTGGGTGTGGCGCTGCTAGGAGGCGCTTAAGCGCGATTCCAATGTCTTGATAGATTGATTCAGTCTGAATTTGCAAAAAGCGGGTCCGACTGTAGCGGCATTTTTTGCGTAGCGCTTGCCAGGTAAGGCCTGGCCTTGGTTAACGTGCGCAGTCAAGCGCACTGCGGCAATGGGTGCTGCCCGCAAAATAATTGCACAATGCGCGGTTTAAAGCCCGACCCAAGCACCATGAGTCTTTTGTTTTCCCCTTTTACGCTGACTGGCCCCGATGCCACATTGGCCTTACCTAACCGCATTGTGGTTGCGCCCATGTGCCAATATGCCGCAGTCGACGGCCAGGCCACGGACTGGCACTTGATGCATTGGGGTAATTTGCTCAACAGCGGTGCGGCCATGTTCACTATTGAGGCCACGGCGGTGGTACCGGAAGGCCGTATCACGCCTGCCTGCCTGGGCCTGTGGGACGATGCAACCGAGGCGGCCTTGCGCGAGCGCTTACATCGGGCCCGCAAGCTGGCCCCGGACACTGCGGTATGCATTCAGCTGGCGCACGCTGGGCGCAAAGCCTCCAGCGCCGTGCCTTGGGAGGGTGGTCAATTGTTGGGCGGGGCGCAAGGCGGCTGGCAAACCCTGGGCCCGTCGGCCCTGCCGCAATTGCCGCAAGAAGCTCCCCCGCTCGAGATGGACCGTGCGGCGATGGGCCGGGTGCGCGATGCCTTTGTGCGCGCCGCCCAGCGCGCCCAGGCCATGGGGGTCGATGCCATTGAATTGCATAGTGCGCACGGTTATTTGATGCATGAGTTTTTGTCCCCGATTTCCAACCAGCGTAGCGATGCTTACGGTGGCAGCTTGGATAAGCGTATGCGTTTTCCGCTGGAAATATTCACTGCGGTGCGCAAAGCCTACAGCGGCGTTTTGGGCGTGCGCCTTTCGGCCTCCGATTGGATCGACGGCGGCTGGGACTGCGCGCAAAGTGCGGTGTTCGTGCAGCAATTGGAGGACCTGGGTTGCAGTTTTATCCACGTCTCCAGCGGCGGCGTGTCGCCCCAGCAAAAAATTGCGCTCGGGCCCAACTACCAGGTGGGCTTTGCCTCGGAAATCCGCAAGGCCGTCGGCATGCCCACGGTTGCGGTCGGTTTAATTACCGAGGCGCAGCAGGCCGAGGCGATTTTGCAAGCCGGCGATGCCGACCTGATTGCGCTGGCGCGCGCTTTCTTGTACCAGCCGCGCTGGGGCTGGCAGGCCGCCGCTGCTTTGGGTGGGCAGGTGCAGGCGCACCCGGCTTACTGGCGCTGCCTGCCGCGCGATGCGCAGGCAGCCTTTGGCAAGGTGACGATTGGCGGACGTTGAGCCTTTGCCGGCGGCTGTGCGCGCCATGCTCCTGGCGGCCGGGCGCGGTGAGCGCATGCGCCCTTTAACCGACCACACGCCCAAACCCTTGTTGGAGGTTCGGGGTAAAGCCTTGGCGCAATGGCATCTCGATGCTTTGGCCCGCGCAGGCGTGGCGCGTACCGTGATCAACACCGCTTGGCTGGACACGCAGTTTGAGCCGCGCTTTGGCAGCGCGCACAGCCAGACGATGCAATTGCGCTATTCGCACGAGGGCCGAGACTTTGGCCATGCCCTAGAAACCGCGGGCGGCATTGTTCGCGCGCTGCCCGCACTGTGCGAAGGCTTGGACGGCGAGGCTATTTTTTGGGTGCTCGCGGGTGACGTGTTTGCGCCTGACTTTGGCTTTGATCCACAAGCCGTGCAAGATTTTGCCGCCAGCGACATGTTGGCCCATATCTGGCTGGTACCCAATCCGGTCCATAACGCCAAAGGCGACTTCGGTCTTGCACCGCAGGCCAAGGCCTTTGCGCCCGCGCTGGCCACCAACCCTTCGCCGCAGCAGCCTGGCCCGAGCTATACCTACAGCACGATGGGCCTGTACCGAGCCAGCCTGTTTGCCCCGCCATGGTGCGCGATCGAGGCGGGGAACCCGCAAGGCCTGAAAGTGCCCTTGGCGCCGCTCTTGCGCGCCGCCATAGCGCAAGGGCGCGTCAGCGCCAGCCTGTATACCGGCCTATGGGTCGACGTGGGCACGCCCGAGCGCTTAGCGGCACTGAATTCTTTTCCTGACAAACATCCAAAGCCGCTATGAGTACATCGACATACCAAGACCGGCGCGCCCGCGTGGTGGCCCACATCGGCGCGCATGCAATCGCACTGCTGCCCACCGCCCCGGAGCAGCGGCGCAACCGCGATGCCGACTTCCCCTACCGCTATGACAGTTACTTTCACTACCTCTGCGGCTTTGCCGAGCCGGGCGCCTGGCTGGCGATTACGGGTGCGGGCAAAACCATTTTGTTTTGTCAGCCCAAGGATATGGAGCGTGAAATCTGGGACGGCTACCGCCTAGGGCCGCAGGCAGCCCCGGCGGCGCTGGGGGTCGATGAGGCCTATCCCATCACCGAGATGGACGCCCGCATCCCTAGCTTGTTGGACGGATGCGATGCACTGTGGTACCCGTTTGCTACCCATGCGGGGCTGGATGCGCAGATGCAGCAATGGTTGCAGCCGCTGCGTGACCGGGTGCGCTTTGGTACCTTGTGCCCCAGTACGCAGCGCGATTTGTGCACCGTGCTCGATGAGATGCGCTTGGTCAAGGATGCACAGGAGCAGGACATCATGCGCCGGGCCGGCCAGATCAGCGCAGGCGCGCACATTCGCGCTATGCAGACCAGCGCCCGCAGGTTGCGCGCTGGGCAGGAAGTACGTGAATACCATTTGGAAGCCGAGTTGCTGCACGAATTTCGCGAGCAGGGGGCGCAATCACCGGCCTATACCTCTATCGTGGCCGCTGGCGCCAATGCCTGCGTTTTGCATTACCGCGCTGATACCGCGCCGGTGCGGGCCGGCGAACTGGTGCTGATCGATGCAGGCTGCGAACTCGATGGCTATGCCTCCGACATTACCCGCACCTTTCCTGCCGATGGCCGCTTCACGGGCCCGCAACGGGCGCTTTACGACGTGGTGCTGGCTGCGCAGCAAGCGGCGGTGGATGCCACCCGTGCCGGTGCGCGGTTTACCGATCCGCACGACGCCAGCGTAGCGGTACTCTCGCAAGGCATGCTGGATTTGGGATTGCTCGATAAGGATAAAGTGGGAACGCTGCAAGACGTGATCGACAAGCGCGCTTACTTTCAGTTCTATATGCATCGCACCGGCCATTGGTTGGGGCGCGATGTACATGATTGCGGCAGCTATACCGAGCCTTCTGAAATCGGTCAGAGCAGCACGCGTGTGGACGCCCTGAGCGGGCAGACCGTGGTGAATCGACCTGCGCGCATTTTGCAGCCGGGAATGGTGCTCACCATCGAGCCGGGTATCTACGTGCGACCTGCGCCGGGTGTGCCTGAAAAATTCCATCACATCGGTATCCGCATTGAAGACGATGCCATTGTGACGGCGCACGCGTGCGAGTTGATCAGCCGCGGCGTTCCCGTCGAGCCCGATGCGATTGAAGCCTTGATGCGGGCCTAGACGATGAGGTCTATGGCACTGCGCCTAGGGCCACTTGCGGTGTGCTTGCTGGCCAGCAGTCTGTGCGCACAAGATGCGCCGCCTGCCCCGAGCCCGGCGCCAATCGATGCAGCGCCTGCTGCCGCAGCGGCTGAACCTACGCCTGCGCGTTCTGTTGCGGTGGATGCAGTCCTCAAACCGGTGGAAATTCGTGCCAACCGCGAGTCCGAAACACGGCGCTTATCTACTGCCGCCAAGACGGTGGTGGGCCGCGAGGAAATCGAGCGTTATGGTGACAGCTCGATGGGCGAGTTGCTCAAGCGTTTGCCAGGCGTTATCAGCAGCGGGCGACCTGGCCGTGGTGGGCCGCCAGCCCTGCGCGGTTTGGGTAATGGGTATACGCAAATCATGATCGATGGTGAGCGCGCTCCACGCGGTTTTTCCCTGGAGGACATGCTGCCCGAGCAGGTCGAGCGCATCGAAATTATGCGTGCACCCACTGCCGAAACCGGTGCGCGTGCCATTGCCGGCACGATCAACATCGTGACGCGCGGCGGCTATGTCAAATACCTGAACAATTTGCATCTGGGCGCCAGTGCGGAGAATGGCCACTCCGCCCCCGGCGCCTCCTGGTCACGTAGCGATACGGTGGACGGTATGGCCTACAGCTTGACGCTGTCTGCGGCGCATACCGAGCGCGCCAACGATGAATCCAGAAGCACGCTGAGCGAAAGCGTGGCGCAGCCTGACGCCCCTACGGTGTTGCAAAGCATGCAAGAAGTGGTGCGCGCACAAAGCCAGCGCGACATGCTGCATGCCAACGGGCGATTGCAATGGGGCGGAACTGGTAGCGACAGCCTGGTGCTGATGCCCATGCAGATCATGACCCACAACCAGGGCCAGTCCACCAGCACACTCAGTCAAAGCGGCGGGGTGTTGCCTTATGCGCTGAGTGAAACCGGAAGTGACAGCAGCTTTAGCCTGCTGCGACTTTGCGCCAATTGGAGTCGCCGTATCGACGAGGGCGCCCGCCTTGGGGTCAACAGCAGCTTGGCTCGCAGCCGATGGAACCACTCGGCGGCCACGCTGCAAAGCGGGGGCGTGAACGGCACCATCCCCTTATCGCAGGATTCCGATCAAATCGATACCACCTGGACCAGCAGCCTGAAATATGCGTTTTCGATCGCGGACAAGCACAGCTTGGTCAGTGGCGTGGAGCTTGAATTCAACCAGCGCGAGCAAAACGCCAGCGCTCTGCAAAACGGGCAAAACCCGCTCGGTGATTTCGATGACAACCTAAGCGCCAGCAGCCAACGCATGGCGCTTTTTAGCCAGGACGAATGGGATATCAACCCCCATTGGTCCGCGCATGCCGGACTGCGCTGGGAGGGCATCGCTACCAGCGGGTCTACCGGCCGGGAGGGTGCAACGGTCAGTAATCGCAGCGATATGCTCACACCTTTGTTGCATGCAGTTTGGCGGCCAGACCTGGCATCGAAAGACCAAGTGCGCGTGAGCCTGACGCGCAGCTACCGATCGCCGGGCTTGGGCCGTTTGATAGCGCGGCCGACGATCAACCCATTCTTCCCCAACCGCGGTGCAAACGACGCCTCGCACCCGGACCGCGCAGGCAACCCAGATTTGCAACCCGAATTAGCCCTGGGCATAGACATCGCCTATGAACACTACCTGCTCAAAGGCGGCCTGCTCAGTGCCAATGTGTTTGTGCGCCAGATCGACAACTTGATGCGTGCGCAAACGGCGCTAGAGTAAAGTGTCCCTTGGGCCGATGGGCCGCGCTGGGTTGCGCGTATACAAAACGTCGGCAGTGCGATTAGCAGCGGGCTGGAATTGGAAGCCAAGTTCCGCCTGCGTGAAATCTATCCGCAAGCACCCGCACTGGACTTGCGCGCCACTATGAGCTTGCTGCAATCGCGCCTGACGACGCTCAACGGCCCCAACAATCGCTTGGAGCAGCAGCCCGATGGCACCTTGAATCTGGGCGCCGACTATCGACTAAGCGGCAACGTCAACTGGACGCCCGGGTACACCACGCGTTTGTCGGATGCGCAAGAAGTGTGGCAAGGGGATAAATGGGTGCTTGATGCCTCTGCCCTATGGGCATGGAGCCCGCGCGCGCAGTTTCGTGTTTCGGCCAGCAATGTGCTGGCGCGTGATTACCTGAGCGGTGGCACGCGCTGGTCCGGCGCGGGCGCCCAGGCCACGCGCGATACCACGCAAAGCACAGCGCCGTCCTACCTCAATCTGCAAGCCAAACTCGAACTCAAGCTCTAAGCCCGTTTATGGCAGCGTCAAACAGCGGCGCGCGCCACCACGCGTGGGGTGGGCAATGGCTATCCCGATAGCCCCTATCAATCCATTAGGCATATTCAATTGGCTTTATTTATAGCTAACCCCTATGATTCCTGCCATACCAATTGAATCCTTCAATTGGGAAACTATTTCTATCAGGAGTTCACGCATGGCTATCCAACGCCCCGAAATCAAAACCATGGCCAATCTTGAAGCCGCCTTTGCCGGCGAATCCATGGCGCATATCAAATACCGCTACTTTGCCAAACTGGCGCGCGAGATGGGCGACGAAGCCACCGCCCGCGCTTTTGAAGAAACCGCCGCCCAGGAAGTGCAGCATGCCTTTGGGCATTTGGATTTGCTCTATCCCAAAGCCGAGATGACACCCGCCAAGGCCTTGCAAATCGCCATCGATGGCGAAACCTACGAGTACAGCGAGATGTACCCCGGCTTTCGACAGACTGCCGAAGCGGAAGGCCATGCCGCAGCCGTGGTCGAAATCGATGCGCAAATTGCCGAGAGCAAAGAGCATGCTGCCGGTTTTGCGCAGGCGTTACGCGAAGCCCAGGCGCGTCGGGCCACTTTGGAGAAAGCGCAAAAGCGTTTTGCCGCCCTGGCCAAGGTAGAAGAACGCCACGCCCGGCACTACCAATCGGTTTTGGCTACATTAGCCGCCTGATTGCAAATACCGCTGAAGATGAACCCCGATTATTTTTTGAGTCAAGAGTAAAAGCTATGAAAACCTATGTATGTATCGTGTGCGGATTTGTGTATGACGAAGCCGCTGGCCGCCCCGAAGACGGCATTGCGCCGGGCACGCTTTGGGCGGATGTGCCCGATAGCTGGGCTTGCCCAGATTGCGGCGTTGCCAAGGCCGACTTTGAACTGGTCCCTGTGTGAGCGAGCTATCTGCCAACCCGGCCGCCTCAGCAACGCAGTCTCATGCACCGCAGGCCTTGCCCGTGGTCATCGTAGGCGCAGGCCTGGCGGCTTGGACCACGGCGCGCGAGTTGCGCAAGCTCGACGCACGGCGCCCGATCGTGATCATCAGCAGCGATAGCGCGGACTTTTATGCCAAGCCCACGCTGTCCAACGCCCTGGCCCAAAAGCGCTCGCCAGAGCAACTGGTCACCACACCAGCGGCCAAAATGGCAGAGACACTGCAAGTGCAATTGCTACCCCATGCCTTGGTGCGCAGCGTGGATACGGTGGCGCGCTCGCTTCGCTATGACGATGCGACGGGCCACTCCCAAGGTTTGGCCTACGGCGATTTGGTGCTGGCCACGGGTGCTGAACCAATCCGCCTGCCGATGGCGGGCAGCGCTGCGGCGCAAGTGCAGTCGATCAACCAATTGCAAGATCTGGCGCGTTTTCATCAGACCCTGGGTGCTGCCCCCAAAACCGTGCTGGTCATAGGAGCTGGCTTGATCGGCTGCGAATTCGCCAATGATTTGTTGCTGGGCGGTTATGGCGTGCATGTGGTCGATCCCTCACCGCGCCCCTTGGCTTTGTTATTGCCTGCTGATGCCGGTGCGCAGTTGCAGCAAGCATTGCAAGCCCAAGGTGTGGTCTGGCATCTGGGTACCACGGTGCAAAGTTTGGACCTACACGCCACTACCGGACGCTTGGCGGCGCTATTAGCCGACGGCAGCAGCCTGCAGGTCGATGCGGTGCTCAGCGCGGTGGGTCTGCGCGCGCATACCGCGCTGGCCCTTGCTGCGGGCATTGCCTGCGAGCGCGGCATTGTGGTGGACGCGCATTTGCGAACCAGTGCCCCCCATGTGTATGCGCTAGGCGACTGCGCGCAATACGCCAGTGCCGGCGAACGTGTGCTGCCCTATGTCATGCCCATCATGAACGCCGCTAAGGCTTTGGCCGCGAATTTGGCTGGGCAGGCTGTGGAACTGGTCTTTCCCCTGATGCCAGTGGCGGTGAAAACGCCGGCCCTGCCCATTGTGGTGGCCGCCCCCCATCCCGCGCACAATGGACAGTGGCTGGCTGAGGCGGGCCTCGAGCCTGAGGCCGGTGGAGCCTGGCGCTTTGTTGATGAAGCGGGTCAGCAACGCGGCTTTGTGCTCACGGGTAAGCAAAGTTCGCGGCGTATGGAGCTGGCGAAAACCACCGTGCTGTAGTGCTCTGCGCTTGCGGGTGGTGAAGGGCAGGCGTCATCTGCTTGTCCAGATGGATGGTTGGGATATCGCTTAGCAAACACCCCCTGTCTACAATCGGTTCCCTCACTCGCAGATCGCCCCGGCCCAATGTAGACCGGTTGGCGCACAAGGAAGCACGATGGCCCAAGACGTTCCCACCTCCCCCCAACACGCCGCCGATTCGCTGGCTGCCGACAAACGGGCCGAGTTGCGCCGCGCCGCGCTCGAGTACCACCAATACCCTAACCCGGGCAAGATTTCCATAGCGCCGACCACGCAACTGATCAATCAACACGACCTAGCGCTGGCTTATTCCCCTGGCGTAGCCGCGCCCTGTGAGGAAATCGTTAAAGACCCTAACAACGCCTTCAAGTACACCAGCCGCGGCAATTTGGTCGCGGTGATCACTAACGGCACTGCGGTGCTCGGCCTAGGCGACATCGGTCCGCTGGCGGCCAAGCCGGTGATGGAGGGCAAAGCGGTTTTGTTCAAAAAGTTCGCGGGCATC
Source organism: Comamonas sp. lk (assembly GCA_945869165.1). GTDB lineage: Bacteria > Pseudomonadota > Gammaproteobacteria > Burkholderiales > Burkholderiaceae_C > Allorhodoferax. Next base: position 7,327 of record CAMBNY010000035.1, on the reverse strand, counting down.
GACGTGTTTGACATCGAGATCAACGAAAAGCACGATCTGGACAAGCTGGTCGACATCATTGCCTCTCTCGAGCCCACTTTTGGTGGTATCAACCTCGAAGACATCAAAGCGCCCGATTGTTTTTACGTCGAGCGCAAATTGCGCGAGCGCATGAAGATTCCGGTGTTCCACGATGACCAACATGGCACCGCCATCGTGGTCGGTGCAGCGCTGCTCAACGGTCTCAAAGTGGTAGGCAAAGAACTCAAAGACATCAAGCTCGTTACCTCCGGTGCCGGTGCCGCTGCGCTGGCTTGCCTGAGCCTCTTGGTCAAGTTGGGCGTTCCGCGTAAGAACATTTTTGTCACCGATCTGGCCGGCGTGGTGTACGAAGGCCGCACCGAATTGATGGATGCAGACAAGATCGAGTTTTCCCAAAAAACCGATGCCCGCACGCTGCGTGAAGTCATAGTGGGGGCCGATGTGTTTTTGGGCCTCTCAGCCGGTGGTGTGCTCAAGCCCGATATGGTGCAAAGTATGGCGCCGCGCCCTTTGATCTTTGCGCTGGCCAACCCCACACCTGAAATCCTGCCCGAAGAAGTCAAGGCCGTGCGCGACGACGCCATCATGGCGACCGGGCGCAGCGACTACCCCAACCAGGTCAATAACGTCCTATGCTTCCCCTACATCTTCAGGGGCGCACTCGACGCCGGTGCATCGACCATCACTGTGGAGATGGAAATCGCCGCCGTGTATGCGATTGCCGAATTGGCGCAAGCCGAGCAAAGTGAAGTCGTGGCTGCAGCCTACGCGGGCGAGCAACTGGCTTTCGGTCCCGAGTACCTGATTCCCAAACCGTTTGACCCGCGGCTGATGATCAAGATCGCGCCGGCGGTGGCCAAAGCGGCGGCGGACAGCGGCGTGGCCTTGCGCCCGGTGGGCGATTTGGAGGCCTACCGCGAGCAGTTGCAAAGCTTTGTGTATGCATCGGGCACCACCATGAAGCCCATTTTTGCTGCGGCAAAAAACGGTTTGAAAAAACGTGTCGCCTTTGCCGAAGGCGAAGACGAACGGGTGTTGCGCGCGGTACAAATCATTGTTGATGAAGGCATCGCAATGCCAACATTGATCGGCCGGCCGGCCATCATCGCTGAGCGTGTGGAAAAATTCGGTTTGCGTTTGCGCGAAGGCAAAGACTATGCCGTGGTCAACGTGGAAAGTGACGAACGGTACCGTGATTTTTGGCAAACCTATCACCGCATGACCGAGCGCAAAGGTGTAACCGTGCAGGTGGCCAAAATTGAAATGCGCCGCCGCTTGACCTTGATCGGCTCAATGCTGCTGCACAAGGGCTATGTGGACGGATTGATCTGTGGCACTTGGGGCACCACTGGGCTGCATCTGGGCTACATCGAACAGGTTATCGGCAAGCGCCACAGCAGCCATGACCAGGTCTCGATTTATGCGTGTATGAATGGCCTGATGCTGCCCGGGCGTCAATTGTTTTTGGTCGACACCCACGTTAACTATGACCCCACGGCCCCTGAGTTGGCGCGCATCACCATCATGGCCGCCCAAGAAATGATGCGTTTTGGCTTTAGCCCCAAAGCAGCTTTACTCAGCCATTCCAATTTCGGCAGCAGCAATGAACCTAGCGCCATCAAAATGCGGCAGACCTTAGAAATCCTGCGGCGCGACGCACCCTGGCTGGATGTCGATGGCGAAATGCACGGCGACGTGGCGCTTGACGGCCAAGCCCGTGTGGCGCTCATGCCCAATACCACCTTGATTGGCGACGCCAACTTGCTGGTGCTTCCCAATATCGACGCCGCCAATATTGCCTACAACCTGCTCAAAACCGCGGCCGGCGGCAATATTGCCATCGGGCCGGTGCTGCTGGGCGCGGCTAAGCCGGTGCATGTGCTGACCGCTAGCACAACCGTACGTCGCATCGTCAATATGACGGCCTTGACGGTGGCCGACGCCAACGCCAACCGCTGAGTTTTTGGTCCTCTCCTCCCCCATTCAATAGGCGCTGCGTGAAACAAAGCTTTCAACTGGATCTTCCCAACCGCCACCGCGACCGCCTGCTCGAAGCGAGCAAGCACACGGTGCGCAAATATGTTGCCCGCCAAAGGCGAGCGCCCTTGCCGCCAGGAAGCGATTACTGGGACTTTGCCTGCCGCTTCGGCAGTACTGAGCAAGAGGCTATGGATGTCCACTTTGCGACCCTCATTGCTTTGATGGACGTCGCTGCCGGCCGCGGTGAAAACGCATTTTTCGTCAGCATCCGAGGCCATGCGGTGGTGCGCGGGCCCCGCGCAAAGACCGCTGAGGCGCCGGTTTTGCTAGACCCGAAACTGGAAAACCAGGTCAATAGTCGCCAATTAGCATTTCGGGCGACTTTTTTGGTTTCAAACTGGCTTTGGGACCCGCTTTGGCACCCTAGCAAAAGCCCTTAAGTGCAAACCCTGATATTTTTGGCCGTCCGTGCGCTTGGGTTATTGCCTTTTCCCAACAGATGAAGGACAATCCGCTTGGGAATTTTTGGAGCTTTTTTCGATTGTTGACGGGGTTTTAAGGTGTTTTCGGTGACTATTTCGTTGTCGAAGCCGGTTTGGGGATGTCGAGGTTTTCCCGGATTGTGGAATCTTGGTTCCCGCATTGCTAAGTCTTTGCTGCTTTGTAGCAGTCTTTTGATCGCGTTTGCTGCACCGGCACAACAGGATTTTGCTGCGCCGGGCGCCAGCATCTCGGCGCAGGAATTACCGGCACAGGGCATGGAGACCTACCGCAATATTCGAAAAGGCGGGCCTTTTCCTTTTGAAAAAGATGGCGTGGTTTTCGGTAATCGGGAGCGTTTACTTCCACCACAAAAACGTGGTTTTTACCGGGAATACACCGTCCGAACCCCTGGGGAGCGCAGTCGCGGCCCCCGAAGAATTGTGTGTGGTGGACCGGCAACGGTGCCAGAAGCCTGTTATTACACGGCCGATCACTATGCGAGTTTTCGCAAGATCGTGCCCTAAGTTTTTGTTTTTTTAAGAAAGTGAATCGGGGATGGACACGCCACTTCGAACTGTTAGAACGAATATCGTTCAATCGATACGCGCTTTTCGCGTGTCTGACTTGCAGGAAGCGGCCCAAGAATTGGGTCAGCATTTTCTGTATGCCAATTTGGGCAGCGCTCAGACCAAGCAGGATGTTTTAGACATGATCAGTGCCCAGTTCATGCTGTCGGGAAGCGCCAGCAAGAACTTTGACGCCTTGTACGACAACATGACCGACCCACTTCATAAGTCGGGTCCACAGCCAGGCTTTATTGCTGTGTTGGAGCATATTCCCGCAAACGTCAAGTTTGATAAGGAAGCGCGCGAGCAATTGCTCGATATTTTCCGTGATACCGCTGATTATTGGGGGGATAGGAAGATTCCTTTCAGATGTTTTTATTCTTTTCTGTAGCCCGTTCTGCACAAACTAGCCAAGCAGAACGGGCGAATCAGGCCAACAGCGGTACCGAGGTGCAAAGTCCTTCCGGGACCGAATTAGTGAGCACTGCGGAAAAGCTGCCCAGCGATTTTTTAATCGATGTGTCGCCATTGGCGCTACGCATGAGCAGTCCCTTTAATGCGGGCTACTGGTTGGCGGCTGCATAAGGTCCCCAACGGCCACATGTGGGTCTTGAAGCTTTAAAAAGCCCGTTTTTAAACGGGCTTTTTTGTGCCAGTCAGGAAAAAGTAACCAGCGAAGAAAAGCAAACTGCGCATTGCGCGCGGCGGTTTTTCCGCCCTCGCGCGCCTGGGTTCAAGGTCGCTGCGTACTGCCGATGTGCGCTGCTTGCCGGTCAGCATGGTAGCTCGATCGCACCATGGCGCCGACTGCCGCGTGCTTGAATCCCATGGCGTAGGCCTGGGTCTCAAATTGCTTAAAGGTATCGGGGTGAACATACCGGCGCACCGGCAGATGGCTGCTTGATGGCGCCAGGTACTGGCCAATGGTCAGCATTTCAATGTCGTGGGCCCGCATGTCCTGCATGACGGCAAGAATTTCTTCGTCGGTTTCTCCCAAACCCACCATCAGGCCGCTTTTGGTGGGTATCTCTGGAAACTGGGCCTTAAATTTCTTGAGTAAATTGAGGGAAAAAAGGTAGTCCGAACCAGGCCGGGCTTCTTTGTATAAGCGTGGTACCGTCTCAATATTGTGGTTCATAACATCTGGGGGGGCGCCTTGCAGGATCTGGAGCGCGCGATCATCCCGCCCCCGAAAGTCCGGTACCAATACCTCGATGCGCGTGGACGGAGAAAGTGCACGAATTCTTTCAATGCACTGCACAAAATGGCTGGCGCCACCATCGCGTAAATCATCGCGGTCCACGCTGGTGATCACCACATAACTGAGCCCTAGCGCAGCAATAGTGCGTGCCAAGTTGTCGGGCTCATTGGTGTCCAAAGAGTCCGGTCGTCCGTGGCCTACATCGCAAAAAGGGCAGCGGCGCGTGCATTTGTCACCCATGATCATGAAGGTGGCCGTGCCTTTGCCAAAGCACTCGCCGATATTGGGGCAGGACGCCTCTTCGCACACGGTAACTAACTTGTTCGCCCGCAAAATGTCCTTGATTTCGTAAAACCGGGTGCCGCTGGACGCCGCTTTCACCCGAATCCAATCTGGCTTTTTCAATACTTCTGCCGCCTGCACTTTGATCGGAATGCGGGCGAGCTTAGCGCCAGCCTTTTGCTTGACCAGGGGGTCGTAGGCGGGGCTCGGCTGGATGGTAGGGGGCATGGGGGCTTTCAGGGGGACAGTGCGCTTTGCAAACGCGCAGCGAGTGTGGCTGCAGCTTCTTCCCAGGCAATGGGGAACCCGATTGTAGAAAGATCAACGGTGCGCAAGCCTGCGTAGCCGCAAGGATTAATCAAATCAAAAGGCGACAGGTCCATATCCACGTTCAGCGCCACGCCGTGGTAGGTGCAATGGCGGCTGACCTTGATGCCCAGTGCCGCGATCTTGCCCAGCCCGTTGAAATCTGGTGCCGCACCGGTGGGTGTGGGTGCTAGGCGGCAATGGCCACCCGGATCATGGGGCCGGACGTAAATGCCGGGCGCGCCACGCACGCGGTGGCCGGTGATTCCCCATTCGCCAAGGCAGCGGATCAGAGCCTCTTCGATGCGGAAAACGTACTCCTTGACGAAATAACCCGCACGCCTGAGGTCAATCAGTGGATAAACGACCACCTGACCCGGCCCGTGGTAGGTGATCTGTCCACCACGGTCCGTCCGGACCGTCGGTATATCGGAGGCGGCCAACAAGTGCTCGCTGCGACTAGAAATACCTTCCGTAAACGTGGGCGGGTGTTCGCAGATCCAAAGTTCATCACCTGTATCCGCTTGGCGCGACGCCGTGAAGGTTTGCATGGCCTTTAGGGTGGGGTGGTAATCGACCCGGCCAAGCTTGACTATTTTCATAGGGGCCAGTGATTACAAGGCCACCTTGACCATAGGGTGGCCGGTCAGCGCCAAGTACAAGCCGTCCAGCTGCGCACGGCTGGTGGCGCGCACGATCAGGGTAATGCCCAGGTATTTTTCCGTTTTGCTGGCCCGCAATTCCACTTTGTGCGCACCGAACTCAGGGTCAAAGCCTTGCGCAAGGCGGACCATGGTTTCCACAAATTCGGGGTGATGCTGGCCGATTACTTTGACGGGGAAATCGCAGGGGTAGTCAATCAAGGAGTCGCCCGCTGCCACGCTCTCCACAGCCGGAGTCGCCTCAGAGACGGGGTGACTTTTTTTCATAGGCGGATTATCGGGCCTGCCTGGTCCGCAGTGGAATGGCATGCCCCAAAACAAGACGTTCGGTAAAGATGTTATATACTCGTGGGCTCTCATGCATGTTCGGGCTTACCGGGGTGTCAAAAAAAACGACAGAATTTTTAGAGGGTCATTACGACCCTTGGCAGGAAGATTCTGAAGAGGATTTTGTTACCCTCAATGCAGCGCAGGCGCAGGCCTTGCGCGAACAGCAACCGGGTTTGTCAGCTTTTCAAGTCGTTGCGCTTCAAGCGCTATGCGGTTTGGTTTTTGCGGCGATCGCGGGGCTGGTGAGTACACGGGGCTGGTCGGTCGCGTACGGTGCTTTTGCGGTAGTGCTTCCCAATGCCTTGTTGGCGCGCGGGATGACCCGAAAACCTACGTCGATTAACGTATTGTCTGCGGTGGCCGCTCTGTTACTGTGGGAAATGGTCAAGGTGGCTTTAACGCTTGCGATGCTGTTTGGCGCGCCTTGGGTGGTAAAGAATTTGAGTTGGCCCGCTTTATTGGTGGGCTTGGTATTAACGATGAAAGTGCACTGGTTAGCTTTGGCCTTCAATCCCAAGCGACCAGCGACAAACCAAGTCTAGGATCCAAGGACATATGTCAGCTGAACAAGGACCGAGCGCCGGTGAATACATCGGCCATCACCTCACCCATTTACAAAACAAGCCTATGGGTGGCATTGTTGACTTTACGGTGTTCAATATGGATTCGCTTTTCTGGGCGATCTCCCTTGGCGTGATTGGCTGCATGGTGATGTGGCTGGCCGCGCGCCGCGCCACCTCGGGCGTGCCCGGGCGTCTGCAAGCGGCAGTCGAATTAATGATAGAGATGGTGGACGCACAGGCAAAAAGTATTGTGCATAACGCTGAAAGCCGCAAATTTGTGGCGCCCTTGGCTTTAACCGTGTTCATCTGGATTTTCATGATGAACGCCATGGATCTGCTCCCGGTGGATCTGATCCCGCTGATCTGGGAGGCAATTTTTGCTGCCAATGGCGGAGATCCGCATCATGCTTACATGCGCGTTGTGCCCACTGCTGATTTATCCGTGGCCATGGGACTGTCGGTAAGCGTTCTCATAATCTCGCTTTATTACTGCGTCAAGATCAAGGGTCTAGGCGGCTGGATGCACGAATTGTTCACCGCGCCCTTTGGTGATCATTTTTTGCTGTACCCCTTCAACTTTGCCATGCAAATGATTGAATTCGTCGCCAAGACGGTTTCGCATGGCATGCGACTGTTCGGCAATATGTATGCCGGCGAGTTGATCTTTTTGCTGATCGCCCTGATGGGTGGTGCTTTCTCTCTTTCATTTACCGGTATTGCTTTGTCCATCGGACATATCGTTGCCGGCACCGTGTGGGCGATCTTTCATATTTTGATCATCACACTGCAAGCTTTTGTGTTCATGATGCTGACCCTGGTGTATGTGGGTCAGGCGCATGATCACCACTGATTTCGTTTTTCGTTTTTTTTAAGGAGCTATCATGGAACTCATCGGTTTTGTTGCGCTTGCCGCAGGTTTGATCATCGGTCTTG
>CAMBNY010000034.1 GCA_945869165.1 Comamonas sp. lk | reverse complement strand
ACCAGCGTCACATGGTGCCCAGCCATTAACAATTTGCTCCCAAGCAGCGAACCATAGGATGCCCCGAGGATCAAAATTTTGTAAGTGGCAGACATAGAAATACTCCTGATAATGAAAAAAGGTGGAAAGCACCCTCTGTGCTGGCACTTTCAATGGTGGAAATTGTAATGGGCCACAAAGTAGAATAATGTCTTATGTCTTATAGAAGAGATAAAATTCTTCTAATAAAATCAATAAGATAGAGGCGATATCCTGCAATATGAAATTACGTTTTTCATATTGAGAAAAATATGTATCGGGCATATTAGGCCGCTTAACGTCCTAACTAGCTATTTGCAAAGCGGCTAGCCGGCTCCTGCAAAGGCTTTATAAGCGCAGGATTTCGACACTAAGGCCCTAGCCCGCACGCCATGCCGCGCAGCAAATCGAGCAAACCCAAGTCCGCTACACTGATCTGAACGCTACATCATTAATGGAACTTCCATGACGAGCCTCTCTCAAACTTGGTTTTTGCAGCAGTGGCATCTGGTGCTGGTGCTGGGTCTGATCGCGCTGATCGCACTCAATTTCGTCGCGCGCTTTGCAATACCCGCATTGAAGCTTAAATCCACATTGGGTAATGCGTTGACAAAACTATCGCGGCTCAAGGCGGCCAGTATCGATGGCGCCATCGATCTGGAGGTCGTCCAAGCCGAAGTCATGAATGAACCACGCCTAGCCCACCTGTGGGCGCAATACGCGCACTGCCTGCATGTGCCGTGGGACGATATCAAGGCAAGCAGTGGTTTGGCGGCGCCGCAGCAACGGGTAAGAGTCCTGTCAGAACTTTTTTTCAATGCCATGAAGGCCAAGTCAGGCGGCGCCGTGGTGGACCTCAGCGATATTGAACGGCAGGTCGCGGATGACCCGCAACTTTCGATCCTCTGGGCCGAATACTCTGAGGCACTGGACAAGCGCAATCAGAGCCCGGAGCCTGTTTCTACTCGAGCGCGCCGCTGGCGTGCCTCCGCGCTGGCGGAAACCTTTTTCTCCGACTATGCCTTGGTCGATTCGCCCTTGCGGTCTGACTTTTATAAGCATGTCCCGGGCATATTAACTGGCCTGGGCATCATCGGCACCTTCTCCGGCCTCATCACCGGCCTGATCCATTTCGACGTTTCCGATCCAGCCACTACGCAGAACCAGTTAAGCCTATTGGTGCAAAGCGTCGGGCAGGCATTTTTTGTATCCGCATTAGCAATCGCCTTGGCAATGGTTTTTACCTGGGTCGAAAAGGCGATTCTCAGCGCGCGATATGCCCAAGTGGAAAGCTTGCAGCACATGATAGACAGCCTGTTTGAGGCAGGTTCGGGCCAGGAAAACCTAGAACGTCTTGTCGTTGCGACCGAAGCGCAAGTAGCAGCGATGCAAGATATGCTCGATGAATTGCGCAGAACGACAAGCTACCTGGCTTCCATGAAGTAGGCGTGCGATGTTCATTTTGCAAACCCCGCGGGCTAGGCACACCAGGGAAGAAGCGGAAAAACCATTTTGGATTTCGTTTTCCGACCTGATGACCGCCTTAATGGTTCTGTTTCTAGTAGCCATGGCGGTCGCCTTGATGGTAGTGACCCAAGGATTACGATCCATCGAAGACAAGCGTAAGGACCGCGAAGAATCCATCATGGCCTGCATTGCCGATATGGACAAAATCACGCGCCGGCCGGAATTCCGAGGCGTCAAAATCAGCGGCCAAACTATAGACTTCGGGCCACTGGCAGAGTTCAAAAAGAACGGCAACCAATTGACCGAAGATCGCATGGAGTTTTTGCGTGCCTTTGTCCCAGAAGTACTGGATGTGGCGCGCAATCCGCAGTGCCAAAAATGGCTGCGCCGCTATGTGGTGGAAGGCTTTGCAAGCCAAGAAGGCAGTTACCTGCACAACCTCAACCTAAGTCTGGAGCGATCACAACGCGTGCTCTGTGTGTTGCTGGACGCCAGTGCGCCCGATGCGCCGGGCCTTGAGGATCGAAAAACCATACGGCGCCAATTTTTGGTAGGTGGGTCCTCATTTAACTCCGCGATCCTGAACCAACCGGAGAAAAGCCGGCGCGTTGCCTTACGACTGGAGTTTAAGGAGCTGCGTAAAGAATGCCTTCCCACAGACGCCGCCTGCAAGGCCGAGGAGGCGCCATTCATTCCTTGGGACGACGATTTCCGTTGCCCGGTCATTAGCCGTTGAAACGCGCCCGTGTGGGGCCGGCGCCGCAGTGCGTCTCCGCTTTTTGAGTTTTGATTAATTTTGGAGGCGCGGTCCGGATTCGAACCGGACTAACCGGATTTGCAATCCGGGGCATAACCGCTTTGCTACCGCGCCCTGATCCTCTATAGCCGGGACCTAGCAGCCCCGACTAAGAAAAAAGGGAAGCAGCAAGCTTCCCTTTAGGAATTTGGAGCGGGAAAAGAGTCTCGAACTCTCGACCTCAACCTTGGCAAGGTTGCGCTCTACCAACTGAGCTATTCCCGCAATTCGTCTCAAATTATAACGCGCAATTTCCAATTTCTTGGGAGCGCAAACGCACAATCCACTAACTTTCCCCAACTTAATGTTTCAAGGGCTCCATAGATACCGGGGGAACCACCGCCGACGCACTGGACGCCGGCAAGACTTGTACCGGTTCGTCGTCGGGCAAGGGGACTGGTTGCGAGACCAGCGCCAGCTCCAGCACCTGGTCAATCCATCGAACCGGAACGATTTGTAGGCCACTCTTGACGTTGTCAGGGATCTCCTGCAAATCCTTGGCATTGGCCTCTGGAATCAGTACCAACTTGATCCCACCGCGCAAGGCCGCCAAGAGCTTTTCCTTCAGGCCGCCGATTTCGGTAATTTCGCCACGCAGGGTAATCTCGCCTGTCATCGCCACATCCCCGCGCACAGCAATCCCTGTTAAGGCCGATACAAATGCCGTGGCCATAGCCGCGCCGGCACTGGGCCCGTCTTTAGGCGTCGCCCCATCGGGCACATGAATATGCAAGTCTTTCTTCTCAAAAGCCTCATCTTTGATGCCCAGGCGCCGAGCCCTGCTGCGCACCACGGTACGAGCCGCTTCGACTGATTCCTTCATCACGTCACCCAGCGACCCTGTTCGGGTAATCACACCCTTACCGGGCACCAAAGCCGCTTCGATCGTGAGCAAATCACCACCCACTTCGGTGTAAGCCAGGCCCGCCACCTGCCCGACCTGATTTTGGTCTTCGGCGCGGCCATAGGTGTACTTGCGCACACCAAGGTAATCATTTAGGTTGTCCGCATTAACCAACACCTGCGGTGTCAGCTTCTTTAGCAGTAGTGCTTTAACCACTTTACGGCAAATTTTGGATAGTTCGCGCTCTAGCGAGCGCACCCCAGCTTCCCGAGTGTAGTAACGCACGATATCGCGAATGGCGTCTTCGGCTATCGCTAATTCCGTTTCCTTGAGGCCATTGTTCTTCATTTGCTTGGGCAGCAAATACGTCATGGCAATACTGGCTTTTTCGTCTTCGGTGTAACCCGAGAGGCGGATCACTTCCATACGATCCAAAAGCGCTGGTGGAATCTTCATAGAGTTAGACGTCGCGACGAACATCACGTCACTCAAGTCGTAATCCACTTCCACATAATGGTCGCCAAACTTGTGGTTTTGCTCCGGGTCTAGTACTTCCAATAGCGCGCTGCTCGGATCGCCCCGAAAGTCGGTGCCCAATTTGTCGATCTCATCGAGCAAAAATAAAGGATTGCGCGTGCCGACTTTGGTCAAACTCTGCAAAACTTTACCCGGCATAGCGCCGATATAAGTACGCCGGTGGCCCCTGATTTCCGCTTCATCCCGCATACCGCCTAAGGCCATACGCACATACTTGCGCCCGGTGGCTTTGGCAATCGATTGGCCAAGCGAGGTTTTTCCAACTCCGGGGGGGCCGACCAAGCACAGAATTGGCGCCTTGACTTTGTCCACCCGCTGCTGCACCGCGAGGTATTCCAAGATGCGGTCTTTGACCTTGTCCAGGCCGTAGTGGTCCTCATTAAGCACTTTTTCTGCATTACCCAGATCGTGCTTAATCTTCGTCTTACTCGTCCAGGGCAAGCCCACCAGCACGTCGATGTAATTGCGGACCACCGTAGCTTCGGCCGACATGGGCGACATGAGGCGCAGCTTTTTGAGTTCGTTCTCAGCCTTTTTCAAAGCCTCCTTGGGCATGCGCGCGGCTTTGATCTTTTTCTCAATTTCTTCGATGTCCGCACCGTCTTCGCCATCACCCAATTCTTTTTGAATGGCCTTGACCTGCTCGTTCAAATAAAAGTCGCGTTGGTTCTTTTCCATCTGCCTCTTTACACGGCCACGGATTTTTTTATCTACGTTCAGAATATCCACTTCACGCTCGATTTGTTCGAACAAATTCTCCAAGCGGGTTTTGACCTCCGGCAGCGCCAGGACCGCCTGCTTGTTCTCCAGCTTCAGAGGCATGTGCGCCGCAATGGTATCGGCCAAGCGTCCCGGATCGTCGATGCTGGCAATGGATGTAAGGATCTCAGGCGGAATTTTTTTATTGAGTTTGACGTAGTGGTCAAACTGTTGCATGACGGCGCGACGCAAAGCCTCGACCTCGCTGGCTAGGGCTTGCGCCTCAGCGCCCGCAGTGGGGGCCACTAAGGGCGTCACATTGGCTGTGAAATGCGATTCACCCTCTTCGATACGATTCACCTTAGCACGCTGATGGCCTTCCACGAGGACCTTTACGGTGCCATCGGGCAATTTGAGCATCTGCAAAATAGTCGAGACACAACCCATGTCGAACATGTCAGAGACCAAAGGTTCATCTTTAGCCGCTGTTTTTTGCGCCACCAACATGATGCGCCGCTCGGCCTCCATAGCAGCCTCCAAGGCCTTGATACTCTTGGGCCTGCCAACAAAAAGCGGGATGACCATATGGGGAAACACCACGACATCGCGCAAGGGCAGCATCGGCAATTCCACGGGGAGGGCTTCTAGGGGGGTGTAACCGGACATAAAAATCCTTTTCTATTCGCTGGACATGGTCTGGTTTACGAAATTTTCAAGACTTTAGCTTGGCAAATACGCGTTCAATCGGCCTAGGTGCGACGAAAAAGTCAATCCCTGGGCAATTAGCAACAAGGGCTCAAGCCTTCTTGGCCAACTCACGGTAGACCAGTAAGGGAGGATGGTTGTCCTCGATGGTTGAGACATCGACGACGACTTTTTCCACCTCACTGGTGTCGGGTAGTTCATACATCGTGTTAATGAGTGACTGCTCCAAAATAGAGCGCAATCCACGCGCACCGGTCTTGCGATCCAATGCCCGCTTAGCGATGGCGCGCAAAGCCTCAGGCCGTATCTCGAGTTCGGCTCCTTCCATGCTGATGAGCTTGGCATACTGCTTTACCAAGGCATTTTTAGGCTCGGTCAATATCTGCACCATCGCGTCTTCGGTCAGTTCGGCCAAAGTCGCGACCACCGGCATCCGGCCCACGAGCTCAGGGATCAGACCGAATTTAATCAAGTCCTCAGGCTCTACATCCTTGAATACTTCCGTCAGGCTGCGCTCCGCCTTGCTCATAACGGTCGCACTAAATCCAATGCCAGAGGATTTGGTACGGTTTTCAATCACTTTTTCAAGACCCGCAAATGCGCCACCACAGATGAACAAAATATTCGTAGTGTCGATCTGTACGAAGTCCTGATTGGGATGCTTGCGTCCACCCTGCGGTGGCACGCTGGCCATAGTCCCTTCAATTAATTTCAGTAAAGCCTGCTGCACGCCCTCCCCGGACACGTCACGGGTAATGGAAGGGTTATCCGATTTACGCGAAATTTTGTCTATTTCATCGATGTACACAATGCCGCGCTGCGCACGCTCTACATCATAGTTACAGCTTTGTAAAAGCTTGAGCACGATGTTTTCGACATCCTCACCGACGTAGCCCGCTTCGGTAAGGGTCGTTGCATCGGCCATCACAAACGGGACGTCCAGCATACGCGCCAGCGTCTGGGCCAGCAGCGTCTTACCCGAGCCGGTGGGGCCGATCAAAAGAATGTTGCTTTTACTCAGCTCCACCTCGTCTTTTTTGGACTGCTCCTTGTGCCGCAAACGCTTGTAGTGGTTATAGACCGCCACGGATAAAGTGCGCTTGGCAGGTTCCTGCCCAATCACGTAATTGTCCAGATTCGCTTTGATCTCGGAAGGTGTGGGCAGACCCCCGCGTCCGCTGGTGACCGACGATACGGCCGGTAGCTCATCGCGAATGATCTCATTGCACAGGTCGATGCACTCGTCGCAGACAAAAACCGAGGGCCCTGCAATTAGCTTCTTGACTTCATGCTGGCTTTTGCCGCAGAACGAGCAATACAGATTTTTCTCGCCGGAAGCGCCTTTTTTTTCGGCCATGTGAGTTTTTTGCCAGTAAGTGGTGAATCCCAATGATACCCAAATAAAAACGGCGTCCCGCACAAGGCAGGGCGCCGTTTGGCAAGGGATCGCCTAGAGGACGTTCAGGGGCGTTTAGCAATCACCTGGTCTACCAAGCCATAGTCTTTGGCCTCGTCGGCGGACAGGTAGTAATCGCGCTCGGTATCGCGGGCGATTTTTTCTAGGGGCTGGCCGGTGCGGTCCGCCAGAATTTTGTTGAGCTGCTCCCGCGTCTTAAGAATTTCACGCGCATGGATTTCGATTTCCGTGGCTTGCCCCTGCGTCCCGCCTAAGGGCTGGTGAATCATCACCTTGGAGTTGGGCAGTGAAAAGCGCTTACCCTTGGCACCGGCTGCCAGCAAAAAAGCACCCATGCTCGCCGCCATGCCAATACACAAGGTGGAGACATCAGGCTTGATGAAATTCATGGTGTCGAAAATCGCCATACCCGCACTCACCGAGCCGCCCGGGGAGTTGATGTAGAAAGAAATATCCTTGTCCGGGTTTTCGCTCTCCAGGAACAGTAACTGGGCAACCACGAGGTTCGCCGTCTGGTCATTCACCGTGCCGACCAGAAAAATCACGCGCTCTTTGAGCAAACGGGAATAAATGTCGTACGAACGCTCGCCGCGCCCCGACTGCTCAATAACCATAGGCACCATACCCAAGGCCCGGGTGGATGCACTGCCTGGCAATTCGAAATTCATAACTTTTACCTCGTTAAGTTCGGTTCGAGCCGCAAAGCTGCGGCACTAACCTGCAAATCAATTCTGTCCCATTAACTCGTCAAAGGAGATGGCCTTCTCGGTAACCTTGACCTTGGCAAGGACAAACTCCGTCACGTTGTTCTCGATCACTACCGACTCAACCTCGCTCATGCGGTTTTGGTCGCCGTAATACCAGCGCACCACCTCAGCCGGATTCTCGTAGCTACCTGCCAACTCTTCTACATGTTGCTTGATCTGCGCCGGCGTTGCTTGCAAATTATTGGAGCGCACAAGCTCACCCACCACCAAGCCCAATCGCACGCGGCGCTCGGCTTGCCCAGTAAACAATTCTTCGGGAATGGGCGCATTTTCGGCATCTTTGATTCCACGTTGCTTGAGGTTAGCGCGCGCATCAGCGACCAAACGCTCCATCTCCGCTTGGACGCTGGCTTTGGGCAGGTCCAGTTCCGACTTAGCAACCAAGGCTTCCATTACCCCTTGCTTATTACGCGACAGCAAGCGGGACTTGACTTCGCGTTGCAGATTTTTGCTGATGTCTTCGCGCAAAGCGGCAACCGTGCCGTCTGCTATGCCCAAGCTGCGGGCCAGCGCATCATCCACCTCGGGCAAGTGCGCCGCTTCGAGCTTTTTGACCGTGACCATGAAATCTGCCGTCTTACCGGCCACATCCTTGCCGTGGTAGTCCGGGGGGAAGGCCAGCGGGAAGGTCTTGCTTTCCCCCAACTTCATGCCCCGGGTGGCTTCTTCAAATTCTTTGAGCATTTGGCCGTCACCCAGGATGAACTGAAAATCCTCGGCCTTACCGCCTTCAAATACTTCGCCGTCGATCTTGCCTTCAAAGTCCACCGTGGCGCGGTCGCCATCCTGGGCTGCGGCGTCCTGAGAACGTTGATTAAAGCTGCGGCGCTGTTTACGCAAAATATCGATGGTTTTATCGATCGCGGCATCGGTCACTTCGGCGTTGAATTTCTCGACCTCGGCACTGGAAAGATCGCCAATCTTGACTTCCGGGAAGACCTCGAATACCGCATCAAAGGCCATCGCGCCTTCAACGGCATCAGCCGCTTCGGTAATACGAGGTTGTCCGGCTACGCGCAGCTTGGCTTCGCTCGCGGCCTCTGCAAAAGCCTGGCCCACTTTGTCATTCATCACTTCGTAGTGCACCGAGTAGCCATAGCGCTGGGTCACCACATTCATAGGTACCTTACCAGGGCGAAAACCATCCATCTTGACGGTGCGGGCCAGCTTGCGCAAACGGGCTTGTACCTCGTTTTGAACCGCGTCCACGGGAAGCTTCAGGGTGATCTTGCGCTCCAGCTTTTCCAAAGTTTCAACTACTACCGTCATGACAGGGGCTCCAAATAAAAATTCACGGCCGGGCCGTGCCGCCGAATGCGGTCACAGGACTGGCCGCACGGGGACTCTCAGTACCTTTTGGGTGGTGCGCGGGGGGGGACTCGAACCCCCACAGTATTGCTACCGTCAGGACCTAAACCTGGTGCGTCTACCAATTTCGCCACCCGCGCAAAAAAATTCAGCAATCCGCCGCGCCCTGCGCAGCACCCTCAAAGTGCTGCCCGACTCGGCCGATCGCTGGAAATCGGTTAGCCGGGCATTTTAGCCTGCATGCCCAACGGCTCGCGCTGCACCCTGAACCATGCGGCGTACATGGCGGGCAAAGCCAGCAAAGTCAAGGCCGTCGCGACAATTAAACCGCCCATGATGGCCACCGCCATCGGGCCCCAGAACACCGAGCGCGACAAGGGAATCATGGCCAACACCGCAGCGGCTGCGGTGAGCACGATAGGCCGCAAACGGCGCACCGCGGACTCGACGATGGCATCCCAGGCCGGTACGCCGTTGGCCCGGTCCTGCTCGATCTGGTCGATCAAAATCACCGAGTTGCGCTGAATCATGCCCATCAAAGCAATCACGCCCAGCAGCGCCACAAAGCCGAACGGGCGCCCGAAGCTCAGTAAGGCCATCGCTACACCGGCAATTCCCAGCGGACCGGTAAGGAACACCAAAAGTGAACGGCTAAAACTGTGCAGTTGCAGCATCAAGAGCGTGAAGGTGATGAAAAGCATGATGGGGATGCCCGCCGCAATGGAACTGGAACCCTTGCTACTCTCTTCCACCGCGCCAGCCACCTGAATCCGGTAAGCGCCCTGCCCTTTGGCCGCCCAGCTGGACTCCAGCTTGCGCATATCGGGTGCCAGCTGCGCGGTCACGGTGGCGCCTTGCAGGCCTTCGGCAATGTCGCCTTGCACGGTGATCGCGTAGTCGCGCCCCTCGCGCCACAGTACGCCCGGCTCCCAGACAAAAGTCGGCTTGGCGATTTGGGTTAGCGGAATGGACTTGCCGCTGGCGGTAGGCACATAGGCGTTGCCAATGTCGGATATGGCGTTGCGTTCGGACAGGGGCTGGCGCAGCACGATGTCGATCAACTTGTCGCCCTCGCGGAACTGACCTACCGTGCTGCCCGACAGCAGGGTGCGGGCCGCCTGCGCAATCGACTGGCTGCTCACCCCCAGCGCGCGGGCTTTGGCTTGGTCCACATCCAAGCGGATGACCTTGACCGGCTCGTTCCAGTTGTCATTGACGCCGCGCATATTGGAGTTGGTGCGCATCTGCGCTTTCACTTCGTTAGCGCGCTGACGCAGTTGATCGGCGTCAGGCCCGATCACGCGGAACTGCACCGGATAGGCCACCGGCGGGCCGTTGGGCAATATCTTCACCCGCGCCCGCACTTCGGGAAACTCCTGTGCCATCAGGGCAGGCAACTGGATACGCAGACTTTCGCGCCGCTTCAAATCGACGGGCAGAACAATAAATTGCGACACATTGGACTGCTGAAAAATCGCATCCAAAGGCAAATAAAAGCGCGGCACGCCCGAGCCGATCCAGGTCGCCACATTGACTACGCCGCTTTCCTGCATCAGGCGCGCCTCGATACGGCGGCTGACTGCTTCATTGGCTGCAATCGAGGTGCCCTCGGCAAACCACACATCCATCATCACCTCGGGACGGCTCGAATCTGGGAAGAACTGTTGCTGTACCCGGCCCATACCGAAAATTCCCAAAGCAAAAGTCAGCAGCATTACCCCAATCGTGATCCAGCGGTGCGCCACGCACCAGTTCACCGTGCGCCTGAAGGCGTTGTAAAAAGGGGTATCGAACACTTCATGGTGTTCCAAGTCGGCCGTATTGCTTTTGGCCTTTAGCAACACCGTGCCAAGGTAAGGCACGAAATACACCGACACCAGCCAACTGACCAACAAGGCCAGCACGGTCACACCAAAAATGGCGAAGGTGTATTCACCGACGGTGGAGCGCGCAATACCAATAGGCAAAAAGCCGACGGCGGTGATCAAGGTGCCCGTCAACATCGGCATGGCGGTGATTTCATAAGCGAAGGTCGCGGCACGCACCTTGTCGTAGCCTTCTTCGATTTTGCGCACCATCATTTCCACCGCGATGATGGCGTCATCGACCAAAAGGCCCAGCGCAATGATGAGCGAACCCAGGGAAATTTTGTGTAAGCCAATACCCCAGTAATACATGCCTAGAAAGGTGACCGAGAGCACCAGCGGAATCGTGATCGCTACCACTAGCCCAGGGCGCACATCGACGTAATACTGGCGGTACCAGGCCTGCGTGCCTGGGCGCTTGTGCAAACCCAGCGCAACAAAGCTGACCAAGAGCACGATCACTATCGCCTCAATCAGCACACCGATAAATTCGTTCACCGATTTGGCCACCGCCGTGGGCTGGTCTTGCACTTCCACCAAGCGGATGCCTACCGGCAAGGCAGCGCCAATCCGTGCGGTAGCAAGCTTCAAGGCCTTGCCCAGCGCAATGATGTCGCCACCCTTGGTCATGGACACTCCCAGCGCAATCACCTGATGTCCTTGAAAGCGCACTTTGACACCCGCAGGGTCGATATACCCACGCTTGATGTCGGCAATATCACCCAAACGCAACTGGTTGCCAGAACTGCCGCGAATCGGCATAGCGCGTAACTGCTCCTCGGCTTGGAAGGCACCGCTTACGCGCACCTGCACCACGTCCAGCGGGGTTTGCATGGTGCCCGCGCCTTCCATGGCGTTTTGCTGTGAAAGCTGGGCCAGCACCTGGTTCATGTCCAGCCCCAATTGCGACAGGCGGCGCTGCGACATTTCGATGTATAGCTTCTCGTCCTGCACACCGAATAATTCCACCTTGTTGACGTCGGGCACACGCAGTAATTGCTGGCGCACCGAGTCAGCTTGCTCTTTGACTTCGGCAGGCGAAAAGCCTTCGGCTTGCAGTGCGTAAATCACACCATAGACATCGCCAAATTCATCATTGAAAAACGGCCCATTGACACCGCCGGGCAGGGTGTTGCGCATATCGCCAACCTTCTTGCGCACCGAATACCAGAGATCAGGCACCTCGCCGGGGCGGCTGGAGTCTTTCAACTGAAAAAAGATGGTGGTTTCGCCAGGTTTGGAAAAGCTGCGAATCTTGTCGGCACCGGGCACCTCTTGCAAAGTGCGCTCTATTTTGTCGGTCACCTGCTCGGCCATTTGGGTGGCAGTGGCGCCAGGCCAAAATGCACGGACGACCATTATTCGGAAGGTAAACGGCGGGTCTTCATCCTGGCCTAGCTGGAAGTAGGCGGCTGCGCCCAAGATCATCAGTACCAGCATCAAATAGCGCGTCAGCGCTGCGTGGTCCAGCGCCCAGCGGGACAGATTGAAACCGGGCTTAGGAGTGTCCTGTTGCATAGAACTGCTCACTGTGCTGAAGTGGGAGCGGCGGGCGCCACTGCAGCAGCTTGCTTGGGCTGGTAAATCGTGACCCTCTGCCCGGGATTAAGCACATGCGCACCCACACTGACCACTTGCATTCCAGGCGCCAAGCCCTGCGCGACGACCACTTCATTGCCATCGGCAGTAGCGATCGCAATGGGCTGCAGACGTACCGTCATCGTAGCTTTTTCAAGCACCCACACCGCTGCTTTTTCGCCGTCGTGCTGGAGCGCGCTGGTCGGCAGTTTGAGGACTGGCGGGCCCGAGCGGTCCAGTGCCTTGGGCACCACCGTCACAGTAGCGCCCAAAGGCCAAGTTTCTGGGCCGTTTAATCCTACTTTCACCATAAACGTTCGCGTTATCGGGTCCGCGCTTGCGGCCACTTCCCGCACGGTCGCTGTTGCGCTTTTATCCGCAGCCCAAGCTTTTACCTGCACTTGCGAACCTACGGTGAGCTTGTCCACCTTGTCCTCGGGCACAGAAAACACCACGTCGCGCGCGCCATCCTTAGCGATGCGCAAGACCGGCGTACCTGCGGCCAGCACCTGGCCGGGTTCGGCATCCACGGAGGTAACTACACCAGCGGCATCGGCGACCAAATTCGCGTACCCGGTTTGGTTACCCAAACTCGCAAGCTGCGCCTGGGCCTGATCCACCTGCGCCTGCGCCGCTTTCAGGGCGGTATCGCGCCGCTCCAATTCGGCGGCACTGATGAAGTTTTGCTCGCGCAAGTCCTTGTAGCGCTTGTAGTCGGCCAGGGCCAGGTCCCGGTTGGTAGCGGCGGCGGCTAACTGCGCGCGAGCACCATCGGCGGCCAGCTTGAAGTCTTGCGGATCTAATTGCGCGAGTACCTCGCCAGCCCGAACATGTTGGCCCAGCTCCACATTGCGGCGCAGCAATTTGCCACTAACCCGAAAGCCCAAGCGCGACTCCACCCGCGAGCGCACTTCACCTGCGTATTCGGCGCCCGACTGCATGGCATCCAAGCCCACCGTGATGATCTTGACCGCCCGCACCGGCTCCTCGGCAGGCACGGGTTTGGAGCAGGCTTGCAGGACAAGGCAAGCCAAGAGAACAAGGCGGGTAGGCCAGGTGGAGCTTAGGAACATGGGCGGATGGATAGAGAAGTGGAAGGGAAAATGCTGACCCGGGACCCGAAACTTGTAAGTCCGGAGCGGGTTCAGATTATTACTGACTGACTGGTTAGTAATTTAACGGGATTTCTGTTGTCTGTCAAGCCACGCGCCCTAGTGGCTGGCGCCAGCGCTATCGATTGTTTGTTATGGCCAGAGTCCTGCCACAAGGAACAGTACTCTCCAAGGCACAATGTCAGACTATGCCATCACCCGCCCCACCGCGTGCCGCGCCCATTGCGCATTACGAGAATTTCCCGGTGGCCTCGTGGCTCTGCCCTGCGCACTTGCGCGCGCCGATTACCGCCATCTACCACTTTGCCCGCACCGCAGACGACCTGGCCGATGAAGGCCAGGCCAGCCCCGAACAACGCCTGGCCGATCTGGCGGCTTACCGGCAGGCCTTGCACCAGGCCTGTGGAGAACCGAGTCCCGCCCCACTACCTAGCGCCCAGCGATGGCCACAGGTCTTTGGCCCCTTGGCACCGGCGATCGCCGACTTTGACTTGCCGGCGCATTTATTACACGCCCTGCTGGACGCTTTTCAACACGATGTTTGCATGACGCGCGATGGTGGAGACTACCCGGACATGGCCACCTTGCTGGCCTATTGCGCGAACTCGGCCAACCCGGTGGGGCGACTGCTACTGCATTTGTACGGCGTGCAAGACGAGCCATCACTGGAGCGCAGCGATGCCATATGCACTGCGCTCCAACTGATCAATTTCTGGCAAGACCCCAGCCGCGACTTGCCCAGAGGCCGCAATTACTTCCCCGGCGATTGGTGTGCCAACACCGGCTTTGGTCTCCGATCTTGGATGCGGCAGCAAAAAACCAGTTCGCCGCCATCCAAAAAAGCGTCACTTTCGGATCCAAATTGGCAGACGCCCGCACCGGCAGGGCGCAGCCAGGCCGATGCGATGCGCCAAAGCGCAAGCACCACGCCTGCGGGCGCAGACGCCATGGTGCGGCTTTGCGCCCGAGATGCGAGAGCCCGCATGGAACAAGGCCAGGCGCTGGTACACCGCCTACCAGGCCGTGCTGGATGGGAACTGCGCCTGGTAGTGCAAGGGGGTTTGCGCGTGCTCGACAAGATCGAGGGTTTGGGCGGCGCAGTGCTGCACACTCGCCCCCGCTTGCATTGGTGGGACGCACCGCGCATTGTCTGGCGCGCGCTCCTTATGTGAGTCCGGCCGGGCTCGTGCCACATGCACGGCACCAGGCTGGGCAAAACAATTTTGACCAAAATGCCGCTGCGCAAGGCACTGCCTGGCGCAAGCCTTGTCAGCTAGGCGCAGGGCGCGTGAAACCCCTTGCCCCCAGCGGCGCTGCTCCGCACCAGCCAACTGGCCAGCCATGTGGCGCTGCGCTCAGGCGACAATAAGGGCATGACTCCCGCCCAGTATGTACAGGAAAAGGCGGCCGCCTCGGGCAGCAGCTTTTATTACGCCTTTTTGTTTTTGCCGCCGCAAAGGCGCGCGGCCATCACCGCTTTTTATGCGTTTTGCCGCGAAGTCGATGATGTCGTCGATGATGCGGTGGACGCGGGCGTCGCCGCCACCAAACTTTCCTGGTGGTTCAGTGAGGTGACCAAGGCCTACAGCGGCCAGCCCTCCCATCCGGTCATGAAAGCCTTGATGCCGCTTGCGCCCACCTACGGCATCACCCAAGAACATCTGCACAGCGTGATCCGAGGTTGCCAGATGGACTTAGAACAAACCCGCTACCTGGATTTCCCGAACCTGCAACGTTACTGCCACTTGGTGGCCGGGGTGGTGGGGGAAGTGGCAGCGCTGATCTTCGGTCAAACCGATGTACAAACTACCACCTATGCCCATACCCTAGGCCAGGCGCTGCAACTGACCAACATCATCCGCGACGTAGGCGAAGATGCACAACGCGGAAGAATTTATATACCCGTCAATGAGTTGCAGCGTTTTGATGTAAAAGCACACGAAGTATTAAAGTGTGTGCCCTCGGCCCGTTTCAGCGCCTTGATGGCCTTTCAAGCCGAGCGCGCGCACGGCTTGTACGAGCAGGCCTTGGCCCTTCTGCCCGCGGGCGAGCGGCGCAACCAAAAGCCGGGCCTGATGATGGCCAGCATTTACCGGCGCCTGCTGCGCCAGATCGAGCGCGAGGGCTTTCCGGTGTTAGAGCGCCGGGTGCGGCTCACGCCCATCCACAAATTCTGGCTGGCCTGGAAAGTCCAGGCGCTGGGCCAGCTATGAAGCGCTACCGCATCTGCGTGGTGGGCGCTGGCTGGAGCGGGCTGGCAGCAGCCATCCATGCAGTCCAGGCCGGACACCAAGTCACGGTCCTGGAAGCCAGTCGCTCGCTGGGCGGGCGGGCGCGCACCCTACCGGCCAGTGCTGACGCGCTCATGCCCGACGGCAGCACAGCCACCCTGGATAACGGCCAACACATCTTGCTAGGCGCCTACCGCGAAACCCTGGACCTGATGCGCACCGTGGGCCTGGACCCGGCGCAAACCCTGCTGCGCCTGCCTCTGGGCCTGCGCTTTGCTGATGGGGACGGCTTGCAACTGCCCGATTGGCCACAACCCTGGAACCTGATGGCCGGGCTGCTGATGGCCAGCGGCTGGAATATGGGCGATAAAAGGTCTTTGGTGCGGGCTTTGCGGCTCTGGCGGAAAAACCGCTTTGGGTGCAGCCCCCAAACCAGCGTCGCCGAGCTGTGCCAGGGCATACACAGCACGGTGATGGAAGACTTGATCAACCCCTTGTGCATTTCGGCTCTGAACACACCACCGCAATTGGCCAGCGGCCAGGTTTTTTTAACCGTGCTGCATGACAGCGTGTTTGACAAGCCGCGCGAGAAAAAGCAAACCATGCCTGCCGGCTTGGAGACCACGGACCTTACGGGCCAGCCCCCCGGCGCAGATCGAAAACCCAAACCCTGGCGCGCTGCGGGGTCAGACATGCTGGTGCCTACCGTGGATTTGGGCGCTTTGTTTCCCCAGGCCGCCGCCGCTTGGCTGAACGACCACGGCGCCAGCGTGCACTTAGGAAGGCGCGCGACCTGCCCCCGATGGAGTGGCGGGCAGTGGCAGATCGACGACGAGGGCTTTGACCGGGTCATCTGGGCCACGGCTCCGCAACACGCGGTACAAGCCTTTAGCGACTACCTGCCGCTGGCCCCTAAAAACTTAGGCCTGCACTTACAGCGCTGGCTACGCCCGGCCAAAGCCATGCGATACCAGTCCATCGCCACCGTCTATGCGCACGCGCCGGGCTTGGTTTTGCCACGACCTATGCTGGCACTGCGCAGCAGCCCCATGGCACCGGCGCAATTTGCATTTGACCGGGGCCAACTCGGCGGCCCGCCTGGCCTGCTGGCGCTGGTGGTCAGCGCGCCGCAGGGGGAATACGAACAGCTTGAATCCATGGTGCTGGCCCAAGCCGAAGAACAGTTGGAAGACTGGCTTGATGGGCAGCGCCTCAGCGCCATTCGTACCGTGATGGAAAAACAGGCCACTTTCTCGTGTGCGGCCCGCATGGTGCGACCACCGCAGCAGGTCGCGCCGGGCCTGTTGGCCTGCGGGGATTACCTCTACAAGCCCTACCCTGCGACCTTAGAAGGTGCGGTGCGGAGCGGGATCATGGCGGCGCTGGCTTTGGATGAGACTGAAGGGTTTGTCTGGAAAGAGTAGTCTGCGAAAGCAGGTTTCGGCCTGCTGGCCGAGTTACTTTCTTTTGTTTCGCCAAAAGAAAGTAAGCAAAGAAAAGGCGAGTCAATAGCCTTTTGTGTTTGGCTTGCAGCCGGCTTTTTCTTCTTGCCACAGGGCGTGCGCCTGCCGCGGGCCTTACTTTTCTTTGCTTCGCCAAAGAAAAGATAAGCAAAAGAAAGGCGAGCCAAAGGCCGTGGCCCTGCGGGCTACCTTGCGCTACTCGCGCCGTCCGGGGTCGGGCGCAAACTCGCTACGCTCAAACAAACGCCCGCCCTGATCCGGTCGCCGCTGCGTTGCTCAGCACGGCCAATGGCAAAAGGGGCCCGCGTGTGCTCGTTCGCTGCGCTCACCTTGCACACGCTTGTTGGCGCGCTGCTGGCGCAGCCCCGCAAAGCCCTATGCCCTATGCCCTATGCCCTATGCCCCAGACCATTTACTACAACCGCTTCGTTCACCAACCGGGGCGAACAAACCCGCACCGCAACGCCACGATTCAAAACCCCTTCTCCAAGACAAAAAAACAAAATTGGCTGTTCAAGCTCCCCTTCACCCCGGCGGGGGTGAAGGGGCGGGGGGGAAGCGGGGGGACATACAAAAGTCCCACCGGGAAAATCTGTACAAAAACCAAGTTTCACCCGATTAACGAAGCGACTTCACCCCCCCCCAAGTCTGGCAAGACTACACACCCAAAGCATCGCACAAGGCATCCAAACTTGTCACTTGTAAATGGGGACCCCGGGCATGCTGCCAGCTAGCTCCCTGCCGATTCACCCAAACACTTTGCATCCCCGCATCCAGCGCCGCCAGCACGTCCAACAGCGCGTCGTCACCCACATGCAGCACTTCCTCGTGCCGACATCCCAGCGCGTTGGCCGCTGCATCAAAAATGACTTTGTGCGGCTTGGGCAGGCCCACGGTATGCGCGCCCACACTGCCCACAAAAAAATGCCCGATCCCCACCAAATGGATATCGGCATTCCCGTTGGTCAGGGCCAAAAGCGGAAAGCGCCCGGCCAAGCGCGCCAGCGCCCCGGCGCTATCGGCATACAAATCCACCTGCTGGCGGGCCGAGTAAAACACCCCGAAGGCCTCTGGCGCCAAAGCCGCTGACTCGCCGCAGCGCTGCAAGGCCAGTTCGATCATGCCCAAGCGCAGGGCGCTCATGTCGTGGGCGCTGGCCGGTTGCGCGCTAACCGTCGCGTCGCGTAATTGCGCCCGCGCTTGCGGGTCGGCCATCAAGGCGGCGGTGGCCGGAGCTTGCGGGCGTAAAAAGTCCTGCATTTGGATTTCGGCCCGGGCGATGGTGGGCCAGACCGGCCACAAAGTGTCGTCCAGGTCGAGGGAGATCGCGCGAATTTTGGTGGCGTCAAGCATAGGTGGGCGAGAATACCGCATGCCTTTTCATAAAGAACCCCCTTTTTCCCACGGTCAAGCCGCGCAGACTGCGGTGCTGTATTGCAATTTGGGAACCCCCGACGCGCCCACCGCGCCAGCAGTGCGCCGCTATCTGGCCGAGTTTTTGAGTGACCACCGCGTAGTCGAAATCCCGCGCCTGGTGTGGCTGCTGATCTTGCACGGCATTATTTTGCGTTTTCGCCCGGCTAAGTCGGCAGCCAAATACGCCAGCATCTGGACGGCTGAGGGCTCGCCGCTGAAGATCTGGACAGAAAAACAAGCGGGCTTGTTGGAGCAACAGTTGCAGGCTCTGGGCTTACATGTGCGGGTGCGATGGGCCATGCGTTACGGCAGCCAGTCCATCCCCTCGCAGTTGGATGCGCTCAAGACCGAAGGCGTCACCCGCGTGCTGGTGCTCCCCGCCTACCCGCAATATTCGGCCACCACCACCGCCAGCCTGTTTGACGCGGTGTATCAATGGGCCGCCAGTACGCGCGCGATTCCTGAACTGCGCTTTATCAACCATTACCACGACCATCCCGCCTATATCGCCGCCTTGCGCAACGGGGTAGAGGCCTATTGGCAAATGCATGGCCGACCAGATGTGTTGGTGATGAGTTTTCATGGCGTACCCGAGCGCACCCTGCATTTGGGTGACCATTACCACTGCGAATGTTTTAAGACTGCGCGCCTGCTGGCCGACAGCCTGGGCCTTGCCAAAGACCAGTACAAGGTGACTTTCCAAAGCCGCCTGGGCCGCGCCAAATGGCTGGAGCCCTATACCGAACCGACGCTGATCGCCATGGGTCAATCTGGCGTGGGCCGGGTCGATGTGGTTTGCCCTGGCTTTACCAGCGACTGCCTGGAGACGCTGGAAGAAATCAATATGGAGGCGCGCCACGCGTTTTTGGAGGCGGGCGGCAAAGCCTTTCATTACATCCCCTGCCTGAACGACGGCGCGCCGGGCATAAACGCGCTGGCGGCCGTGGCGCATCAGCACCTAGGCGGCTGGCCGGTGGATGCACCGCCAGACGCGCAGGCGCTCGAGCAATCGCGCCAGGCCGCACTGGCCCTGGGCGCGCAGCGTTAAGGGCGCTGGTACGCGATGGCCCTGATCCTGGCCCCGATGGAGGGCTTGCTCGACTTTGTGTTGCGCGATGTGCTGACCCGCGTGGGCGGCATAGACCGCTGCGTCTCCGAGTTCATCCGGGTCACCGACACCTTGTTGCCTGAGCGCGTGTTTATCCGCGTGGTGCCCGAGTTGCTGAGCGGTGGCCGCACCGCCGCTGGCGTGCCAGTGCGCCCACAACTGCTGGGCTCGGACCCGGGCTGTCTGGCTGATAACGCAGCGCGCGTGGCCGGCATGGGCGCCGATGGCGTGGACCTCAATTTCGGCTGCCCGGCCAAAGTGGTCAATCGCCACGGCGGCGGCGCCGCGCTCTTGCAAGACCCCGAGCTATTGTTTGCGATTGTCAAAGCCGTGCGCACTGCCGTGCCCGCGCAGCAAATGGTATCGGCCAAAATGCGCTTAGGCTTTGATGACGACAGCCGCGCCGAGGAATGCGCCTTGGCGCTACAAGAAGGCGGCGCCGGCGAAATCGTGGTCCATGCCCGTACCCGCGCCGATGGCTACCGTCCCCCGGCCTACTGGCACCGCATCGCCGACATCCGTGCGCGGGTGCGCACCCCGCTGATCGCCAACGGCGAAATCTGGAACGCGCAACATGCGCAGCAATGCCGCTTGGAATCAGGCTGCGACACGCTGATGCTGGGGCGCGGTATGGTGAGTAATCCCGGCTTGGCGCTGGAGATTCGCGCGGCTACGTCGCACACCACTCTCACCACGCTGGCGCAACACAGTGCCCATGCGCCGGGGCTGGATTGGCCGGGCGTACAAGAACATTTAGGCCATTTCTGGCACCTGGTTCGCTCGCGTCTCGAAGCGCGCCAACAAGCCGGGCGGCTCAAGCAGTGGCTCAATTTTTTGCGTCGCCATTACCCCCCGGCACAGCAGGCTTATGAGCGCCTGAAAACCGAAATCGATGTGCGGGTGTTCGATGCCTGGGTCAGCGCGCAGCCGCTGGGCGCGGGACGCGCCTAGCTACTCCTTTCAACCTGCAACCTAGGCACGGATAAACCATGGACAGTGTGCGCATCGACAAATGGCTGTGGGCGGCGCGCTTTTTCAAAACCCGCTCACTGGCCACCGACGAAGTCAATAAAGGCCATGTGCAAGTGGCCAAGCAAAACATCAAGCCATCGCGCGAAGTACGTGTGGGCGACACCCTGACGGTGTGGCAGGCCAAAATACCGCGCACCATCACCGTCAAAGGCCTGAGCGCAGTGCGCGGCCCGGCGCCGGTGGCGCAAGCCTTGTACGAAGAAAGCGCAGAAAGTACCAGCGCGCGCCTGGCAATGCAGGAACACCGCCGCCTGCATGCCGAACCCGCCGATGCCCTCAGCCATGGGCGCCCCACCAAACGCGACCGGCGCGATCTGCAAAAAGGCCTGGATGCGCGCTGGAGCGCGTCGATCGATGACTAGGCCAAGCGCCTCCTAAGTCGGCACCCGCCGCTCCGAAGCTCCGAGCCTTCGCAATCAGTGTCTGCACGCATGAATAGATCGCCACGTCGCTTCGCTCCTCGCGACGACGCACTGGTGGTAGGCGCACACGCGCTCCTCAAAGTGACGAAAAATGAGTACTAAGCGCTTGCGGCGATAATCAACCCTCGCCTTGCAGCGCCGCCGCCCTCTGGGCCCGCGCCCGCTGGACCATCCGAAAGCTAGCCGATGACTGCCTCCCACCTCTCCCCTGTTTCCATCTCCCCTGTGCAAGACATCGTGTCCGACATGCGCGAGGGCAAAATGGTCATCCTGGTCGATGAGGAAGACCGCGAAAACGAAGGCGATCTGGTACTGGCCGCGGATCATGTCAGTGCCGAGGCCATCAACTTTATGGCGCGCTTTGGACGCGGCCTGGTCTGCCTGACTCTCACACGCGCCCATTGCCAGCGCCTGCAACTGCCACCCATGGCAGTGCGCAATGGCACCAAGCACGCCACCGCATTTACCGTTTCCATTGAAGCCGCAGAAGGCGTAAGCACTGGCATCTCCGCTGCCGACCGCGCCTGCACGGTGCGTGCCGCAGTCGCAAAAAACGCCGTGCCGCACGACCTGGTGCAGCCGGGCCATATTTTTCCCCTGCAAGCGGTCGATGGCGGTGTGCTGATGCGCGCTGGCCATACCGAAGCCGGTTGCGATTTGGCCGCCATGGCTGGCTGCACACCCGCTTCGGTGATTTGCGAGATCATGAAAGACGACGGCACCATGGCGCGCCTGCCGGACTTGCAGTTGTTTGCCGCTGAGCATGGTCTAAAAATCGGCACCATTGCCGACCTGATCGCCCACCGCAGCCGCGTGGAATCGCTGGTAGAGCGCAAAGCCAGCCGCGAATTGCAAACTGCCTTTGGCAGCTTTCAGGCGCATGCCTTTCAAGACTCCACAGGCCATGCGGTACATCTGGCGCTGGTACAAGGTCAATGGGACCCGTCCGAAGCCGTGGCCGTGCGGGTGCACGAGCCGATGTCGGTGCTCGATGCACTGGAAGCCGGGCGCACTTTGCATTCCTGGAGCCTGGACGCCAGCCTGGCATTTTTGGCGCGCGAGGGCAAAGGCGTGCTGGTGCTGCTCAATTGCGGCGAAACCGGCGAGCAATTACTGGCGCAATTTGAGGGCACCGCCCGGCCCGCGCAAGCGCCGGAACGTGGTCTGATGGATTTACGTACCTATGGCATCGGCGCCCAGATCCTGCGATTGTGCGGTGTACAAAAAATGCGTCTCATGGGCAGCCCGCGCCGCATGCCCAGCATGGCCGGTTATGGCCTGGAAACCGTAGGCTACTTAAGCGCTCCCGCCCCCTGATTTTTTTGAACCGGAAAGAAACCCATGTTTGGTGCTGACAAAGGCAATATCGACAACGAAGACCAGCGACTGCAAGGCAAAGGCCTGCGCATCGGCATCGTGCAAGCACGCTTTAACCATGACGTCACCGACGCTCTGACCAGCGCCTGCAAGCAAGAGTTGCTGATTCTGGGCGTGGCCGAGCGCGACATCCACCATGTGAGCGTACCGGGCGCACTAGAGGTGCCTGTGGCGTTGCAAGCGCTGGCGGAAAAAACTAAATTTGATGCGCTGATTGCCATCGGCTGCATCATCCGCGGCGAAACCTACCACTTTGAATTGGTGGCCAATGAATCGAGCGCCGGTGTGACCCGCATTGCTCTGGACTTCCAAATCCCAATTGCCAACGCCATACTGACTACCGAAAACCTGAGCCAGGCTATCGCGCGGCAATCGGTCAAGGGCAGCGACGCCGCGCGTGTGGCCATTGAAATGGCCAACCTCTTGGAAAAAATTTAATGGCTGAACCCCATGCCCCGACGCAGCCGCAAGAGCAGCAGACCAAGCTAAGCAGCACCGGCGTGCGCAAAACTGCCACCAAAAACAAACGCAGCCGAGCGCGCGAGTTTGCAGTGCAAGGCCTCTACCAAAGCCTGGTGGGCAAAAACCAGCCCGCCGATATTGACCTGTTCACGCGTGATTTGTCGGGCTTTTCCAAAGCTGATGCGGTGCATTTCGATGCGCTGCTGCATGGCTGCATTGCCCAGGCCGACGCAGCGGACCAACTCATTAGCACACGCCTAGACAGGCCGCTGACCGAGATTTCGCCGATTGAGCGCGTGGTGTTGTGGATAGGAGTGTATGAAATGCAGCATTGCCCCGATGTGCCCTGGCGCGTGGTGCTCAATGAATGCGTGGAGTTGGCCAAAGAATTTGGTGGTACCGACGGCCACAAATACGTCAACGCGGTGCTCAACGGCCTAGCGCCCGAATTGCGCGCCTTCGAAGTGCAAGCCGACCGCGGTGCACGCCACAGCGCTTGAACCGATCCGGTCCATGCAAATTTCCCGCCGCGCCCAAGCGATTGAACCGTTTTATGTGATGGAAGTGGCCAAGGCCGCCTCCACGCTGGCCCTGCAAGTGCAGGACAGTGCGCGGCCGATGGTGTTTCTCAATATCGGTGAGCCCGACTTCACCGCGCCACCTTTGGTGCAAGAAGCCGCATCGCGTGCGATCAGCAAAGGCCTGAGTCAGTACACCCAAGCCACCGGCCTGCCCGTGCTGCGCGAGCGCATCAGCCACTGGTACCGCCAGCGCTTTGGGCTGGATATTGCGGCCAGCCGCATCGTCGTCACCGCCGGTGCTTCCGCCGCCTTGCAAATGGCCTGCCTGGCCCTGCTCGATGCCGAGGACGAAGTGCTGATGCCCGACCCCAGCTACCCCTGCAACCGGCATTTTGTGAGCGCCGCCGATGCACGCGCCGTCTTATTGCCGACCACCGCTGCGCAACGCTTTCAACTGAGTGCCGCCCAAGTTAAAGAAGCTTGGGGCCCCAAGACGCGGGGCGTCTTACTAGCCTCGCCTTCCAACCCCACGGGCAGTTCTATCGACCCAGCCGAAATGGCGCGTATCCACCAGGTAGTGCAGTCGCGCGGTGGCATTACCTTGGTCGATGAAATTTACCTACCGCTCAGTTATGACGCGCACTTTGGCATCAGTGCGCTGGCTTTGGATGACTCCGTCATCAGCATCAATAGCTTTAGCAAATACTTCAACATGACCGGCTGGCGCTTGGGCTGGATGGTGATGCCCCCCGTCTTGGTGCCAGTGATAGAGCGGCTGGCGCAAAACCTGTTTATTTGCCCGAGCGCTATTGCCCAGCACGCTGCCCTAGCCTGTTTTGAGGACGAAAGCATCGCGCTGTATGAAAGCCGCCGCCAGGCGTTTGCACAGCGACGCGATTACTTTGTACCCGCCCTCAATGCGTTGGGCTTGAACGTGCCGGTGATGCCCGACGGCGCGTTTTACGCCTGGGCCGATTGCACCGGTGCCTGCGCGCGTTTAGGGATCAAAGACAGCTGGGATTTTTCCTTTGCCATGATGGAGCGCGCCCATGTGGCCGTAACGCCGGGGCGCGATTTCGGCCCGGCCCACGGCGCACAATTTGTGCGTTTTTCTACCGCTAGTTCCATGGAACAATTGCATACTGCAATTGATCGCCTGCGCCAGATTCTGGCCGCATAATCCGCCGCTGACTCGCAGGCAATTTTCACCTTGAAGGCCAAACCATGAATCAGGACCTCGACATTATTAATCTCATTTTGCACGCCAGTTTTGTCGTGCAATTGGTCATGCTTTCCCTGATGGTGGTATCGATAGCCAGTTGGACCGCGATTTTCCGGAAAATTTATGCCATCAAGCGGGTCAAATCACTCAATGAATTATTCGAGCGGGAGTTTTGGTCCGGCTCCAGCCTCCATGAGTTGTACAACACGGCAGCCAGCAAAGGCGTGAACTCCGGCCCCATGGAACGGATTTTTGCCAGCGGCATGCGTGAATTCCAAAAGCTGCGCGAGCGCCGCATCAATGACGTGGCCCCCCTGATGGACGGGGCCCGACGGGCCATGCGCGCCAGCTACCAGCGCGAGATGGACGAAGTCGAAAGCAATTTGTCTTTTCTGGCCTCTGTGGGCTCCGTATCGCCTTACGTGGGTCTGTTTGGTACGGTTTGGGGCATCATGCATGCTTTTACCGGCTTGGCGACTTTGCAGCAGGTTACCCTGGCCACCGTGGCGCCCGGCATCGCAGAAGCCTTGGTGGCGACCGCAATTGGTCTGTTTGCAGCCATACCTGCGGTGATTGCCTATAACCGTTTCGCCCGTGACCTCGATCGCATTGCGATTAGCCATGAAACCTTTATGGAAGAGTTCTCCAACATATTGCAGCGCAATATCAGCGCCCAGGTAAACACCGGCTCACCGCGCTAGGCCCCGTTTTTAGCCATCCACCGCAAGCAGGAGAAGCCTATGCCCGCAGTCAGTTCCCGAGGTCGCGGCAGACGCGCCATCAACGAGCCCAATATGGTGCCCTTTATCGACGTGATGCTGGTGCTGCTGATCATTTTCATGGTGACGGCGCCCTTGATCTCGCCAAGCATGATCAATTTGCCCAGCGTAGGTAGCGCTGCCAAGCAACCCGACGCTGCCATACAAATTGTGCTTGGTAAGGACAACAAGCTAGAGATAAGGGGGGTGGGCCCGCCGGCGGCGACCAACCTGAACGAGCTTGCAAAAGCAGTCAATAAGTTGCAAGCAGGCCGGGCGCCGGATTCCACCGCCGTGGTAATCAGCGCGGATAAAACGGTGCAGTACGAGCGCGTCGTAAAGGTCATGGATACCTTGCAACGAGCCGGAATCGCACGGATCGGACTGTCGGTTCAATTGGCACCCTGAACCCATGGCGCAACTGAAGGCCCATAACGAATTTTTGCCGCCGCCCACGCCGGGCTTGCGGCGATCGCTCGCGCTGGCGCTGGTAGTGCATGCGCTGTTGGTGATCGCCCTGGCTTATGTCGTACCTTGGCATTTAGAAAACTCGGACAGCCCACCATTTACCGCAGAGTTGTGGACCACCCCACCTTCAGGTGCAGCATCTCTCAAACCAAAAGCGCCCATTACGCCGCCGGCTCCAAAACCTGCTCCACCGCCTCCAGCACCAGCTCCGCCTGCGGAAAAATCTGCAAAGCCGATCCAGCCAGTTCCCAAAGTAGTTGCACCTGCTGCAGTGCAATCACCCAAGGTAGAGGCAGACATTTCCCTGAAAGCTCAAAAACAAAAAACCGATGCAAACGCCGAAGACATCACCAAGCAAGTAAGAAATAAAGCCAGCACAGCGCAGGACGACAAACAGCACAAAGATTCGGAAACACCCAAACCAACGGACGATAAGGCACGCAAAGAATTGGAAGCTTCCAAAGCAGCGCAAGATAAGCTGCGTAAAGAATTGGAAGCAGCCAAGGCAACGGACGATAAGTCACGCAAAGAACTAGAAGCCGCCAAATCAGCGGAAGAAAAGCTGCGCAAAGAACTAGAAGCCGCCAAATCAGCGGAAGAAAAGCAGCGCAAAGAATCAGAAGCTACCAAAGCAGCGCAAGAAAAGCAGCGCAAAGAATCGGAAGCTGCCAAAGCAGCGCAAGAAAAGCAGCGCAAAGAATCGGAAGCTGCCAAAGCAGCGGAAGTTGCCAAAGAGGCTCAGAGCGAAAAATTACGCAAAGATCAGCTCGAACGAACCATGAAGCAGGTCCCAGGTACCGGCACAGGTGCTCAAACCGGGCCGCCCGGTGCGGAATACGGCGCAAAAGTGCGTGATGCGATACGCCCCAACCTTTTATTAATCAAGGAAGTGAGCCCAAATTTAAAGGCGGAATACCTGGTGAAAACCGTTGCCAACGGAAAAATCGTCGATGCCAAACTGACAAAGAGCAGCGGAGATACCTACTTTGATGACGTTGCCTTGAAAGCAATTTTGAAAACTGAGCGCTTGCCGCCGGACAAAGACGGTAAGGTGCCATCGCCTATGGTGATTGTTGTAAGTCCATAGGTCTGAATCAATTCGGCATTGGCTCTGATTACCGAGCCAGTGGCCTTCGGATAAATATTATTTTTTCTTGCACATCTGGCGAACGCTTGAGCGCAGATGCAAGAGTGTCCGCGCCTTGATCGCAAGCTGCACCATTGCAAGATGATGTGCTACGTACCGGGTTCGGGAGACAACCCGCCATGCCGGGTACCAGGGCAATCGAAGTTTGCCAATTAAAACCAATAGGCGCAAATACATATTGCAGCGCGTGGCTCAACATGCCAACCACGCTGTATTGGATCGCCGACCCCTGGCTTGCGTCCCAACCCGCAGGCGGCGCGGGGTAGCTGGACATGAACCACAAATCACCGTCAACGAAAAAATAATGCCCCACACGCGCTGCCTAAAGATGCGTGAGCTCCTGCAAGCCCTTAGCCAGGTTGCGCAGATTGGGCATTCGCTAAGGTGGCAACTCCAACATCCAGGGCTGATCAGCGGACTTCATCCATGCGCGTTTAAACATCCAAGCGACAGCCATAGTCGAAAGCACACCCGCTAGGGACTAGCCAGCATGGAATGCGCGCTGGAGCTCGCCGAAGGCGAACCTACACAAGGTCATACCTTTGCACGCCAACCCTCCGTTGCAAATCCATCTGCGGGCAAGGCGCCCTTACTCGTACGCCACCACCGCGCGGCCCTGGTCGGCATGGGCGCGCCAGCGGGCCAGTGCGGCGTCGCTGGGGTAAAAACGGGCAGCATCGCCCAGTTGCACTTCGGCGCTGGCGCCTTCAGGCGGCTCGCTGTGCGGTTTGCTGGCAATCTGGCACTCCAGCACAAAGCGCACCGCCAGGCCACGCACCAATTCGCCCTGCTCGCTCATTTCCCGCTTGGCAGGAAACTCGCGCAGCAGCTGGGCTACGTCGGGTGCGCGCCCATCAGCCTTCACCGCCACACGCAAATAGCGCCCGAAACGGCAACGCGCTTGCTCCAGATCCCACATCTGGGTAATCGTAAATTGCATACCGCCCGAGAAACGATCGGCTTGCACTTTACCCATGGCAATCACCAGCGCATCTTCTTTGAACCAGTGCTTGTGCGTATTGATCAGCGCTTCGTCCGCACGCGCCTCTATTGCGCCGGATTTGTCGTCGAGCTTGAACAGTGCCAACTTGCCGCGCTGGCCGTTGATGATGCGCATGTCGGTGACGATGCCCGCCAGCAATTGCGGCTCGCGGGTTTCCAGCAACTCTTCTATCGGGCGCTTAGCAAAACGGCGCACTTCTTGCGCCACTTCATCAAACAAATGGCCGGACAAATAAAAGCCGATGGCGGTTTTTTCCTGGGTGAGTCGCTCCTTCACGCCCCATGGTAGCGCCGCTACCAATTCGGGCTCCTGGGTGCTAGAGCCATGGTCGTCGCCGTCACCCATGTCGAACAGCCCGACCTGGTGCACATTGGCACTGGCCGCCGCTGAAAATTCGAAGGCCCGGTCCACCGAGGCCAGCAAGCAGGCGCGGTTGAGCTCCAGGGTGTCAAATGCACCGGCTTTGATCAGCGCCTCAATGCAGCGCTTGTTGATGCGGCTGCGCTCCACACGGCGGCAAAAATCAAACAAGCTGGTAAACGGACCGGGCTCTGCTGTTGGACCGCGCCCTTCGCGCGCCGCCACGATGGCCTCAATGGCCTGCTGGCCCGTGCCTTTGATGGCGCCCAGGCCATAGCGAATTTCGCGGTTGGAGACGGGTTCGAAGCGGTGCACGCCCCGGTTGATATTGGGCGGCTCGAACTGCAGACCTAATCGCTCGGCGTCTTCAAACAAGAGTTTGAGCTTGTCCGTGTTGTCCATCTCCACCGTCATATTGGCGCAGAAAAACTCGGCCGTGTAATGCACCTTGATCCAGGCTGTGTGGTAGGCCAGCAGCGAGTACGCGGCGGCATGCGACTTGTTAAAGCCGTAGCCGGCAAAGCGCTCCATCAAGTCAAAAATTTCGTCAGCTTTTTCCTGACCAATGTCGTTCTTGGCCGCACCAGCGCGAAAGATGTCCCGGTGCTCGGCCATTTCCTCGGCTTTTTTCTTGCCCATGGCCCGGCGCAACATGTCGGCGCCGCCCAGCGAATAGCCGCCCAGAATCTGCGCGGTCTGCATCACCTGTTCCTGGTACACCATGATGCCGTAGGTCTCGGACAGCATCTCGGCTACCAGCGGGTGCGGGTACTCCACTTCCTCGCGCCCGTGCTTGCGCGCCACAAAGCTGGGGATCAAGTCCATAGGGCCGGGACGGTACAAGGCGTTCAGCGCAATCAGGTCCTCCAGGCGCGTGGGCTTGGCATCGCGCAACATGCCTTGCATGCCACGGCTTTCAAACTGGAACACGGCTTCGGTTTGTCCGGCAGAAAACAAGCGATACACGGCCTCGTCATCCAGCGGCAAGTCTTCGTAATTGAAGTGTTCCTGGCCCCGGTGGCGCGCCCGAATCAGGTCGCGCGCAATCTCCAAAATCGTGAGCGTGGCCAAGCCTAAAAAGTCAAACTTCACCAGGCCAATCGCCTCGACGTCGTCTTTGTCGAACTGGCTTACCGCTGATTCGCTGCCCGGTTGCTGGTAAAGCGGGCAAAAATCGGTGAGCTTGCCCGGCGCAATCAGCACGCCGCCTGCATGCATGCCGACGTTGCGCGTTAGGCCTTCGAGCTTGCGCGCCAGTTCCAGCAATGTCTTGACATCTTCTTCCTGTGCTTCGCGCTGCGCGAGCATCGGCTCGGCTTCGCTGGCATAGATAGTTTTATCGTCTTTTTTGCGTTCAGCGGCGGGTGGCGGCAATTGCAGGGTCACCGAGGTGCCGGGCTTGTTCGGGATCAGTTTGCTGATGCCATCGCAAAAGTTGTAGCCCAGGTCCAGCACCCGCCCGACATCGCGAATCGCGGCACGCGCGGCCATGGTGCCGAAAGTGACGATCTGGCTGACCGCCGCTTTGCCGTATTTGTCTTTGACGTAATCAATCACCCGGTCCCGGTTGGTCTGGCAAAAGTCGATGTCAAAGTCGGGCATGGAAACCCGCTCGGGATTAAGAAAACGCTCGAATAGCAAGTTGTAGCGCAGCGGGTCCAGGTCGGTAATTTTGAGCGAATACGCCACCAGCGAACCGGCGCCCGAACCGCGTCCCGGCCCGACCGGGCAGCCATTGCTTTTGGCCCAGTTGATAAAGTCGCCGACAATCAAAAAATAGCCCGGAAAACCCATTTTGATAATGGTTTGCAGCTCAAACTCCAGACGCTCCAAGTAGCGCGGCATTTGTTGTGCGCGCAGGGCTTCATCCGGGTACAGGTGCGCCATGCGCTCTTGCAATCCGGCATGCGAGGCATGGCGGAAGTAGTCCTCCGGGCTCATACGCACGCCGTTCACTAAGGGCGTGGGGAAATCGGGTAATTGCGGTTTGCCCAATACCAAACTCAGGTTGCAGCGCTTGGCGATTTCCAGCGTGTTGGCCAGCGCCGACGGAATATCGCTAAACAATTCCTGCATTTGGGCGGCGGTTTTGAAATACTGCTCGCGGGTAAAGCGGCGCACCCGGCGTGGGTTGCTGAGCAACTCGCCATCGGAAATGCACACACGCGCCTCATGCGCTTCAAAATCATCAGCGTGTGCAAACTGCACCGGGTGCGTGGCCACCACCGGCAAATGCATGCGCGCCGCCAATTGCACAGCGGCCACCACATGGACTTCATCCTCGGGCCGTCCGGCGCGTTGTAACTCCAGGTAGAAACGATGCGGGAACAGGCTGGACAGTTGCAAAGCGCAATCATGGGCCCGGGCCTGATCGCCTTGCATCAAGGCCTGCCCCACCGGGCCGGCCTGCGCACCGCACAGGCAGAGCAAACCGGCATTGAGTTCCTGCAACCACTCTCTGCGCAGCGCCACTTGCGCTTTGCCGGTGTTTTGCGTGTGCGCCCTGGCCAGCAATTCGGACAAATTCAAATAGCCTTGCGCGTTTTGCACCAGCAATACCATGCGCGAGCTTTGGGACGTATCGGCCGCGAAACCCTCTACCAGCACTTCGGCACCGATCAGCGGCTTGACGCCCTGGGCGCGACAGGCCCGGTAAAACTTGACGGTGGCAAATAGATTATTCAGGTCGGCAATGGCCAGCGCCGGTTGGCCGTCCGCCGCGGCCAATTGCGCCACCTCCTCGACCCGGGTCGTGCCGTCCACGACGGAAAATTCGGTGTGCAGGCGCAGGTGAACAAACATAGCTGCATTGTAGGTAGCAGCCTCGCCCAAGGCCGCCGCTGCGGTGGCCCGATTACACGGGCCGAAGCTCGGCCTGAATGCCTCCACTACAGCCCACCACAGCCCCGCTGTGCACCTGGCTATAATCGCAGGCTTTGCTGTTAACACTGCCCCACGGACAGGTCGCTTTGCAGCAACGGGTTACCGCCACCCGGATTTTGGCGAGGTGAGGTTTGGTTGCGCTGACTTGTCAGGCACAGCCGGGCCGTTTCAAAGTATCGGAGTGTCCTCATGGCACGCGTATGTGAAGTCACGGGCAAAGGCCCCATGGTCGGAAACAATGTTTCCCATGCCAACAACAAAACCAAGCGCCGTTTTCTGCCCAATCTGCAGTACCGCCGTTTCTGGGTTGAATCTGAAAACCGCTGGGTGCGTCTGCGTATTTCGAACGCCGGCCTGCGCCTGATCGACAAAAACGGCATTGACGCCGTGCTCGCAGACCTGCGCGCACGCGGCCAGGCATAAGGAGTAGCACCATGGCAAGCAAAGGCGGACGCGAAAAAATTAAGCTCGAATCCACAGCGGGCACCGGTCACTTTTATACGACCAGCAAGAACAAGAAAACCATGCCCGAGAAAATGCTGATCAAGAAATTTGATCCGAAAGCTCGCAAGCATGTGGATTACAAAGAAACCAAATTGAAGTAATACTTCAATCCGGTACCAAGCAAAAAGCCCGCTATGCGGGCTTTTTTTATGGTGGGCTACTGAGTTGTGACGCACTATGCAGGCGCATCTGCTACTGCATCGAATCGCGTCGAGCGCCATTGG
>CAMBNY010000033.1 GCA_945869165.1 Comamonas sp. lk | reverse complement strand
TATGAGTGTCCCAGGCTCGTTTGACAAGCTTCGTGGTCCCACGATTTTTAGTGACGTCAATTCGACTTCCCGCGGAGGTCATGCCATGACTATTGTGGGGTACGACCAGCAACGCGGTGCTTTCAAAGTCTTGAACTCATGGGGTACAGATTGGGGAGACGGGGGCTATGGCTGGGTCGACTATGAGTCAATGGCGATTCGCGGGAAAGAATATTACGTGATGCAAGTCGCCTCACCACCAAAACCACCGGATCCACTGCCACCGCAACCTCCACCGCCACCTTTACCAACAGTTGAAGAAATACGCCAGCAGGTGCGTCAGCTGACTTCACGCATGGAATGCAGTTCCATAGAAGCGCAAATTGCAAGCAACGGTGATGTAGTCTTACGTGGCTTCACAGGCTCCATGGATCGATTGGGTGAAGTGATGCGATCCATCAGCTTGGTGCCGGGTGTACGTGATGTTCAGCAAAGCTTGAGCGTCGCACCTTGGCCCCAATGCGAGGCCTACCTAAGCTTGGCATCAATCAAAAGAGACCCCATGCAGTTATCGGCCACGATCGCGGGTGCCAGCAACAATAAGGCAGTTTTGCTGCGAGATGGTGATGAATTTGCTTTTGAGCTTGCGCCTCAAAACACCGGCGGGTACCTGTATGTAAGCTATTTGCAAGCCAACGGAGACCAAGTGCCTTTGGTATCCGGGCGACAGTATCCGCGCGGACAGTCAGTAAAGCTCCCACCAAATACCCAGCGCTATACCATCTCTGCCCCGTTTGGTGACGAGTTACTGATCATCCTAAGCTCACCCAAACCTCTGTTTACATCAGATGTTAAAAAATCTGATGATCGCCAGTACCTTAGCTTGCTGCGCAGGGTTTTGTTGAATTTGAGTCCTGCAGACAGATCCCAACTTACTGTTGCGCTATTACCTATTAAAACGCTGGCGCGGTGAATCAAGATTCCTCACAGCGGATTTTCGTTAACGCAACCCACACAACCAGCTTGATTAGATCGGAGCGCGAGTTACGGAACTTACTGATCACACCAATTTTGCGGCACGGCGCAGTTGCACAGGCGATCGACCCCTACCATCTTTGTCCGGCGCTTTGAACGAAATACACCGAACCATGCTATTTTCAATATTCAAATTGAATAGTATTTCACCATGGATGCTGGCAGTTGCTTTTAGTTTGACCTCTTGTGGGGGTGGGGGCAATGCAATTAGCGGTGGGCTTAGCGGAGAAGTTTGGATCCAGACTAGTGCGGGATCATTTGAAACCCCTGTGCAGCTCGCCACATATTCATACAGTGCTATCCCGGGTTTTAGTGTTGCAGTGCATTACCTCTATCCCATCGATATTGATGGGGATGGTATCGATGAGTTGCTTGTTGCTGGTTTTGAGACCCAACCCAACACTCCTGCGACATACAAAAATACCAAAATATCTTTGTTTGGTTGGCGTAACGGAAAGTTCCAAAACATAAGCAGCCAGTGGTTGCCAAACGGGGCAGATGAAGTTGAAGGTGTGGGCGATGTTGCTGTTGGTGATTTCAATCACGACGGCCGTCTTGACATCTTTCTGAGTGCGTATTCCGACATGGACTACAACGTCAACGCCTACCAGTTAATTAACAAGGGTGGCTACTTCGAAAAATCAGTCGTTGAAAACGTGGTGGGATGGCAACATGGCGTAGCTGCGGCTGACATCAATCACGATGGATATGCCGATGTTTTCTCAGTTGGCTATGGGGCCGCTCCCAGCGTTTATTTGGGTGGACCTAACGGATTGGCGCCACGGCATCTTTCTTCCTATG
Source organism: Comamonas sp. lk (assembly GCA_945869165.1). GTDB lineage: Bacteria > Pseudomonadota > Gammaproteobacteria > Burkholderiales > Burkholderiaceae_C > Allorhodoferax. Next base: position 31,020 of record CAMBNY010000033.1, on the reverse strand, counting down.
CAGGCGGCTCCGGCGTAGCCCTTGCAGACTTTCTGAACGATGGAACCACTACCGCTTTTATCGTGGATCACGGTGGAGATAGAACCCTCAATTCAGTGTTAGTTCGCTTTATCGATGATGGTTCAGGAAATATCACCGATATTTCTCGTGTATCTACGCCACCTGGGCCGCTGCTGGGGGGCAGTGGACATAACGTGCGTGCCAAAGCCTTTGACTTCAACGCTGACGGATTGATGGATGTACTGGTCTTCACTAGGGAAAATTGGAACGGAGCGCAATGGCCGACAAACTCAAGAATCCAGTTTTTGAAGAACAACGGTAACGGCCTTTTTGTCGACGTGACCGCAGATTTACTGGTTGGATATGCGACAAACAGCAACGCGTCTTACAGCCCGGTATTCTTAGATCTCAATGGTGATCAGCGAGCTGATATATTTCTTAGTGAGTCGCAGTATGGTGCGAGTAATTCAACCGCAATGCTTATCCAAAATACAGATGGCAAGTTCGTTGATACGGCTAGAGCACAACTCTCTGCGCAGGTAAATGCAAGCGGTGGGATGGCGACTGCCTTGCGAGGGCCTGGAGGGACGCTCTACTTCGCATTTGAAACGCAATCGTATGGCGGCGGTGCCACGCTGAGTCTTTCAGCTTTTGCTCCTCGATAAGTAACTCAGCCTGCAGATGCTTTAGTTCGATCGCCCGCTACTGGTGTTCGACAGTGGCCCCTTTGGCAGTCCTTTTTTGTGAGCACAATAAATGATATGGAAATCAGCTTTGACTTTGCCAAAAGTGAACGCAGGGTGACTGATCGCGGTCTGCCGTTCACGCTGCTTGCGCAAATGGAAATGGTCAGGTGCAGTGATCAAAGAGGATGTCCGTAAATACTAGGGCGAGCGCCGTTACCTTGCACTTGGAATGATTGGTGATCGGCTACATGCCGTAGTGTTCACACCCCGCGCAGACAAGGTGCAGGTGATCAGTCTGCGCAAAGCGAACCAACGAGAGGTGAAAAATTATGGGCAAGAAACCAAACCCTGAACTAATTGACGACGAGAACCCCGAATGGACGGCGGCGGATTTCGCCAAAGCACGTCCGGCCAGCGAGGTGCTGCCGCAAATCTTTGGCGCCAAGCTTGCGCAGGAAATGCGCAAGCCTCGTGGTCGTCCGCGTGCCAAGCACCCGTAAGAGCGCATCAACATCCGCCTGTCACACGAGGTTGTCGAGTACTTCAAGTCAGCGGGGGACGGCTGGCAGACTCGCATCGACGCAGCGTTACGCCAGTTCATCACCGAGCACCAAGGCCGGTAATCGGCTGCACAAACGACAAAAAAACTTCCGTACTCGGGACGAAAGGTCGCTGAAGTCAACCAGTGATGTTGCCTAGGCACAAAGAAGAACAGTCAGATTGGGGGCTATTTTCATTTGGCGGAAGCTGTGAGATTCGAACTCACGGAGGACTCACATCCTCGCCGGTTTTCAAGACCGGTGCCTTAAACCGCTCGGCCAAGCTTCCATCGGCCGAGATTCTAACTGCGGGCCCTAGCCCATCGCCACTGCGGCTGCGGCTGCGCGGGTCTCGACACCGAGCTTTTGGTAAATATGCTCCAAATGCTTATTCACCGTGCGGTGGCTCAGCGACAGTATCTCGGCAATATCGCGGTTGGTCTTGCCTTTGGCAATCCAGGACAGCACTTCGGTTTCGCGCGCGGTCAGTGCCGCGTGTTTCAGGCGCGATTCGATGGCGGATACCGCGCGCTCGGTTTCCAGTAGCACCAAGGTCTCGCCGGTAGAGGTTTGGCCCATATTGCGCAGCGACATGCGCGGCGTGGTGTCTTTGCAATCTACGCTGGCGCCTGTGGCTTGCAGCACGGCTTGCAAGGCTTGTTGCAACTTGGTGCTTGCGTAATCGGGCCCGCCCTCGTGCAAGCTTAAAAGCGCCCGCGAAGCCTTGGGCGAGCGCCAGGCAATGCGGCCCAGGCCATCGACCAACACCACACCCAAACCGGCCACATCCAAGGCGTCGCGCACCATGCGGCTGACCTGCGCATTGCGCGCATGCGTGTGCAAGCGCGCCAGCACCTCGGCAGCGCGCAAGGGTTTGACCACGTAGTCCACGCCTCCACACGCAAAGCCTTCCACCACATGCAAGGTATCAGACAAACCGGTCATGAAAATCACGGGAATTTGTGCCCACGCGGTATTGTTTTTGATCCGCCTACAGGTATCGAATCCCGACAGCCCAGGCATCACGCAGTCCAGCAATATCGCATCGGGCGTGATCATTTCCAGGCGTTGCAAGGCGGTTTCGCCGTCACTGGCTACCAGCACGGTATAGCCCGCGCTCTCCAGGGTTTCGCACAACACACCCAGGCTGCTGGGCGCGTCATCGACGACCAGTACCACCGGGTTCTCGGGGGATGGATTAGGCGGCATGTTCAGGCTCCATCAATTGGGATTGCAGGCTATCGAGGTCAAAGCGCGTGACCAGTGCGAGAAGCTGTGCGCATACGGGTTCGAAACTCGGGTCTGCGCGGGCGATGCCATCGAGCGCGGTTTGCAGGCCGCGCACATGGCCTAGGCGCGCCAAGCGCAATAAATCTTGGCGCACCGCATGGGGTAGGTTTTTGTGCGCCACAGCAACCTGTGGCACGACATCGATCTCGCTAGTTTGCGCAAAACACCATTCCAGGTTCAGGTGTTCTTGCAAGGTGTTGATCAGTTCAGATTCCAAAATCGGCTTGGCCACAAACGCCTGGCAGCGCATGGCGCGCAAGCGTTCGGGCTGGTTTTCAAAGGCATTGGCCGAGACCATGATGATGGGCAAATCCTCAAAGCCCGCCTGGCGAATGCGCCCAGCGGCCTGCCAGCCGTCCATATCGTCCATGCTGATATCCAGCAGCACCGCATCGGGCCGCATCTCTTGAATGCTGGCAATGCACTCGGTGCCGCTGGCGGCCTCGCGCAGCGCAAAGCCCAGTGGCGCCAACATGCCCACCAGCATCTGACGCTGCGTGGTCTGGTCATCAACCACCAGCAAGGTGCGCTGCGCACCCACATAGCCCAAAATCTCGCGTACCGTGTCGGTGTAGTGGCCGGGCTGGCTTGCCAGTTGCAAAGGCAGGCGCACACTAAAAACACTGCCCTTGCTGGACGAGGATAGCAATTGCAGCTCGCCGCCCATCAGCGTGGTCAATTGCTCACTGATAGACAGACCCAGGCCGGTACCGGGCTCGCCACCTTGGCGCCGCCCGGCAGTGCCGCGCTCAAAGGGTAAAAAGATGCGCTGGTGGTCTTGCGGCAATACGCCCACGCCGGTGTCCACCACGTCAAAGCGAAATACATCCGGGCCATAGGTGGCGCGTAAGGTCACCGTGCCATCGTCGGTAAAACGGATGGCATTGGAGATCAGGTTAATCATCACCTGGCGCAATCGCTTGGCATCGGCATTAATCCACTCCGGCGGGTTGCCGCCTTCGTCAAACACCAATTGCAAACCCTTGGCCTGCACCTGCGGGCGCACCATGCGCACCAGTTCTTCTAAAAAATCGGGAAGATGCAGCGGCGACGGGTCTAGCTGCATACGCCCGGCCTCGATGCGTGACAAGTCCAGCAAGCCATCGATCAAGCCCAACAAATGCTCGCCACTGCGGTGGATAGTGCGCACCGATTCGCGTGGCGAAGTCGGTAGCAAATCGTTCTTTAGCAAAATTTGTGAGTAGCCCAATATGCTGTTGAGTGGTGTACGCAGTTCGTGCGTCATACCCGCCACGTAGCGGGTCTTGGCCTGGTTAGCCGAATCGGCGACATCGCGGGCCTCCTTCAGCGCCGAATAGGTGCGCGAGTGCGCCTCTATCTCTTGTTCCAACAACTGGTTATGCCGGTTGGATTCGTCTTGCGCAATGCGGCGACTCTCGCTGCCCAGCACTATCCACCAGCTACACGCAGCCACCACCAAAAGCAAAATCGCAAACACTTGTAAGAAGGCCGACTGCAGCAACGCCAGCGGGTCAGCGCCCAGCGCAATCGCCGACTCCTGGGTATAGACCATTCCCATCAAAGTAGCCAGCAAAGTGACCAAAGAAAAGGCCACCACCATGTAGTGCCCTACCCGGAAATTCACCCGGCGCGATAGCTGCTCCGGCAAAAACGCATTGAGCCAACGCACCGCCTGCTCGGCCGCGCGCGAATCGGTTTTGCATCTGTCATGGCAGCGCGACTCTAGCGTGCAACACAAAGAACAAATTGCGCCGCCATAGGCCGGACAATGTGCCATGTCTTCGGCTTCAAACTTGTTTTCGCAAATACTGCAGGCCAACATCTGCCCCGGGTGGCCTAGGCGGTGCGGCTTGCGCGCGATGTAGTAGCGCCCGCGCGTCCACCAGGCCAATAAGGGCGACAGCACCAGCGCCGTGCCCAAGGCAATAAAGGGCGCGAAGGCTTGCGCTTCTGCGCCCAGCAAACCCACGTAGGCCGCGATGGACAAGGTAGCCGCAAGCATCATGGACACCAGCCCCACCGGGTTCACGTCATACAAGTGCGCCCGCTTGAACTCAATGCCGCGCGGGCTCAGGCCCAGGGGCTTGTTAATCACCAGGTCGGCCACCAGCGCGCCCACCCAGGCAATCGCCACATTGCCATACAAACCCAGCACCATCTCCAAAGCCTGAAACACGCCCAGCGTCATCAGCAGCACGGCAATCAGCACGTTAAACACCAGCCACACCACGCGCCCGGGGTGGCTGTGCGTCAAGCGCGCAAAGAAGTTAGACCAGGCCAGCGAACCGGCATAGGCATTCGTCAGGTTGATCTTTATCTGCGACACCAACACAAACAGCACCGTGGCCGCCAGCACCCACTGCGGGTCTTCAAACACATAGGCATAGCCGGCCAAATACATTTGCGTGGGCTCCACGGCCTTATGCACCGGCAGCTGGCTTTGCAAGACCAAAAACGCCAAAAAAGCGCCGCCCAGCATTTTGAACATACCCGGAATAATCCAGCCCGGCCCGGCCATCAACACGGCGGCCCACCAACGCTTGCGATTTTCTGCAGTGCGTTCGGGTAAAAAGCGCAGAAAGTCCACCTGCTCGCCCACCTGCACCACTAGCGAAAAGGCCACCGTGGCCGCTGCGCCAAACATCAGCGGGTCAAAACCACTGCTGCCCGATATGCGCCCAGTCAGACCCGTAAAGTCGCTGAACGCGTGCGGGTTCTTATAAGCAATTGCCAAATAAGGCAGCAAGAGCAAAACGCCCCACACCGGCTGTGTCCACATTTGCAGCTTGGACATCAGCGTAATACCGCGCACCACCATCGGAATAATCACCAGCGCGCTGATGACATAACACCAGCCTATGGGTATGTCCAAATACATCTGCAAAGCCACGGCCATGATGGCCGCTTCGAGTGCAAAAAAGATAAAGCTAAAGCTCGCATAAATCAGCGAGGTAATGGTCGAACCCAAGTAGCCAAAGCCCGCACCGCGTGTCAGCAACTCCATGTCCACGCCATAGCGCGCGGCGTAATAGCTAATGGGCAAAGCGGTCAAAAACGTGATCAGGCTCACCACCAAAATCGCCCAAATCGCATTCGAAAAACCATAGCTCAATGCGATTGATCCGCCGATGGCTTCCAGTGCCAAAAACGACACCGCGCCCAAGGCGGTATTGGCCACCCGCCACTCCGACCATTTACGAAAACTGCGTGGCGTATAGCGCAGCGCGTAGTCCTCCATCGACTCGTCAGCCACCCAGGCGTTGTAGTCGCGTCGGATACGAAAAATCTTCTGCGTAGAAGTGCGCATGCTGGCCCCAAATAGTTTGATTCCATGCGGTGAACCGGAGAGTCCCTAGCGTAAACCCGAAGCACTTTGGACTCAATGCGTATATGTGGATACGCATACGTTAAATAACGTATTCAGTGTGCGGAGTATGTTGATTACGCTTCGTTGCGGTCAAACACTTTTTTGTCCATTACCGCCATCACTGAAACCTGAACCATGTTCTAGCACCAAGCCTTTTATTAACCATCCGCGTAAACCCTAGGAGACACTATGCCCAACAATTTTGACGAATCCGCTTTCGACGCCACGCGCCGCAAGCTTCTGAAAGTACTCTCAGCCTCACCGCTGGTGGGCATGTCCTCTATGGCGCTGGCCCAGCAGTTCCCCACTGCCAAGGTCAACACCACCGGCCTGGCGGTTACCGATACCGAAGTCACGGTCGGTCAGCTTCACTCAGCTACGGGCACTATGGCCATCTCGGAGACTGGCTCTATCCAGGCCGAGCAATTGGCCATTGACCAGATCAACGCCATGGGCGGCATCCTGGGCCGCAAGATCAAAGTGATCAAGGAAGACGGCGCCTCCGACTGGCCCACCTTTGCAGAAAAAGCCAAAAAGCTGCTGGTCAACGACCGCGTTGCCTCTGTGTATGGCTGCTGGACATCGGCCTCGCGCAAAGCCGTGCTGCCTATCTTTGAAAAAGAAAACGGCCTGCTCTACTACCCCACCATGTACGAGGGTCTGGAGCAAAGCATGAACGTCATCTACACCGGCCAAGAAGCGGTACAGCAAATTTTGTGGAGCCTGGATTGGGCCAACAAAGAGAAGAAAGCCAAGACCTACTACCTCGTCGGTTCAGACTACATCTGGCCGCGCACCTCGCACAAAATCGCGCGCAAGCACATCGAGAAAAAGCTAGGCGGCAAAGTAGTGGGCGAAGAGTATTACCCCCTGGGTCATACCAACTTCAACTCCATGATCAACAAGATCAAGGCCGCCAAGCCCGATTGCATTTACGCCATTGTGGTGGGCGGCTCCAACGTGGCCTTCTACAAACAGCTCAAGGCTGCGGGCGTGACCGGTGACAAGCAGTTCCTGCTGACCATCTCGGTGACCGAGGACGAAGTCCTGGGCATCGGCGGCGAGAACTTCGCCGGTTTTTACTCTGCCTGCCATTACTTCCAATCCATCGACAACCCGAACAACAAAAAGTTTGTGGCTGCATTCAAAGCCAAATACGGCGCGGATGCTGTCGTCGGCGATGTGACGCAAAACGCCTACCTCGGCCCCTGGCTGTGGAAGTTTGCGGTCGAAAAAGCCGGCAGCTTTGACGTGACCAAAGTCTCTGCGGCCTGCGGCGGTATCGAGTTCAAAGACGCGCCCATGGGCTACACCCGCATCCACAACACCAACCGCCACCTGTGGAGCAAAGCCATTATTGGCCAGGGCCAAACCGACGGCCAATTCAAGATCGCGGCCATTTCACCCGAGCTGGTTGAGCCCGATCCTTTCCCTAAGGGTTACCAGTAATCCCCTGAGTCCGGACGCTCGGACGCTGCCTGCAAGGGCTGCGTCCGGGGCCCGCTTGCCTAGTTATTGCGCCAGATGGACACCTTCCCATGACCTTTTCCGAAATGCTCAACATCGGCATCATGCAAGGCTTCTCAGGCCTGAGCCTGTTTGCCGTGCTCTTATTAATGGGCCTAGGCCTGGCGATCATCTTCGGACAAATGGGCGTGATCAACATGGCCCATGGCGAGTTCATGACGATTGGTGCCTACACGATTTACGTGTCCTCCCGCTTGGTCGAGGTGCACATGCCCGCGCTGTTGCCCTTTTACTTCCCCATCGCCATTCTCATTTCCTTCGTGCTGGCGTTCGTGGCTGGTTGGGCGCTGGAATGGACCGTCATCCGCCACCTCTACAAACGTCCGCTCGATACCCTGCTGGCCACCTGGGGCGTCTCCTTGGGCATGCAGCAAGTCTTTCGCTCCACCTTTGGCGGTAAAGAAGTGAGCGGCACTTTGCCCGACTGGATCATGGGCTCGCTCACCCCGGTCGAAGGCTTGGACATCCCGATAAACGGCTTGTTCGTCATGGGTTTGACCATTCTCGTCACTGGCTGCGTCATCATGGCCCTGAACCATTCCCGTTGGGGCCTGCGCGTGCGCGCTACCGTAGCCAACCGGCCCATGGCCAATGCCACCGGCATCAACACGCGCAAGACCGACCGCCTCACCTTTGCCATCGGCAGCGGCATCGCCGGTATTGCAGGCGCCGCCTTTACCACCATCGGCTCCACGGGCCCGACCAGCGGCTCGCTGTACATCGTGGACTCGTTTTTAGTCGTCACCTTCGGTGGCACCGCCAACCTGTTTGGCACCGTGATCTCGGCCTTCCTGATCGCGCAGACCCAGGCCATCAGCGAGTTCTTTATGGACGGCTCCAACGGCCGTGTGCTGACCTATTCCTCCATTGTTTTGATTCTTATGTTCCGCCCGCAAGGCCTGTTTGCCTCCAAGGTACGCCGCTGATGGCCTGCCCCGAGTCCCAGCTGAATTCACCCCCCGCACAGGCACACCCATGACCGCACTCTTCAATTGGTTCCAACGTAAATCATTAGGCGGCCTGCTGCTGCTCGCCTTCATCCTGCTGGTGGTCTTTCCGCTGACGCTCGACATGTTTCGCCTGAACTTACTTGGCAAATACCTCAGCTACTCCTTTGTCGCGCTAGGCCTGGTCATGCTGTGGGGTTACGGCGGCGTGCTCAGCTTGGGCCAGGGCGTGTTCTTTGGCCTGGGTGGCTATTGCATGGCCATGTTTCTCAAGCTCGAAGCGTCCGATCCGGTCACCACCAGCATCCAGTCCACACCCGGCATCCCCGACTTCATGGACTGGAACTCCCTCACCGAACTGCCCACTTGGTGGCTGCCCTTCCAATCGCTGCCCTTCACCATCATTGCCATCTTGGTGGTACCCACACTCTTTGCTTTCCTGATGGGCTATGCCTTGTTCCGCAGGCGCATTGGTGGCGTGTATTTCGCCATCATCACGCAGGCCGTGGCGCTGATCATGACGGTGCTCATCATCGGCCAGCAAGGCTATACCGGCGGCCTCAACGGCATGACCGACCTCAAAACTGTACTCGGCTGGGACACCCGCACCGACAGCGCCAAAGTCATCTTGTACTACCTCACCGTGGTGCTGCTCTTGATCACCATCACAGGCTGCGCCTGGATACAGCGCAGCAAGCTGGGCACCTTGCTGCTGGCCATGCGCGATAAAGAAGACCGGGTGCGCTTTTCGGGCTACGACGTAGCGTCCTTTCGCGTGTTTGCCTTCTGCCTGGCGGCCATGCTCTCGGGCATAGGCGGCGCTTTGTTCACGCTGCAAGTGGGCTTTATGTCGCCCACGCTCTTGGGCATCGTGCCCAGCATCGAGCTGGTCATCTTTGCCGCAGTCGGCGGGCGCATGTCTTTGATCGGCGCGGTCTGGGGCACGCTCTTGGTCAACTTTGGCAAAACCTATTTCTCCGAACGCTTCCCAGACCTGTGGCTGTTTGCCATGGCTGCCATGTTTATCGCCGTGGTGCTGGCCTTCCCCGATGGCCTGGCCGGCGTCTACAACACTCGCATACGCCCCTGGTTGCGCAAGCGCATGGGCTTGTCCGCCGGCCCCAGTGCCCAGTCCTAAGCCGGAGAAGAACGTGAGCACTACCAACAACGTACTGACCATCGAGAAGCTGACGGTCGCCTTCGACGGCTTTAACGCCATCGAGTCCCTCAACCTGCAAGTAGAAAAAGACGAGTTGCGCGTCATCATCGGCCCCAACGGCGCCGGTAAAACTACTCTGCTCGATTTGATCTGTGGCCGTACCCGCGCCACCAGCGGCAGCATCCGCTTTAAGAACCAGGAAATCAGCAAAGAGGCCGAACACAAAATTGTGCGCGCCGGTATCGGGCGCAAGTTCCAAACGCCCTCAATTTACGAAAACCTCAGCGTCTTTCAAAACCTGGAAGTGTCGTATCCCAGCGGGCGCGGCGTGTTTGGCGCGTTGGCCTTTACCTGCACGCCCCAAGTGCGTGAACGCATGCAAGCCGTGGCCGAAGAAATCGGCCTGCAAGATGTATTGGCCATCGAAGCGGGCCTGCTCTCGCACGGGCAGAAGCAATGGCTGGAAATCGGCATGCTGCTGATGCAAGACCCCGAACTGCTGATGCTGGACGAGCCTATCGCCGGCATGAGCGTGCGCGAGCGCGAACTTACCGCCGAGCTGCTCAACCGCATCTGCAAAGGCCGCTCCATGATCGTGATCGAGCACGACATGAACTTCGTCAAACAAATCGCACACAAGGTCACCGTCATGCACCAAGGAAAGATTTTGGCCGAGGGCGCCATGGAAGACGTGCAGGCCGACCCCCGCGTGATCGACGTTTACCTCGGCCATTGAGGACACACCATGCTTACAGTCACCGACCTGCATGTCAGCTACGGCCAAAGCGAGGCCTTGCATGGCGTCAGCTTCACCGCAAAGCCTAACGAAACCATTGCCATCATGGGCCGCAACGGCATGGGAAAAACCACGCTGTTCAAAGCCCTTATTGGCATATTGCCAGTCAAGGCCGGCACCATCACCATCGACGGCCAGGAAATATCGCAAGAAGAAAGCTACCAACGCGTAGCGCGCGGCGTGGCCTATGTACCCCAGGGCCGCATGATCTTCCCCAACCTCACGGTGCTGGAAAACATCGAGACCGGCATGGAGCAATCGCAGCTCACAACCGTGCCCGATGAAATTTACGAACTCTTCCCGGTGCTGCACGACATGCGCAGCCGCAAAGGCGGCAACCTATCGGGCGGGCAACAACAACAACTGGCGATTGCCCGCGCCCTGGTCAGCAACCCCAAAGTGCTGCTGCTCGACGAGCCCACCGAAGGCATACAGCCCTCCATCATCAAAGACATTGCCCGCGCGCTCAACCGCATTCGCGAGACGCGCAAGATTTCTATCGTCGTCTCCGAGCAAGTGCTCAGCTTTGCGCTGGACGTGGCTGACCGCCTCTTCGTTATCGAAGGCGGCCGCCTGGTGCACGAAAGCCCGCGCGCCTCTACCGACACCGCCCACATCCGAAAAATGCTTTCGGTCTGATTTCCCTTCCCCCACCCACCCTCACCCACCACCTAAGGAGCCTCAGCATGCCGGAAACTCTCATCAAGGTTGACCTCAACCAATCGCCCTACGAAAACGAAAACATCCACAACCGTTGGCACCCGGACATCCCCATGGCCACCTGGGTCAACCCCGGCGACGACTTCGTGCTGGAAACCTACGACTGGACCGGCGGCTTCATCAAAAACAACAACAGCGCGGACGACGTGCGCGACATCGACCTGTCTATCGTTCACTTTTTGAGCGGCCCGGTTGGCGTCAAAGGTGCCAAGCCTGGCGACCTGCTGGTGGTCGAGCTGCTGGACATCGGTGCCAAGCAAGAATCGATGTGGGGCTTTAACGGATTTTTCTCCAAGAAAAACGGCGGCGGCTTCCTGACCGACCACTTCCCACAAGCGCAAAAGTCCATCTGGGACATCCAGGGCATGTTCACGCACTCGCGCCATGTGCCCGGCGTGCGCTATGCCGGCCTGATCCACCCCGGCCTGATCGGCTGCCTGCCTGACCCCTCGCTACTGGGCAAATGGAACGAGCGCGAAGTCGGCCTCATCGCCACCGAGCCAGACCGCGTGCCGCCTTTGGCCAACGCGCCCTTCCCCAGCACCGCGCACATGGGCCGCCTCAAAGGCGATGCCAAAGCCAAAGCCGCTGCCGAAGGCGCACGCACCGTGCCCCCGCGCGAGCATGGCGGCAACTGCGATATCAAAGACTTGTCACGCGGATCGAAGATTTACTTTCCGGTCTATGTCGATGGCGCTGGCCTGAGCGTGGGCGATCTGCACTTTAGCCAAGGCGATGGCGAGATCACCTTCTGCGGCGCGATCGAAATGGCCGGCTGGGTGCATATGCGCGTATCCATCCTCAAAGGCGGCATGGCGACCTACGGTATCAAGAACCCCATCTTCAAGCCCAGCCCGATGACGCCGCAGTACAACGACTACATCATCTTCGAAGGCATCTCGGTCGATGAGCACGGCAAGCAGCATTACCTGGACGTGAACGTGGCCTACCGCCAGGCCTGCCTGAACGCTATCGAATACATGACAAAGTTCGGCTACAGCCGCGCGCAGGCCTTGTCGATATTGGGCACGGCGCCGGTGCAAGGCCATATCAGCGGCGTGGTGGATATACCCAACTCCTGCGCCACCTTATGGCTACCCACGCAGATATTTGACTTTGACATCAACCCCAGCGCCGCCGGGCCAGCGGTGCAAAACTTCCACGGCATCGACATGCCCTTGTCGCCGGACCTCAAGTAAACGAAAGGCCCACCCTATGCCTCTGTACGACTACGAATGCCTGGCCTGCGGCCCGTTCGAGGCCATACGCAGCATTTCCCGGCGCGAAGAGTCCGCCGCCTGCCCCGCCTGCGCCCAGGATGCTGACCGCGTCCTGATCAGCGCACCAAGGCTGGCGGACATGGACCCCTTCACGCGGATAGCGGAAGCGACCAACGAGCGCGCGCGGCACGAGCCGCAGCACTCCTCGCGCTTTCGCCATCCGCGCGGCTGCGGATGCTGCTCGGGCAAACAAGACGGCGCACTGGCGCAAGCCCGCTCCAAAATGGACAACGGCCAGCCCAAAGCGCCCAAGTCCTTTGCCAACAAACGCCCGTGGATGATCAGCCACTAAAACGATTGCGAAGAAGGAAGACCAAAGACGCAAGTTAGCGGTCGAATGAAGGAAGACGGAAGAAGGAAAGGCAAGGGCAGGCTGCGCGCAAGTGCAGTCTGCTTTTTCCTTGCAGCAAATGAAATACCCAGGGTAATCCGCCCATACCCATATTCCGCCAAATATTCAACGACCTTCTCTATCGGTGTTTGATGCCGCTTTGAGCAAAAACGCCATACTGTGCGTTTCCATCACCGGGGCGGCAACCGGGGTATTTAATTGTTCGCGGCGCTCGCGGATCCAGGTCATGGGCGTGGTCGCTTTATATTTACTAAAGCTGGCCATCAGGCATTTATAGTCCATGCCACTTTGTCGGGTCAGATCAGCCCAGCCAATAGTTTCATGAATATGGGCGTCAATCCACTGGCATAGCTGCGCCACCTGCTCCCGCGGAGAACCAATATCACCAGAATATTGAAATTCAGTGGACATAATTAACCGGAATAACCCCGTTCCGTGCACAATGGCCTAACTACACAGTCTATTGGAAATCAATATGATGAATGTTCGGGTTTTAAAAGCCAAAGACGGGGATAAATCAAATTCCGACTCGCGCCCCCGCAAAACCCCCGTACAAAGCCGTTCGCAATTTACCCTGGGTGCATTGCAGGAAGCCTTTGTTCGGGTTTTGATAGAACGCGGCTTCGAAAAAATGACCATCCGCGAGGTCGTTTCCGTGGCCGGCGTTGGCATCGGCACTTTTTACGACTACGTGCCCAATCTGCGCGCCCTGGGCGCCTCCACCATCCACCAACGCTGCCAAGACAGCGCCATCGTGCTGCGTGCCGCGGTGGGCCGCCATGCGGGCCAAAGCGCCCAGGTCATGGTCGCCGCGCTGCTGCATACGCTGGTGCAAGCAGGCTTTGCGCGGCCCAAAGAATGGACCGCCCTGCTGCTGCTAGAGCGCCAGGTGTCATCGGCCACGGCGCTGCGCAAAGTGCATGAAGAATTTGTAGACATCTGGGCCCAGGCCCTGCGCCAATCGTCCGCAGCGCTGCCCGAAGCCAAGATCACCTCTTTGGCGCGCACCGCCCACGCCCTCAGCTACGGCTGGTATTCGCACGACCTGCTGTTTTACTTCGACGACCCCAAGCACAGCCGCTCCATCGAAGAAATAGCCACCGCTATCGTGGACTTGGTCAAGGCCAATTCGCGGGGGTAAGCCACGGCTAGCGGGTAGGCCCCGCTTAGGCCTGATTGCTTTGCGCAAACAGCAAGATCCAGGTATCGCGGGGACTCAAAACCTGCATAGCCCCCTGTGCTCCCCAGCCCAGAACGCGGCGGTCGCCGGTCACAAATACATCTGCTCCTGCCGCAAGCGCGGCGCTGACCAGGCGGGCGTCGTTATCGTCTGCAGGTTTAGCCACATCCGCCACACAGGCCGCTTCGGACCAAATCGCATCAAACAAAGCACGCGCTTGTAGCACTTGCGCAAATTTGCGGTCTAGCACTTCGTGCGCTTCCTGCCGGACTAGCGGCGTGGTGAGTAACCAATCGCGCTGATGGCACTCCATCACTATCGCTTCACACAAACCGGAGAACACCGTGGCGGACAGCCACACATTGGTGTCCAAAAACACCTTCATGAAACATCCTGCAACACGTCATCTTCCGTCAACCAGCCCGATTGCCGTGCCGCTGGTCCCAAGACAGCATGGGCCGCTTGCAAAGACTTGCGCAGGCGATAACTGCGCAAAGACTCTGCCAGCAACTCGCGCACCACCTCACTCTTGGTCTTGCCGGTTTGCGTGCAAACCCATTGCAAATCCCGCTCCTCGCCGTCCGTCAAACGCACAGTTAAGGTACTCATATCCATCCTTTCCAATCCAAACTACCCCGCCAGTGGGGTTGTTGTATCACATCGTAATACAGCTTAAAACCCTATGCAAGTTGGCGTGAACGACGCCCCTGGAGTTGCAAGTACGCATTCCTATAAATTGAGACTTGACTTTCTTGTTGGACGCACACGATGATTTGGATTTACGTCTAATGCGCGCTGTCATGACCACGCAAATATTCATCCGTATTCCCACAGAGCTTGCACGGCGCTTTCGTAACGCCGTCCCGGCCCGCCAACGAAGCGCGTTTGTTCGCAATCTGCTGGAGCAAAACCTCCCAAAAACAGACGAGTACATGTACGAACTCGCCCTCAAGGCCGAGGCGTTTGATCGTGCCAATGCCGAAGAATCGAACGAGCTCGAATCAACCCTCATGGACGGAGTTGATAAGAGCGAAACCTTTGATACCGCTAAACTTTTCGCGTTATGTCAAAAATGACCAATCAGACCGCTAAGCAGGCCATACCCAAGTTCAAGACCGAGGCGCAGGAGCGCGCTTACTGGGAGTCGCACGACTCCACCGTGCACCTGGACTGGGGCCAGGCGCAAAAAGTGAGGTTGCCCAATTTGCGGCCCACACGCCCGCCAGCGCCATAGCGCCCACAGACCCAAGCACCCCACCCCATGCCAGCCCGTGGACTTGATCAAGGCGAATACGCGGGGGTAAGTCGGCGCAGATGAAGTCGCAAAAAATCTCGCATTAATACAATAAAAGTGTTTTAAGTCATATACTTAAAGCACATGACAAAGTCGCAAAAATTCTCGCTTTACGACCATCCCTCGCAGATGGAGCCGCTGCTGCCGTCCGAGCTGCGGTTGGGGCCCGCCTTGGAGCGGGCACACGAACTCATCCGCAAGGCCGACCGCCTATCCGGGGCCAGCCTGGCCGGTGCGCTGCCGGGCCTGCGCCAGTTGCTTCGGGCCATGAACTCGTACTACTCCAATCGCATTGAAGGCCAGCACACACTGCCCCTGGAAATCGAACAAGCCCTGCGCAAAGACTACGCACAAGACGCCGACAAAGCGCGTCGCCAACGCCTGGCCTTGGCGCACATGGCCACCGAAGCCCAGCTGGAAACCCTGGGGCCGCAATGGACGGCACAGCAAGTCTGGTCGCCGCAAACGGTGTGCGATATCCACCAAGACCTATTTGCCCGCTTACCCGACGCCGACCGCATACAAGGCAAGGGCAAAGACACTTCCGTATTCGTGCCCGGGCGCATGCGCCAACGCGAGGTCAGCGTGGGGCGCCATGCCGCACCCACTGCCGCAGAACTGCCCGCCTTCATGCAGCGCTGGGCCGATGTGTACGGCCACGTGCGGCGTGGCGAAATGCAAGTACTGGCCATGGCAGCAGCACACCAACGCCTAGCCTGGATACACCCCTTTGTCGATGGCAACGGCCGCGTCGCCCGGCTGCACAGCCACCTGGTGCTCAGCCACATGGGCCTTAGCAACGGACTGTGGTCCCCCTTGCGCGGGTTTGCGCGCACCCAAGCGGCTTACTACGCACACCTAGCCGCTGCCGACGAAGCCCGCGCCGGCGACCTCGACGGGCGCGGCAACCTCAGCGAAGCGGGCCTGCTGGCCTGGATCGGCTACGTGCTGGACGTATGCATAGACCAGGTGGACTTCATGGCCGGCCAGCTAGCGCCGCTGGGCATGAAAGAACGCATCGCCGCCTGCCTGGCCTACGAAGAACAAGTAGTGCGCCAAGGCGTACGGCGCGAAGCACTGCGCGCCCTGCACTACCTTTTTGCCACCCAATCCGACCTAGAGCGCGCCGACTTCAAAGCCATGCTCGGCCTGGGCGAACGCTTGGCCACCGCCCAAGTGGCGGCCCTGCTAAAGCGCGGCCTACTGCTATCGGACACCCCCTACGGCAAAGTGCGCCTAGGCGTACCGCAGCACGCACTGCGCTTTTACTTTCCCAGCCTGTGGCCGGAGGCTGAGGCGCAGGCTTAGCAAGGCGAAGTAGCGCGAGTGCATACGCCTGCGGACATTGCGCGCTACAAGGCGCAAGACATGCACAAAAAGGAGCGCAGTATTTATGACCAATCAGACCGCTAAGCAGGCCATACCCAAGTTCGAGACCAAGACGCAGGAACGCGCTTACTGGGAGTCGCACGACTCCACCGTGCATCTGGACTGGAGGCAGGCGCAAAAAGTGAGGCTGCCCAATTTGCGGCCCACACGCCCGCCAGCGCCCTAGCGCCCACAGACCCAAGCACCCCACCCCAAGCCAGCCCCGCGCTGGCTTTTTCTTGCGCGCCACAGGGTTTCACCGCATGCCGCCTGGCGCGGCGGTGTGATAAGGTAACGATTACCTTTTTAGCAATCATTACCAATCCAAACCCATGCCCGCTCTGCTCTGCTGCGCTCATTGCGTGCCACGCGCTGGGTGGGGGTGCGCGGGGGCTGGGGCTGGGGGGCGGGCGTGAGGGGGATTGCCTATAAGGACGGCTACCGCTACCAGCTGCAAGAGGGCTATAGCCTAGTGATCAGCATCGGGCCGGCAGCGGCGGTGGCCAATGACTACATCGCCCTGGACCCGCAAGGCGCGCTGCGCATCGCCAAAGGCTACGCCTGGGACGGCCCCTCGGGCCCGACGCTGGACACGCGCAACTTTATGCGCGGCTCGCTGGTGCATGACGCGCTGTACCAGCTGATGCGCGAAGGCCTGCTGGACCACACCATCCACCGCGAAGCGGCAGACCGCATCTTGCAAAGCCTGTGCCGCGAAGACGGCATGACGGCGCTGCGCGCCTGGTGGGTCTACCAGGGCGTGCGCCTGTTTGGCAACCCGGCCTCGGACCCGGTGCAGCAGAGACCGGTGTTGTGGGCGCCGGGGGTGGTGAAGTGTGAGCAAAGATTTGAGTACCAAGATTTACGTTTGATTTTTAAAAAATCCTCAAATGCAGTGTTCAACGTATGAAGCCACTTGTGCAACGCTGATTAAATATATTCTTAAATATTTATAAGGGAGTTTTAATGCCAACGCACTATAACGCCGCATCTAGATTACATAAATTATTCAACGGGTTAGCCAATAATGCTGCTTATACAGATCAGTATCCTGCGCTCGCCGTTTGGTCTGAAGCTTTTTATTTAAGAAGTACAGAGGAGAGATATTTAGCGTATGAAATTGTCGAAAATTTGAAAAATGTCCGAAACCAATTAACTTTGATAAAAACTGGAATGGTGAAGTTGAACTTCTCACCCATCCTATACGACAGCGCAATAATTCACCTAGAGGAGGCAATTTCACCACTTTTTTTGAATGATAGGTGGGGTCGCGCCAAACAGTTTTTAAAAATCGAATACCTGACCACTTTGAGTTTCTGCAGTGAAATTCTGCCAAGCGAAGAAACGGAATTCCCCCTTAAGGATATTAATGAGATTAAAAAACTTTTGGCAGAATTGCGAACCGAGACTGAAAGGAGCCAAATTCAAGGAGCAATTCAAGAAACAATTATTTACCATTTATCGCGCATGGAAAATGCAGTTGACGCATACAACATTAGAGGCGTAAAGGCCATGCAAGAGGCACTAGTCGCTGGACTTGGAGGAGTAGTAGTAAACAAAGAGTTATTTAAGGAACATATAAACGAACCCTTGGTATCTTCATTTCTTAACAAACTACAGCGATTTGGTGAATTTACGGACACCGCACAAAAGGCTGAATTTTTAATCTCTTATAGCCAAAAAGCCTTCGACGTCATGCAATCCTACTTCAGTAATTAAATAGAAAATGATGAATATAATACCAAATTGTCGATATGGACACGGAGATCTTCAAATGCAATCCATGGGTTTTTTGGAGCCCGGGGATTTGTTTTCATCTATCCCCGTTAATAATTTTTTGTTTTTTGATAATCGAGGAAGCTATATTTATAGAATATATAAGTGCGAGAGGTGCACATATATAGAAATTCATGACGTACCACAACAGGAGTTAGAAGAGAAAAAGCAAATCGCCATTAAAAAATTGACTCAAGAACACTCTACACCGAAATTGGAACAAGTTGTGGAAATTCAGCCACTGGGGCGCCAAGAGGATGGAGGCACTGATGGGGCAAGTTATTAATTTTCAAGATTCAAGTTTCTCTCCAGTTGATTCAATTTCGGAGCAAAATACACCCATGAACCCGATGACACGAGAAGAAATGACTGCGCACCTAGAGGCGGCTCAAGCCAAGTCGGATGCGCGGGTGAGCACCGCTGAGGCCAAGACGGAGGCACGCTTGGATGTCTTTGGCGAGCGAATTGATCGCGCCATTCTTGAAATGCGCGAAGCAACAAAAGGATTGAGTGCTGATATGAAGGAATCGGCGCGCAGTGTGCGGATTGCGGTCTACACCACGGGCATTGGCGCATTGATTGGTATCGTAGGCGTGGTGATCGCAAACACGCAAACCATGATTGCGGCATACGATTCAGGTCACGGCGCAGCGACAGCCAACGTTCAAGTGGCCGAGCAATTGAAGCAAACTTCAGAGCAAGTAAAACAAGCGGCGGAATTACTGAAGGCCACCCAGCAAGCACTTGAGAACAAGGCAAACTCTAAGTAAGCCCTCTTGGCAATCAAAAGGCTGATATATCTATTCGCTCTTGCGGCAGCCTGGGGAAGCCTAAAGGGATTTTTCCGGACGGACCTTACCCCACCAACATCCCCTTAGTCTCAATAAAACTAACCACCTCCCCCAGCCCGCTTAGCGTTTTCAGGTTGGTCATGACGAAAGGGCGCAGGCCTTTGGGGGTGCTGCGCATGCGGGTGGTGTCGGCGTGCATCACGTCCAGGTTGGCGCCTACGTGGGGGGCCAGGTCGGTTTTGTTGATGATGAACAAATCGCTCTTGGTAATGCCGGGGCCGCCTTTGCGGGGGATTTTTTCGCCCGCTGCCACGTCAATCACGTAGATGGTCAGGTCCGACAGTTCGGGGCTGAAGGTGGCGGCCAGGTTGTCGCCGCCGCTTTCGATAAACACAATGTCCGCCTCGGGGAAGTCCACCAGCATGCGGTCTATGGCTTCCAGGTTGATGGACGCGTCTTCGCGGATGGCGGTGTGCGGGCAGCCGCCGGTCTCTACGCCCATGATGCGCTCGGCCGGCAGCGCACCGCTCACGGTGAGCAGGCGCTGGTCTTCTTTGGTGTAGATGTCGTTGGTGATGGCCACCAGGTCGTACTTGTCGCGCATGGCTTTGCACAGCATTTCTAGCAAAGTGGTTTTGCCCGAGCCCACGGGGCCGCCTATGCCTACGCGCAGGGGTGGTAATTTTTTGGTGCGGTGGGCGATGTGGTGCAGTGCGGACATGGGACTTCTCTCCAGGGGCTTTTTACGAACGAAACAGGCGGGAATATTGCACTTCATGCTGCGCCGACAAGATGGCCAGCATGGGCGAGAACGATTGTTGCGCGCCCGCGGGCAGGCTCAGCGCGTGGTCCACGGCAGGCGGTATGGCGGCGCTGAGCGAGGACAAGATGCGCTGGCCCGCGCTTTGGCCCAGCGGCACCGATTTGATAGCCGCCTGCGCCATGTTTTCGGCCCAGCCAAAGGCATAGGCCAGCAGGCAGGCGCGCTGCGGCGCTTGGGTGCTGTAGGCCGCTAGCGCAAAGGCCACCGGGTAGCTGGGGCTGTGGGCGGCGAGTTGCTCTATGTGCGCTGGCGGCGCGGTGGTGTGGTTGCGCAGCCATTCCAGCAAAGAGCGGCCCATTTGCTCGGTCTGGGCACGCAGCTCGGCGCTTTCGCGGGTCTGCAGCACCCAGGCGTTGAGCGCCTCTATCGCCGCTGCATCCCCATCCTGCCAAGCCTGCCAGGCTTGGGCCAACACCGGCAGCTCGGCGCGCGCCAGGCCCAGTTGCAATTGCTCTACCAACCAAGCCGCAGCCTCGTGCTCGTCGCGCACCAAGCCAGTATCCACCGCCGCCTCCAGCCCCTCGGAATACGAAAACCCCCCAATAGGCAAAGCCGGCGATGCCAGCCACATGAGCTGCAAGAGGCTGGTGTCAAGCATGGGGAGCGGCAATCTCGTCACTGCGGCGCGAAAAAGTCCCGTCACTGCAGCGCGCAACATTCCCGTCACTGCGACGCGCACTAGTCCCGTCACTGCGACGCGCACTAGTCCCGTCACTGCGACGCGCACTAGTCCCGTCACTGCGAGGAGCGGCAGCGACGTGGCAGTCCATGAACCCATGGATTGCCACGGCCTTCGGCCTCGCAATGACGGCTTTGAGGGCTTGCACAGTGTCTCTAGTGCGTATGGCCGTGATCGGGACCATGGCCTTCGTGCCTATGGTCATGCGCTTGGACATCATGTGCATGCGCGTGGTCGTGGCCTTCGTGTTTGTGCTCGTGGTCATGGTCGCCATGGCCTCCGTGGCTGTGCCCATGCGCGTGCCCGCCGGTGGCATAGGCGCCGTTTTCCGGCTCAAAGCTTTCGTCTACCGCGTGCACGATCAGATGCATGGCGCGCAACATGTCGGCCAGCACATGGTCGGGCTCGATCTTCAGGTGGTCGGGCTTCAATTCAATGGGCACATGCCGGTTGCCCAGGTGGTAGGCGGCGCGTATCAAGTCGTAGGGCGTGCCGTGCTGCGTGCAGTGCGTAATCTTCAACACCGCCTGCGGCGCGGCGATAGCGCGCACTAGCGAACCGTCCTCGGTTACCAATACATCCCCGCCCCGCAACACCGTACCGCGCGGCAGGAACACACCAATACTGCGCCCGGCGCTATCGGTGGCTTCAAACCGGCTTTTTTGCCGAACATCCCAGTCCAACTCCAGCGTGGCCGCCCGCTTGACCATCACGGGCGCCAGGCCTTGGCCTTGGGGAATTAGTTTGGATACTTTGAGGCTTGTCATAGTTATAGTGTTGCTGTAGCAAAGGAGGTTTCAATGATTGAACTGAAATTGATTGACGTGGATGGCGAGATCGGAATCATTCTTCCAGAGGCCTTGTGCCAGCGTCTCCAGGTTTCGCTAGGCGACGAACTCCATGTAGAGCCCGCACCCAATGGTATGTTGATTTACGCCAACGCCTCAGAAACCAAACTCCTTTTTCAAAAGCCTACCGATTGACTTGGATTGCCACGGCCCTCGACCTCAAAACGAATGCATGGATTGCCACGGCCTTCGGCCTCGCAATGACGAATTTCAAAATAAAAAGTAACGTTGTGCCATAGGCAATTTGACGGCCGGCTCGCAGGTCAGGAGTTGGCCGTCGGCGCGCACCGTGTAGGTTTGGGCGTCGATCTCCATGGTGGGCAAATAGCTGTTCAGGCGCATGTGCTGTTTGCGTATGCCGCGCACGTTTTTGATGGCGGCTAGGGGTTTGGCCAGGCCAAAACGGTCCTTGATACCGCCGCTCAATCCGGCCTGCGACACAAAGGTGAGCGAGCCGCGTGTTAGCGCGCCGCCAAAGGCGCCAAACATGGGCCGGTAGTGCACCGGCTGGGGCGTGGGGATAGAGGCGCTGGGGTCGCCCATGGCGGCCAGGGCGATAAAGCCGCCTTTGAGCACCAGCGCGGGCTTGACGCCAAAAAAGGCCGGTTTCCACACCACCAAGTCCGCCCATTTGCCCACTTCGATGCTGCCCACTTCGTGGCTGATGCCGTGCGCAATCGCGGGGTTGATGGTGTATTTGGCGATGTAGCGCTTGGCCCTGAAGTTGTCGTTACGGCTGTCTTTTTCGGTGGCCTCGCTGCGGCCCGCTTCGGGGCTGAGCCAGCCGCGCTGGGCTTTCATTTTGTCAGCGGTTTGCCAGGTGCGGATGATGACTTCGCCCACGCGGCCCATGGCTTGGCTGTCGCTGCTCATCATGGAGATGGCGCCCATGTCGTGCAACATGTCTTCGGCGGCAATGGTTTCTTTGCGGATGCGGCTTTCGGCAAAGGCCAGGTCTTCGGCAATGCCCGCGTCTAGGTGGTGGCAGACCATCAGCATGTCCACATGCTCGTCCAAGGTGTTGACGGTGTAGGGCATGGTGGGGTTGGTGGAGCTGGGCAAGAAGTTCTCTTGGCCCACTACTTTCAAAATGTCCGGCGCATGCCCGCCGCCTGCGCCTTCGGTGTGAAAGGCGCACAGGGTGCGGCCCTTGGTCGCAGCGATGGTGTTTTCTACAAAGCCCGATTCATTGAGCGTGTCCGAGTGGATGGCCACTTGCGTGTCGGTGGCGTCGGCCACGTCCAGGCAGTTGCTAATGGCAGCAGGCGTGGTGCCCCAGTCTTCGTGGAGTTTGAGGCCGATCACACCCGCGTCAATTTGCTCGTGCAAAGCAGCGGGAAGCGATGCATTGCCCTTGCCAAAAAAGCCCAGGTTCATGGGGAAGGCGTCTGCCGCTTGCAGCATGCGCTCTATGTTCCAAGGGCCGGGTGTGCAGGTGGTGGCAAAAGTGCCGGTGGCCGGGCCAGTGCCGCCGCCCATCATGGTGGTAACGCCGCTGGCCAGCGCTTCTTCGATTTGCTGCGGGCAGATAAAGTGAATATGGCAGTCGATGCCACCAGCGGTGACGATATTGCCTTCGCAACTGATGATTTCTGTGCCCGGCCCGATGATGATGTCCACGCCGGCTTGCGTGTCCGGGTTGCCCGCTTTGCCGATAGCGACGATGCGCCCTCCCGCCAGGCCGATGTCGGCTTTGATGATGCCGGTGTGGTCCAAGATCAGCGCATTGGTCATGACGCAATCGACCGCGCCTTCAGCGCGCGTGCGCTGGCTTTGGGCCATGCCGTCGCGTATGGTTTTGCCGCCGCCAAACTTCACTTCTTCGCCATAGCCACCAGCGCGCAAGGTGAAGTCTTGCTCCACTTCGATCAGCAAATCGGTATCGGCCAAACGCACCCGATCGCCCACGGTGGGGCCAAAAATTTCGGCGTAGGCACGCCGGTCTATGCTTGCCATGAAAACAATCCTTTTAGAGTTTGCCTTGGGTCAGGCCCTGAAAGCCATAGACCACACGGTCGCCGCCAAAGTCCACCAACTCAACCGTGCGTTCCTGCCCCGGCTCAAAGCGCACCGCCGAGCCCGATGCAATGTTCAGCCGCATGCCGCGCGCGGCGCTGCGGTCAAAGCCCAGCGCGGCATTGGTTTCGGCAAAGTGGTAGTGCGAGCCGACCTGTATGGGCCGGTCTGCGGTGTTTTTAACCAGCAGCGTGCAAGTGCGCCGCCCGCTGTTGAGCGCGTGGGCGCCCGCGTCGATCAAGATTTCGCCGGGGACCATGGCTTACTTACCGCCCCGCGAACGCCAAACCAGCGCCGCGACCGCCAGGCCGAACACGAGGCCCAGCAAATCGGTAGCGTGCCAGTGGCTGCCCTGCATGCCGTGGCCTTCGTGGGCCAGCGCCAGGCCATGGGCAGCTAGCAGCGCGAGGGCCACAGCGGCGCTGCGCAATGCGGGCTTTGAACGCGTCAACAAAGCGGGGAACAAAGGTCGCAAGGGACGCAAAGTCATACGGTTCTCCTAAAAGAGGCGGGGTACATGTTGAAGAGGTGGCTCGAAGGCTGCGCGGTATATGGCCAGGCGCTGCAGGAGTGCCAAGTGCTACCGCTTTGCTTAAAGATATTCATGGTGGCGTACGCGCGCTTGCGGCGCGGGCTTAAACAATAGGCTGGTGCACGGTGACCAGCTTGGTGCCATCGGGGAAGCTGGCTTCTACCTGGATGTCGGGGATCATCTCGGCGATGCCGTCCATCACATCCGCACGCGTCAGCACACTGCGGCCTTCGCTCATGAGTTGCGCAACCGTCTTGCCATCGCGCGCGCCTTCCATAACGGCGGCGCTGATCAGGGCCACGGCCTCGGGATAGTTGAGCTTGAGGCCACGCGCCTTGCGCCGCTCGGCCAGCAAAGCGGCGGTGAAGATCAACAACTTATCTTTTTCGCGGGGGGTCAGTTCCATAGAACACTTCTATTTACTTTATTTCATTTGAATTGATTCATACCCAAATGGATTGCCACGGCCTTCGGCCTCGCAATGACGCACTTGCCATCGCCACCACAAGCAACGCGCACCTCACCCGTCACTGCGAGGAGCGTTAGCGACGCGGCAGTCCATGACTTCACTTAGCAATCTACATGCCGCAAGAGTGGGTGCCAGGCCCAGGCGCCTACGGCACGGTTTCTGCCAAGCCTGCCCTTGTGAAGCGAGGCCTTGCCTATGTGCTGCCTATTTGGCTGGCATCTCGGCATTGCCCCCATATCAAACCGTTGTTGCGCGATAGTGGTGCACCAAATATGCGCGCGCACCGAAATGGTGTCGCCACTTCCTTAATGCGTGCACTCGCCTCGCTTTGGTGCGCCTTGGGCTTAGGCCACAAGCGCGCCTACATCGCCCAAATACGCGGCGCTGCGGCGGACAGTTGCCAGTGCGCCTGGCGCCAAGCCAGGCGGATGGCGCGCAGCAATTGCACCGAGGGCTCCACCTGGTCGGACAAGACGCGCACCAGCACGGTGTGCGGGTTGGGGCTGGTAGCGCCCGCGCTGGCGGAAAGTCGGTGGTCGGCAATCAGCGCACGCGCGGCGTCGAGCGCAGCCTCTTTAGCAGTGCGGGTAAGCGGTGTGCCGCAGGCCAGGTAGAGCGTGGCGGTGCAGCGCAAGCCGGCCAGGCCAGCGCGGCCCTGCATCAGCAGCGCATCATCCGCGGCCAGGCGGGCGCGCTCCAACCAGACGCCGGGCCATTGCAATTGCTGCTGCACATAGCCGCTTTCAAAAGGCAAACCGGCGTGCGGCAGGCCTAGCGCGGTGATGTCCCAGCCCATCAGTTCGGCACCGGGCGCAATCTCCATGGACAGGGTGTTTTCAGCGCGGCAGCCGCTGTAGCACAGTGTCTCTTGCGGTAGCCATTCCAAGCGCGCGCCTTCGTCCAATTGCAGCCGAGTGATCTGGCGGGCCGGGGCATCTTGCGCGCGGTAAAAACGGGTGGCGCCTGGCGTGGTCATCAAGCCGTGGCTGCCGGCGGCGGCGTGGATGTCTAGCTCCAGCGTATCGCCCCCGACCAGGCCGCCCGGCGGATGCACCAACACGTTGTGGCAGACCGCATCGCCCTCCGGGTAGAGGCTTTGCAAAATACGCAAAGGCCCGCTGTGCTGATGGCGCGCGACGCTGCGCCCTTGCTCTAAGGCGTAGTCGAGTTGGAGGCTGGCGTGCCAGGGCATGGTGGACGTAGTGGCGCTTGGAATGTGTATCAGCCCTTGCGCAGCACCTTCATCAATTCCACCAGCCCAATCGCCTGCGCGCCGTAGCGCATCGCAAAGCGTTCGATACCGGGATAGACCACATAGCGCTGTGCGATGTTCAGGTCTGCGCAAGCAATGTCAAAGCCTTTGCTCAAGGTCGGTGCAGTGGAGCGTTTGATTTCGATGGCCATCCACGGTTGTCCGGCGCGCTCGATCAGCAGATCGATCTCCGCGCCCGCATGGGTGCGGTAGCTGTAAGCCGTGCAGTTGGGGCTGGCGGCGGCCATCAGGTTGTCAATGCAAAAGCCTTCATAGCTGGGCCCACACACCGGATGGCCCGCCAGATCGTGCAAATTACCCAGCCCCAATAGCGCATGTACCAAGCCGCCATCGCGCACATACACCTTGGGCGCTTTAACTAGGCGCTTGCCCACATTGCCACTCCAGGGGCGCAGACGTCGAACCAGTTGTAAGTCCACGAGCAAATCGACGTAGCGCTCGACCGCCGGGCTGCTTACGCCCAGGCCACTGGCCAGGCGGCTTTGTTGCAGCAATGCGCCTTGCTGGTGGGCCAGCATGGTCCACAAGCGGCCCACGGTTTCGGCGGGCAGACGCGGGGCAAACATGGGCACATCGCGCTGCAAGTAGCTGCGCACAAAGTCTTCGCGCCAGCGCAGGCTCGCTGCATCGCTTGCAGCCAGCAGGCTGTCGGGGAAACCGCCTCGCAGCCACAGCGTATCCAAATCAGCAGCGGGCCACTCCAAGGCGTGCACCGGCCCGATTTCAAGATACACGACCCGACCGGCCAAGGTCTCGCTGCTTTGCTGCATCAAGTCCAGCGAGGCCGATCCCAAAAGCAGGAAATGGCCAAAACGCTGCCCGCCACGACGACGCGCATCGATGATGCCGCGCAAGACTTCAAACAAGCCGGGCATGCGGTGGATCTCGTCCAAGATAAGCAGTTTGCCACCCTGGGCACGTAGGAACGCATCCGCATCTGAAAGGCGCATGCGGTCGGCCGGTCGCTCCAAATCCAGGTAGGTGGCGCCCCCAGGCCAAGTGCTAGCCAGTTGAAGCGCTAAGGTGGTTTTGCCCACCTGGCGCGGCCCGAGCAACACCACCGCCGGTGACTCATGGAGGCGTTGCGAGAGCGTGGAAAGGGCCTGGCGATCTATCATCATTGAAATTTTAACGCATTACGTTTAATTTTCAATGATAAATTACCATCGGCTTGAAGTTTTAGCAGGGGTTTGGATGCGTAATACGGTGGCCAAGGTGGGGGCGAGGATTTCGCATAAGTCCAGCCACGTCATTGAGAGCGCACGCGAGGCAATCCAATTTTGCCTGCCCATCTTGCGCTGATGGATCGCCGCGTCGCTGCGCTCCTCGCGATGACGGGCTTATGCAGACCTTCCCTAGGTATTTACCCTCTCGAAATTTGCCGCGCAAGAGCCTACTATGCGAGAGTGAGTTTCACAGGCTGAATTCCTAGCGCCAATAGCCGCGCCTGGTGCACTGCGCCAAGACTGCATTCGGCCCGGCTGGGCGGGGAATACAGGCGCCAGACCAGGGAGTCAGGTACTAAGTACAGCCGGTGGAAAACCGAGCCATCCATTTCTTCACGGAGCCAAGCCATGACCGCAACCAGCCCTCAGGAAAACCACGCCGTTGCCGATTCCGGCGCGCAAATCGACGGATTCCATTTAGTCATTGATGCCCTCAAGCTCAACGGCATCGACACCATCTTCGGCCTCCCGGGCATCCCGATTACTGACCTGACGCGCATGGCGCAGGGGCAAGGCATGCGCGTCATTTCCTTCCGCCACGAGCAGCACGCAGGCAATGCCGCAGCGGCGGCGGGCTTTTTGACGCAAAAACCGGGTATTTGCCTTACCGTGTCGGCACCGGGATTTTTGAACGGCCTGACGGCGCTGGCCAATGCCACCACCAATTGCTTTCCGATGATTTTGATCAGCGGCTCTAGCGAGCGCGAGATTGTGGATTTGCAGCAAGGTGATTACGAAGAGATGGACCAACTGGCGATTGCCAAGCCTTTATGCAAAGCCGCATTTAGGGTGCTGCACGCCGAGGACATTGGCGTGGGCATTGCGCGCGCTATCCGCTCGGCTTTGTCGGGCCGGCCCGGCGGCGTGTATTTAGATTTGCCGGCCAAGCTATTTGCCCAGACCATGGACGCCGCCAAGGGCGCGGCCTCACTCATCAAGGTGGTAGACCCTGCGCCACGCCAGATCCCGGCCCCCGACGCAGTAGCCCGCGCCTTAGACCTGCTCAAAAGCGCCAAGCGCCCGCTGATTTTGTTGGGCAAGGGAGCGGCCTATGCGCAGGCCGATGCCGACATCCGCGCGCTGGTGGAGACTTCGGGCATCCCCTATTTGCCCATGTCCATGGCCAAGGGCTTGCTGCCCGATACCCACGCGCAGTGCGCCTCGGCGGCGCGCTCGTATGTGTTGGCCGAGTCGGACGTGGTGCTGCTGGTAGGCGCGCGCCTGAACTGGCTGCTATCCCACGGCAAAGGCAAGACCTGGGGCACGCCCATCGGCAAGCAATTCATACAAATAGATATCTCGCCCACTGAGATGGACAGCAATGTGGCGATTGCCGCGCCGCTGGTGGGCGACATCGGCTCGTGCGTGGCGGCGCTGGTGGCCGGCATGGGCAGCCACTGGCCCAAGGCCCCGGCGGACTGGACCGGCCCGGTGTTTAGCAAACGCGACGCCAACCAGGCCAAAATGGCCGAGACGCTGGCGAAAAACCCCTCGCCCATGAATTTCCACAGCGCCCTGAGCGCGGTGCGCTCCGTCATCAAGGCGCACCCGGACGCGATTCTGGTCAACGAAGGCGCCAACACCTTGGACTTCACCCGCAGCATCGTGGATATGTACCAGCCGCGCAAGCGCCTGGACGTGGGCACCTGGGGCGTCATGGGCATCGGCATGGGCTTTGCCATCGCCGCCGCCGTGGTGACCGGCAAACCGGTGATTGCCATCGAAGGCGATAGCGCCTTTGGTTTTAGCGGCATGGAGGTGGAGACGATTTGCCGCTACCACCTGCCGATCTGCATAGTGATTTTCAATAACAACGGGGTGTATCGCGGCACCGACGTCAACGCATCGGGCGGCGCGGACGTGGCGCCCACGGTTTTCGTCAAGGGCGCGCGCTATGACAAAATGATGGAAGCTTTTGGTGGGGTAGGCGTACAAGCTACCACCCCAGCCCAATTG
Organism: Comamonas sp. lk; assembly: GCA_945869165.1. Taxonomy (GTDB): domain Bacteria; phylum Pseudomonadota; class Gammaproteobacteria; order Burkholderiales; family Burkholderiaceae_C; genus Allorhodoferax. The sequence continues at coordinate 2,144 of CAMBNY010000033.1, read as the reverse complement.
CAAGAGGCGATGGAAGCCGCTATCGCAAGCGGACAACCTACCCTGATCAACGCTGTCATCGACGAGACAGCGGGCACGGAGAGCGGACGCATTACCATGCTGAATCCGCAAACCGCGAAAAAGACCTGATTTTTGCAATTCCAAAGGATTCTTCAGCTATGAGCAAAGCATTAGACGGCGTACGCATTCTCGACTTCACCCATGTGCAATCGGGCCCGACCTGCACCCAGTTGCTGGCCTGGTTTGGCGCCGACGTGATCAAGGTGGAAAAAGCCGGTGAAGGCGACGCCACTCGCGGGCAACTGCGCGATATTCCCGGTGTGGACAGCCTGTACTTCACCATGCTCAACCACAACAAGCGCTCGATCACCGTCAATACCAAAGACCCCAAGGGCAAGGAAGTGTTAGACCGGCTGATCAAGACCTGCGACGTGCTGGTAGAAAACTTTGCCCCCGGCGCCTTAGACCGCATGGGCTTTACCTGGGAGCGCATCCAAGAGCTAAACCCGCGCATGATTGTGGCCTCGGTCAAAGGCTTTGGACCTGGCAAGTACGAAGACTGCAAGGTGTATGAAAACGTGGCGCAGTGCGCAGGCGGCGCGGCCTCCACCACCGGTTTTGACGACGGCCCGCCCATGGTCACCGGCGCGCAAATTGGCGATTCGGGCACCGGCTTGCACCTGGCGCTGGGCATTGTGGCGGCGCTGTTTCAGCGCAATAGCTCAGGGCGCGGCCAAAAGGTCTTGGCGCCTATGCAAGACGCGGTGCTCAACCTGTGCCGCGTCAAGCTGCGCGACCAGCAGCGCCTGGACCGCACCGGCACCATGAACGAATACCCGCAATTCCCCGACACGCCTTTTGGCGATGCCGTGCCCCGCGCGGGCAACGCTTCGGGCGGCGGCCAGCCCGGCTCTATCCTCAAGTGCAAAGGTTGGGAGACCGACCCCAACGCCTATATCTATTTCATTACCCAAGCGGCCGTGTGGCCTGCGGTGTGCAAAGTGATAGGCCAGGAAGACTGGATTACCCACCCGGACTACGCGACACCGCCCAAGCGCTTGCCGCACCTCAAGCAAATTTTTGCGCGCATTGAAGAGTGGACTATGACCCAGACCAAGTTCGAGGCCATGGACATCCTGAACCAATTTGACATCCCCTGCGGGCCGATTTTGTCGATGAAGGAAATCGCCGAAGAGCCCTCGCTGCGCGCCACCGGCACCGTGGTGGAAGTGGACCACCCCGAGCGCGGCAAATACCTAACTGTGGGCAACCCGATCAAGATGTCCGACAGCATTACCGAAGTCACCCGCTCACCCTTGCTGGGCGAGCATACGGACGAGGTGCTGGGGCAATTAGGCTACTCGGCTGCCGACATTGGCGCGCTGCGCGAAGCCAAAGTTATTTAAGAAAAGCCGCGCGGCCCTGCGCCGCTATTACAAGGTTGGAAGCCATGCGTATCGTGCTTATCGGTCAACAAGATTTCGGCAAAGCTGCCTTGGAAGCGTTTTTAGCGCGTGGCGACGAGGTGGTGGGCGTGTTTTGCCGGCCGGAAAAGCCCGGCACCAAGCCCGACGCCTTGCGCGTAGAAGCGCAAGCGCGCGGCTTGCAGGTGTTTCAGCTGGACAAGCTGACGGGCGACGACGCGCACCAGGCCATGCAAGCGCTGGCGCCTGACCTGGGCGTGATGGCCTATGTGGTGCAATTTGCGCCGCAGTCGCTACTGAACGTGCCCAAGCACGGCACTATCCAATACCACCCTTCGCTGTTGCCCAAATACCGTGGGCCTTCGGCCATCAGCTGGGCCATGTCGCGCGGCGAAAAGGAAACCGGCCTCACCATTTTTAGGCCCAGCGACGGCTTGGACGAAGGCTTGGTGATTTTGCAAAAGCGCTGCGACATCGGCCCGGACGAGACTTTGGGTGAGCTGTATTTCAACAAGCTGTTCCCGCTAGGTGTGAGCGCACTATTGGAAGCGGCGGACGCGGTAGTGGCCGGTACGCACCAGGAAATTGCGCAAGATGAATCGCAAGCCAGCTACGAGGGATGGTTTTTGGCGGCCGAGTCGCAGATCCACTGGAATAACCATATTGACGTGGTCTATGACCTGATACGCGCCTGCAACCCGGCGCCGGGTGCGTGGACGC